>QEUW01000414.1 GCA_003577005.1 Chloroflexota bacterium | reverse complement strand
TAGCGGGGGCAGGAGGTATGCTGCGGGTGGTAGCGCAGCATGGGGCGAGAGAGGGCGCCGCGCATGCGGATTTCGTCGAGGAGGCAACGGCAAAGATGCTCGAGGGCCGGCAAGTCGATGTCGAGGGCTTCAGCTACTTTGCTGCCGGACTCCTGAACCACTTCGTGCAGGCCCTCATAGACCACGCCAACCAGACCCAGGTTGATCAAGGTGGCGCGATAGCTGGCGGAGAGGGCGAGTTCGTCGAGGACGGGCGCCTCCTCCCAGGCGCGGATGCGTTCGCGTTCTTCCAGGGAGAGACGTTGGCGGGGGGCCTCGGGTACGTGCGGGTTGTCGCGCTCGCGCACGCCGCGGTCGGCGAGGAGTTCGACGGCGCGTTGGATGGTGAGCGGACCCTCCTGTTCGAGCAAGCGGACCAGGTTGCGGCGCATACGGTCGTAGCGGCTGGCGAAGGTGATAAAGCGGGCCTGGTGGGCGGCATCCTGGCGGCTGTCGCAGAAGATGAGCAGGCGTTCTTTGCCGTCGTGGCCGGTGAATGTGCGATGGGCGAGGTCGAGCGCACCGAGCAAGCCCTCGCCGAGCACTTTGAGAGCCGCTGAGGTGCCGATAGAGAGGGGAGCGACCACGTTGCGGCTGCCGGCTGTGCCGCCACAACAGAGACAGCGAATGCGGGCAGGGGCCAAGATGACTTCCAGCGGATAGTCGGTGCGGTTGGCGCTAAAACTGAGGGTGCGCGGGTCAAAGGAGCCGTGGAGGACGGGACGGCGCCGCATTTGGGTGGGCACATTGGCATTGCGTTGGCGACGGTTGCGAGCACGCGGAGTCTCCTCCTCGGGCTCGTCTTCGCTTTCTTCATCGGCGAAGGTGGTTTCAAAGCGGGACGGTTCGTAGAGCATCCATTCCACTTCGTCGACGCCGGAGCGGAAGGGGTGGAGCGGACCTTCGAGGGGGTCGCCGGCGAGTTGCAGGTAGTCGGCGCCGCAGTTGCGGCAGAGATGGAGCGGCGCAGTCTGGTAGCCACAGGTGCTGCACTGGGCTTCGCCCAAGGGGTAGAGACGGCCACAGGCGGGATTGAGGCAGCGATGAAATTGCCAGCCGCCGCGGATGAAACGGTGCGAGCGCAGACGTAAGGCGCCCGGCGTGCCGTCGGGCAGGGCAGCGCCGGCGATGAGGGCGGTTGCGACCTCGTGGTAGACGGCGTCCAGCGGGGCGTCTGTGCGGCCAGGGATGGTTTGGCGGACACGGTCGACCAGATCGGTGATGGAGAGCGGTTGGCGGATGAGCCAGTGATGGAGGTCCCAGAGCAAGCGGCATTGGCGGGCGGCCTCGGCCAGTGGAGTGGCCTGGTCGATGCCGGCGAGGGTGCAAAGCGCCTGGTGTACGCTCTCGCTGTCGTTGACATCGACGCTGACCCCAGCAGGCGGCTGCAGTGCGTATTGGGCCTCTGGCGGCGTCTGTACCTCTTCCACTTCTTCGCCGATGACCTGGATGGTGGCGGGCTCCACCCCAGTGAGCCTGGCGAAGAAGTCTTGGACGGCGGCATCGCGGCGGCGGAGCGCTTCCTGGCGGGAGATCGCTTCTTCGGAGACGCTCTTGATGGTGGCGGAGGTGCCCACGGGTACGAGCGTGGGAAAGCGGTAGGGGGCGTCGTGCGGGCTGACCTCGGTGCGCCAGTCCTGGCGGGCGCGCTGGAGGTGGGTGCGCAGCCGGCGAACGAGGAGGGCGATGTTGCTGCCCAGCGTGCCGCGATAGGTGTGGACCTCGTCGAGGACGAGGAAGCGGCAGCGGTGGTTGGCAAAGATGCCGTCGCGGTCGGCGGGGCGCACGAGGAGGTATTCGAGCATCATGTAGTTGGTGAGCAAGATGTGCGGCGGTTTGCGGCGCAGATCCTCGCGTTGGGCCTGGGTGGTGCCGCGGTCGTATTTGGCGACGGTGACAGCGCCCTGGAAGCCGGACTCCTCCAGATATTGCTCGATGCGCAGCAGTTGGTCGTTGGCCAGCGCATTCATGGGGTAGACGAGGATGGCGGTGAGGCCGGGCTGGCGGAAGCGGGCGACATCCTCGATAGCGTTTTGGATGACGGGCAACAGGAAGCACTCGGTTTTGCCGGAACCGGTGCCGGTGGTGACGACGACCGGACGGGCGGTGGGGGAGCACAGCTCCTCGATAGCTGCCGACTGGTGAAGGTAGGCTGGAGCGCCCCCTGTGCGAGCGGTCATGGCGCGGGCCAGCCGGGGGTCGAGCGGCAGATCCGGCCAGGCTTTGCCGCTGCGGAACGGGCGGTGGGCCTGGAAGAACGGCTCCTGGGCCAGGAAGCGGGGCCGGTCGAGTTCGGGGGCGGCGTTGAGGGCCGGGTCTTTGGCGCGGAACTCGGTGCGGATGTAGTTGCGGTAGTCGTCGATGACTTGGTCGAGGACTAGGATTGGGTGGAGAGGCATAATAAAGTCCTTATTGAGTGGGGCAAAATCATTCAGTTTTATGGGATAGCTCTCGCCTGTTCTGAAAATAGCTCACGCGGAGCCGCAAAGCCGCAAAAAACCGCGTTGGATTTTCATTGTTCGAGGTGACCGCAGGTCATGATGACTGCTGTGAAAATAGACCGTCCGTGCGACGCACTCGCAGGGTGCGTCGCACGTGAGCGCATCACCTCGCCGCCGAATGAATTCGGCGTCTGGTATGGCAAGTGCGTTCAAACGCACTGGTCTGAAAGGAGTACACGGATTGCACGGATTGACACGAATTCAAGAGCAATAATCTGCGCAATCGGCGGACTCATTTTCATCCCTTATCGGTGCCCGTAGGGGCAGGGTGACTATTCAGCAGCTTCATCACTTTGTCGCCTGAGGAACTCGAAGATTTCAATAAGCTCAGCGTTGCTAATCTGCAAAATCGGGAAGCGACCATATTTCAGGTTGTCACGGTCGATGAGCGTGCTCAGCCAATCACGGAATGGCTGTTGACTGAACTCGGCAAATGGGTTGTTTAGTTTGAAGGTGTTGACAAGCCAGTCGAGCTTTGCCCTGTCGAGTGGGCAGCCAGCGCTGAGGAGTTCGGCTGATTCGATGTGGGCCACACCGGAGCGTAACCGGCGCCCAAGTTGTTCGAGGTCGGCCGCCAATTCGGGTTGCCCGATTTGAATGCAAATTAGTGCAGACCCTTGAACCACCCAAGACCATTGTTCAGCCAAATACCCGCTGCATAAGACGGCTAGTCGTTCGATCCAGTTTTCGAATTCGGAACCAGGCGCTGGTACATCGCCATTCAGCCAACGTTCTGCGGCCATCTGAAGCTCGCGTTTGCGTAAGGTCAGCCACGCCATTTCCTCAACCGGTACACCCGATATCCATGCCATGAGCACTGTTGGAAAGTTGGTTGGGGTAGCTGGATTGCCCGTTCGCTTGATGTGTCTTCGAAATTGATCCGTTTCCAGTTCCTGCACCCATGAACCATCCTTTGCTGCTTCCCACATAGCAGCCAATATTGGTTCCCAGCGTATGTTGAGTCGAGCACGCTTTCTGCTGTCCTTTGAAGGCTCGTTACTCGGGGAATAGGTGCTGAAGAATCGCGCCAAAGCAACGCCAGATCGGGGAGAAAGTCCAGTTTTGACAACGGTGTTACCTAGAGGCGTGAGCGATAGGGGGCTGTTACGTTGCAGAACTGGGTATTCGCGGTCAGCCAACATATCTGAAGTAAAGCGGATGGCTACCTGTTCAACAAATTCCCGGCTTGCAGTGGTGCGCGCAGAGTACATAGAATCAGCATAAGCTGTTTCGGGATTCTCTTGTTGTCCACAGACTGCAATATAGGCAGCAAATTGGGATTCGAGAACAGCTGCTGTATCGGCTCGAATGTCTTCGTCAGCACCGTCTATTGACCATTCGACTGAAGAACGTACGCTATATGGAGATGGTCTTACGTAGCGATTGATGTATTCCCTGTAACGGTCGGCGAAGCGGAGATCGGCATTGCGTCCAGGATTGTCGACAATAATCGTGTCACCTTCGATGTACTCCCATGCGCGACCGGATCGACCGGAGATATTGTGGAATAACAAGGTTGGCATTGGTCGGCGCTGGCCAAATAGCCAAGATTCCCAGTCAGCCATAACGACAACCCGGAATGGCATATCAACGCCTTCTGCCAGTGTGGTCGTGGCAACTACGAATGCAACTTGCTTAGCCATGATCAACTGTTCGATTTGACCGCGAACCCAGTCAGGTAGTGAGGCATTGTGATAGGCAACACCATGTTTGAGGCAATTCTGCAGAGTGAAGAGGTACGGGTAGCGCCTGGATAGTGTCTGTGCCAGCTCAGGTGCAGCATCTGTCGGCTCGACTCGAGGAAGTCGAGAGCTGATCGTCGTCGCAATCAACTGGGTATCATTTCGTGAAGTTGCGATCACCATCACAGGCTGCCGAAAACGATGGTATTGGTCGATGGCAGCCGCAGCAATGTTCTCGCGTATATCGGCTTCGAAGCGTTGAATCGTGTTATTATATTCATTCCTCTGCCAATCTTGGGTGGGCGGTCTTGGAGCAGCCTCTATGAGATGGGGGATATTGATAGTGCCCTGCCACCCTGGCTCTTCAGCATCATGGGAACCTCCATTCTCGCCAAGGGTAAAGTAATCAAGCCGGCCTTGAGGTGATGAAACAGCGATGCGCCTACCTGTAGGTTTCCAATTTGAACGGTAGAATCCCACGTTAGGGTTGATCTCCATCCATCGAATCAAGCTATCATTTGCGTCTACCACTGCTGACAATGCGACAAGCTTGGGCCAACCCTGGCCGGCTGCACCATGTAAAAACCGACCAATTAAACCTTCATATCTTAGACCACGTTGGTGTTGTTCAATGAGATGAAATTCATCGAATACACAGGCAGATAGACATGAGTACAGTTCGGGCGACTGTCGAAGCAGACCGTCGAATGCTTCCGGTGTGGCAATAAGAATGGTAGGGCGGCGCTCTGAGAGTGTGGCCATGTCTGTCAAGTAGTTACCGCGCCGCTTTATACAAGCAATTTCGATTCTCCGCAATCTGCGCCACATTTTTTCATAAAGCTGATCAGTAAGCGCACGGTAGGGTGCGAGATAAACTGCAAGCCATCGTTCCTGGGGATTCCATTGCAGACTTGCGACGAGCGCAAGTTCGCCCAGGAGGC
Organism: Chloroflexota bacterium; assembly: GCA_003577005.1. The sequence goes on along the minus strand of QEUW01000414.1, from coordinate 3,813 downwards.
TTTTGCCAGTACTTGTTGGCAGTGAGAGCAACATGTTATCAGTTGGCAAGACTAGACTCGAATCCTGTAACGCATAGGCCTGCGGTGGGAAGAAGAGAGGGGATGTAGTCCTGAGAATTGCTTCAGCATATCCCTGGTGCGGAAAGGCAATTTCTCTAAGCACTCGTGCTACAGAAAGCTCCCGAAGCCGGCTATGAACCTGTGACCACAGCAACAAAAGGTAGCGGTCATTTGGAAGCAGTCGAAAATCGCTGTTTTGGCAGGCCTCAATGAAGATTTGATGGGAGCGGTCAAAGTCATCGGAAATGCCGGTCGACAAAGCTCGATTCATCGAGCGGGCATATTCCCGAAGACTTGCAGGAGGGTCTATTCTAACGAGATCTGTACGAAGGTCAGCTAGAAAACGCATCATCCAGCGCTCGAGCTCGCTAGCTATATTTCCTTGAATCGCTTTGTAGGCCAGGATTGCTGCACTTGGGAAATTGCCAGCACCCGCGTAGGCGAGGGCAGACAGTGTAGCCAGATAGTCGGTATCATATTCTGTCGCGCGGTGGCTATTTGCCAATGCGCGAGCAATGACATTGGCCGGAATATCAGCGGCGCCATTTGCAGGATAATTGGCATCAGGTCCCAAGCTTGCGATACCCAGTAGATTCTTGAGCGCGACGTTTTCGGCAGCCTGCCATTCATCGCTACTGGGATTGCCAAATCCTCGTATCCAGGCAGCTACATTTTTCTCACTAGCTTCCATCTCTGGGTAGAGTGCCAGAGGATTCTCTTCGCTATACGGATCCATTGACGGACCTATCTACGACTTCTACTATCCACTTTACGAAGTTGGTAACTTCAATGCAACGGAACTCGATCTGGTTATCGCTCCATCCTTGAGTACGAAGGTGGGCTCGCAACTGTTCAAATGCGGAGATCCGTGATTGACGAGACGATTCATTTCCTCTGCTGCAAATGAGCACACCGACAAGTTTTATGTTGGGTGATTCTGTTGGGCTCTTGCCGACTAAAGAGTGAATTCTGCTGGCAAGATCGGGGCGCGATCGCCGAATTGTAAATTCAAACAAAATGTCACCGACACGGGTTAATAGGCGGTTCTGGACATGCCCAGCGAAGAGATGTTGGAAGTCAGTTTGCAATGTGCTACTGTTGCCGACGATAAGATTTATGCCATTTTTTTGGCTCGACTTTGCCTCAACAATAATTAAGGAGAGAGAGTCATCAACCCCAGTAAGAGCAAGAATGTCAATTCCTGGATCAGACGACGGACGCCAAGGACTGTCTGCGTTCGAGGGCCATGTATTGGCGCGATGATAGATTTTCCATAAACGATCACCCATGTCCCAAATACAGAATTCGCACAGATTTCCTTGCAGCGCATTATTGAGTTCAGGCACGTCCTCCGGCGGCGCTATTGAGTGAGTGCGGAGTGCAGTTGCAATCGTCTGCGCAAACGCCAGGTCGTCGACCACCGTACTCACTTGGACGCAGCTATCAATACCTTGTTGTACGAATAGATTATATGACATTTATCAGTGCCTCACACGGTTGCAAACGGATTGATCTTCATGATCGGGCACGACGTAATCCAGGATCTCGGCCTCGATGGTGTGATAGAAGCTGCGTACACTGTTCACTTTGATGGCAGTGGGCGCTTGAAAGTAGGATGCGGCGTTGAAGGGTATGAAACATGGTGGTTTCCTTTCGTGTTGAAGACCAAACTTTTCAGCCAGGACCGCCAGCACGGGATCGCTGTCAAAGCCATCTTGTTCTTCGGTGATGATGAGGCGGTCGGCGAAGCCGTGTGCTGTCGTGCCAGGCGATACGGGCAGAAATGTGAATGGTCATGGTGCTTTTTCCAGTGTATTCGAATATAGTTCGCTTAATTGTGCAGCGCTGGGTAGAGCCACAGTGGATCGTGGCGTGCGTCGCCAGGCCGGCAGATCTGCGGTACGGGCAGTAGTTTACAGCCTGTGCAACGCACGCCACGGTTCAATCATGGTTCAGGGTGGCGCTAGCGCCGGACAAAGGGCAGGTAGAGAAAGTGGTTTTGTTGCAGCGTCAGGATCCCTTCTGGGCTGGTGGTGGTGTTGCCGCTGATATCGGTGGATGTGATCTGGTAGAAGTAGGTGCTTCCTGCGGTCAGGTTGGTGAGTTCGACGGTGTGATTGCGAGCATACAGCGTGAGAGCGATCTCCTCCGTGTAGACCCCTGATTGCGTGCCATAGCGGAACAGAGCGGTTGTGAATCCATCGGATTGCCAGTGAAGCTTGAGGGCGCCGGGTGTAAGGGCTTCGACAAGCGGTGTGTTGATGGCCGGTGGCCGTCTGTCTTTGACCAGGTCGAAGGGATAGATGACCGATTGGGTGCGTGTTGAATTGGCCGCCTGGACGATGGTGCGGGCAACAACCTGAGAGAGGAGATCTGACAGTGGTTGGGCGAGACCGCCAAGGGGCTGGATGCGGGTGCTATTGCTAGCGGCAACGAGGACCCGCTCGGGGACAAGCTCTGTCAGCGACTGTAGCGGAGCATCTAGCGCCGTGAGGCGAAGCTGCAACTCGGAGTTCGCAGCAGACTGGATGATGCGCGTGGCAACGCCAGCCGCATTCTGGTTCAATGGCTCAGAGCCTGCGAGTTGGGCCTTGTGGAAGGTGTTGGCGCCGTTGACGATAATATCGTTGGCGCCGTCAGAACTGGCGGCAACGCCTGTCCAAAAGATGATCAGCGACAGCAATAATAACCCTAAGGTGCGTATGTATTTCATACCTACCTCCGATACACCAACGCCAGTCCACCAGAGACATTTGCGTTGGCTCCTTCCAGACGCACTGTATGGAACGTATCAGCCACTAGGTCAACGGGCGGGATGGCGCCAGAGACACTTGAATTCGTGTTGTCTGGGCAGTACTGATCATGTGCCACTTTATTGTTCAGGAAATACTTCGAGTCAGAATAATCCTTACACCCAATCGACCAGCTCCGTTCAAAGTAGATAAACGCAGAGGGCAGGTTCACTTGGAAGGAACCAACACGATTCGTTTCCACAAACTCAGCGATGAGTGCCAGGTCGGTCGCATTGGGATATTGGAAGTGGTAGTAGGTGTAGGCGGGTGAGGCGACGCCCAGGGTGGCGGCGATGGCGCCGAGGACGGTGTCGAATTTGGTGATGAGCACGCCGCCATCGTACTTGCCCCAGTCGATGACCTTGGCGGTTGCATCGGCTTTGAGGTAGTAGCCCAGGACCCAGCCCTCTTTGTGGATGTAGACGTGGACATCTTCTTCCTCTGATTGGTAACCGTCGACGGGGACTGAGCCGATGAGGTAGTCGGGGGTTTCGGCCTCGATGGTGCGGTAGAAGCTGCGGACCGTGTTCAGGTTGATGGCGGTGGGCGCTTTGAAGTAGGCGGCGATGCCGGCTTCGTCTTCGAGGAAGGAGGCGAGGTCGGCGTCCTGTGCGTAGGCGGAGCTGACGAACGGCGGGGCGTGGAGCTTGAGGCTGCCCGGGGCGTTGTCGGCCTGGGGTTGGGAGAGGGGGGCGATGAAGGCGATGGCAGCTCCGATCAAGCCCAATATGATGAGCGAAAGTAGGATACGGCGTTGCAGCGTGTGAAACATGGTAGGTTCCTTTCTTGTCAAAGACCAAACTTTTCAGCCAGAACTGTCAGCACCGGCTCGCTGTCAAAGCCATCATGTTCTTCGGTGATGATGAGGCGGTCGGCGAAGCCGTGTTTTGTGTACCAGGCGTGCTTATTTTCCCAGTGCCGGCGGTACTCCTCGTTGTGGAGCATTCCCAGGTGTTCCCAG
>QEUW01000413.1 GCA_003577005.1 Chloroflexota bacterium | reverse complement strand
CGAGTAGATGTCACGGATGTTCATCGAGCGTTGCCAGTCGTGCCCGCTGTCAAAGGCCAGTTCGCTGGCATCGCTCCGCCAACCGAGTTCGCCGATCCCTTGCTGGCGCGTTGTGTTTGGCGGCGCTTGCCACAGGGGGCGATCATTGCTACCGTCGGGGTTGATCAGCCGGATCTGCTGGCTCTCGCGGCTGGGGCCGACATAGGCGATGGCAAAGTCAGCCCCAGCGGTTGTTGGATGAGCGTCTCTGATCGGTCTGCTACTCCGCTCGGCTTGAACTGCTTGGGGATATAAGCTTTGGACGAGCAGGTTACCCAGCAGCAAGGAAAGCGTGAGTACAGCCATTTGTGTAAAAAATTGTCTCGACATTGGATGAACCTTTTGGATATTTTTTAGGTTAGAAAGCAAGCTTACAACTCTGCTTCAACCTTCCCGGCAGCGTCGAGCTTCCGGGAAGGTCTAGTCATCCACCAGATTCGGGGTTAGTAGCACTGAACCCACAAGGGATAGGTGTTGCTTGGTGTGCTAAAGTTCCAGATTCGGGCCGAGCCAATCCGCTGCCAATACAACCAGACTCTCACATCCGCCCACACGTCTAGATAGCCACTGAGCGGCTGGGTGATCACCTTGATGTCGATGCAGAATTGCAGCGACGGCGGCGACGAGGCGCCATTCAAGACAACGGAGACCTTGGCCGGCACGTCAGTCTTCAATAAGGTGGCGGTTAGCGTCGCCCCGCCACGCACTACCACCAGGTCAAGATAGGCGCTGGCGTTCGCCGTGACCCAAGCTTTTGGGGTGATCCCAGCGTTGAGTGTGACCTGGGTAATCCCACAGAAATCCGCACCATAGTTCCAGTCCAGGGCAAAACTGCCACTGGCGCGCACGTTGACATTGAGCGTGATGACTGCAAAGACCGGCACGCTATAGGTCACATTCAGAAATTGCAGCGAACCGTTGAAGAGATTCCCGGTGCGGGAGACAGCGCAGGGAAACTCTAGCTCGTACTGGCGGCGAATGAGATTGCCAGCCAGGCTCAGGTAGGCGCCAAAGACTTGATTGTCGCCCCGGCGGAAGCTACGCAGTTCGCCCTTGGCCAGACTGAGCGAGCGCCCGTAGATCCAGGCGTTGGTCGATTGATGGGCGTAGGCGGTGAGGCCGATGGCCGCCGGTGGGCTGGCGACATTGATGCCACCCGGAAACTCAACCCCCAGATTTTTGTTGCCCAACAGCTTTGTCCAGGCGTAATTGTAGTTCCCCGGCGCCGCCGTGAGGTCCATGGCAAACTGGTCAAGGGCCGTCTGTGCTGTGTCGCTCAGCCCGTCGCGTTCCACCAAGACATTGGCGACCATCAACCGGATACTCGTGGGTCGTGTGCTATCGTTGAGCGCCTCTACCAGCAGCGCTTCGGCTTCGGCGCCAGGGATTTTGCGCAGACCGACCAGCGCGGCGGTCTGCAGCTCCAGCGCATCGGTAATCTCGCCAGTACTGTCGATCATCACGGTGGCGTGCAGGTACGACTGGAGCAGTTTCAGCGAAGCAGGCGAACCAGCATTGCCCAACGCATTCAGATAGAGTTCAATGTCGGCCGGCTCACGCGCCGCAGCCAGATTGGCGGCTAGCAGATCAGCAAGTTGCTGCGCCTGCGCCGGGTCTTCGTTGGCCAGGTGGTCAGCGATAGCGCCCAACACGGTGACAGCAGTCTCGCGCAACACCGGATCGACGCTGTCGATCAGCGGCTTCACTGTCTCCACGGTCATGCTCGTCGGCGATTGCAGCATGGCAATCATGATCAGCGCCTGGTCTTTGGCGGCTGGGCCAAAGGGCGCCTGGGCCAACTCGGGGTAAACCTGCGGATTGCCCAGCACAGCGTTCAACATCTCCTGGGCCTGCGCTGTGCCGACGGAACCCAACACGTCGATATAGGCCGTGGCAATGGCATCGCTGGCGGCATTTGCCTGTAAACGCCGGGCGATCAGCTTTAACACATCAATGTTATTGTTCGGATCTGCGGTATCGGCTTCGATCAGCGAAAGCAGGCGAGCGTGGTGCTCAGGATTGTCCGGCTCGCCTTCCAGCCGGGCCAGTTCGCTGTCCAGGTCCACCTGGCTCAGGTCGATGCCATCCTGGTTGGGGTACCCCTCGGTCAGCTCGGCGGCGAGTGAATCAGCCCTGTAGGTCAACTCTATTCCCGCTTTGCCGACGATGGCGTCATTGACCCCCAGCAGCGCCAGTCGGCCGGCTGATTTTATGGTGGACCAGGTGGTGACACCGTCGAAGCCCGTGTTCGAGGGGTCGAAGTCGGCGTTGCCATCTCCGCTGGCAATGCCTTCGTTGTAGACCATGGACGAAATCACGCCCTTCTCGCGGTCCAAAACAAATTCAATCGCATTCTGCAGTTTCATGCTGTTGGCCTGGTCGCCGGCCTTGATGAGCCTGGTGAAACTGTCCTGCGTGTAGTGCTTGGTAATGTGCAGCCCATCGCCCTGCTCTTGAAGCGTATAGTGAACCTGGACCTCACCCTGGCCGGCCTGCTCCTGAACGACATAGTCGTCCTGGCCCTCCACCAGCGTGACCTGTAGCGCATTCAACACGCCTTTTTGGATGTTCACGACCTGCGCCGGTGCATCGGCGGGCGAGGAGACCGCGGTGATCACCCCGTTGACGGCCTGCTTAAAACGCAGCGGAATGGACAGGGCATCGAGCGTCTCGACGTCTTCGAGATCAGATTGGGTCGTGCCGTCGGTATGGTAGAGAGAGGGCTCTTGCAGCGCAAGCTCGCCGGCAAACGTCCCATCGTCTTCCTGGCCCGTAATCGTCACGTTGGCAATGGCGTGAATAACGGTGGACCCGCCGCCCTCCTCGTGGATGCCCAGGGTATCGCGTTTGGCGGTAGAGGTGTCGATCTGGACGGAATAGTCATATCGATAGACCTTGCCGACCTCATAGTGAAACTTGCGCGGGGTAGTTCCGAACAATTTCGGCGTGGCCTTACTACTCATCACCTGGTCAGTGTTCGAGGTGACAACGGGCAAGAAGATTTTGTTATTGGCGGCGTCTGGTTGTTCGGGAGCTGCCTGCACCGGGGTAGGGAGCAAGCTCACCAACAACATGAACACCAGGAGTATATTGAATACTTTGTGGACCGTAGACTGCTTCAGATGCAGCCGTCTGAAAACTTGAGCCATGATAAATCGATCTCCTACTAGACTGGTATCTAATTTTTCTAGTTGTAAACAAAATCACGCTAAAACCCATTGCTAAAATACGACATGTTGTTCTCCTTTTCTTGATTACATTCATCGTTACAATCATCGAGATAGTGCATGTATGGTCACGGCCTGCCGCGGTCAGACCGGAAGACCCCAAGTCAATGGAGAATAATTGATGGTCCGCTCTGTGATAATTGACTTTTTGCGAGGATGATTGAACCACAGCCGCAGCGGCAGAGGAACCCGGTTAGCGGGATAAAAACCGGGGGAAAAACGGGGGAAAAATGCTAATTCGGCCAATGGACCAGACCGAATCAGTCAGCCTGGCCGCCATGGCCGGGGTTGCCTGTACGAAGCATGGACATGATTAAATAGGCAAAGGCACGGGGCGAGGCTCATGACCGCCGCTTCGGCGGCGCGGTGGCTTGGGTGCCACAGTGCGTAACCTCGACACCTTCAGCTGGGGATCGAGGACTATTCGTTCATCCCCTGGCAGAACGATGCGACGCAGGGCATTGCCACCAGCCCGGGGGGTCATCAACTGCGGTTGCGCCCGTTTCTGGGCATCATTGGCGTTGCGCCGGCTGCGCCTCGACTGGACTATCACTGAGAACACGGCCCACGGCGTTTCTGGGCATCATTGGCGTTGCGCCGGCTGCGCCCGGCATCCGCAGCACCATGCCGCCACGCGCCACCGGTGGCAACCTGGACTGCAAAGAGCTGGTTGCCGGCAGCACCCTCTATCTCCCGATCGAAGTCTCGGGCGCACTGCTCTCGTTGGGGGATGGTCATGCGGTCCAGGGTGATGGCGAAGTGGGTGGCACGGCCATCGAATGTGGTATGGCGCGCGTGGCGCTGACGATACGCGTGCGCGAGGATCTACAACACCAGACGGATGCACCCGAACGGACAGCGCAGCAGCAACTTGGACAGCTTTAGGCCGCACGTTTCTGCCACGAGTCAATGTACTCTAGCGACTGGTGGCGGAAATAGGTGGTGTACAATTCGGCGTAGTGGCCGCCACGGGCGAGCAACCTCTCGTGATCGCCCTCTTCGATGATCTGCCCCTCGCGCAAGACAATGATGCGGTCCGCCGCCTGGACGGTCGAGAGGCGGTGGGCGATGACGATGCTGGTGCGCCGGCGCAGCACCGTCGCCAGCGCGGCCTGGACTTGCGCCTCGGTGATCGGGTCGATGCTGGCCGTCGCCTCATCCAGCAGCAGGATCGCCGGATCTTGCAGCAGGATGCGCGCCAGGGCGACCAGTTGCCGCTGGCCCAGCGAAAGCCGGGCGCCGCGCTCGCCCACATCGGTGTTGATGCCTTCGGAGAGGTCATCCAGCCAACTGCCGTCACCCAACTGCCGAGCGGCAACCGCCACTTCCTCGTCGCTGGCGTCGGGCCGCCCATAGCGGATATTGTCGGCCACCGTGCCCGAAAAGAGGAAGGGGACTTGAGGCACCAGCCCCAACTGCCGGCGATAGTGGCTCAGGTCCAGCGTGCGGATGTCACGGCCATCAATCAAGAGGCGTCCACCCTGGAACTCGTAAAAGCGCATGATCAGCTTCACCAGGCTCGATTTGCCCGCACCGGTGTGGCCGACAATCGCCAGCGTTTCACCTGCTGGAATCGTCAGCGAGAAGTCGTGCAAGACCGTATTGCGCCCAGTGCTGTAATTGAAGGTTACCCGCTCAAAGGTGATCTCGCCCCGCAAGCGCCCGACCGGCTCCTGGGCCGTTTGCACCACCAACGGTTCGTCGTCGATCAGGGCAAAGACGCGCTCGCTGGCCGCCAGCCCCTGCTGAAACTGGCTCCAAAACGAGGCGATGCTGGTGATAGGATAGAAAAAGATCGCCAGGCTCTGCACAAAGAGATACCACTCACCCACCGTGAGGGTGCGGTTGATTGCCAGCAGGCCGCCCACATAGATGATGATGGCAACGCCGATGCCCGAGACCGTATTGAGCAGGGGAAAGATGCTGCCAAAGACAGCCACCCGCCGCAGTTGGATGCGATAGGCCAGTTCGTTGGTCGCCTGAAAGTCGCTGTAGATGGTCGCTTCCTGGCGAAAGTTTTTGGCGACGGCGATCCCGCTGATCGTCTCCTGGATGGTGGCGTTGACCGTGGCCTGGGCGCGCTGCGCCTGTTGCATGGCGTGCCGGGCCAGCCGGCGGAAGACCAGCGCAATCAGCACGACGATGGGGCCAAGCGCCAGCGTGATCAGCGCCAATTGCACATTGCGCGTCAGCATCACGATGCTGATCACGCCGACCAGCACCAGTTGGCTGAGCAGGTCGACGGTCAGCGTGACGGTGGTGGCAAAGTCTTGCGTATCCGACGTGACCCGGCTGACGATGCGTCCGGAGGCATGCTGGTCGTAGAACGAAAGATCACGGCGCATCACCGCCCGAAAGGCATCTTCGCGCAGCGCCAACACCACATTGGCCACGGCGCGCGCCGAAAACCACTGTTGGACAAAGCTAAAAACCCAGTTGAGCGACCCTAGCACCGTGACGACCGCCGCCGCCGCGATCAGCACCTGCACCTGCGGGTTGCCCTCCAGCGTGTCAATGGCCCGCGAAATGACGATTGGCGTCAGCGTGCCGGTCAACGAGGTCAGCGTGACCATCCCGGCCACCAGCCCCACCTTGCCCAGATGAGGCCGAAAATAGACCGCAATGCGCCGCACCAGTTCCCGGTCGCTGTAGCTACGGTCGTATTCTTCGGCGTTCAGCCCACCCATGATGCCCATACAAAATTTCCTTTTACGTGTAATTCTCTAGCACATCCACCATCTGCAGGACGCCGCGCTCGCCGGTTGCTTGCTGCCGTTCCTCGGGCACGAAGATCTGGCGGTAGGCGGCGCTGGTTGCCATCAGTTCATCGTGCGCGCCCTGGGCGATCAGGCGGCCATTTTTCATGAGCAAGATCTGGTCGGCGCTGCGGATCTGCGAGAGCCGGTGGGTAATCAACAGCGTCGTGCGCCCTTCGAGGATACGGCGCATCGCCCGTTGGATCTGGTCTTCGGTGTTGCTGTCGATGGCGCTGGTTGAGTCATCCAGCACGAGAATGCGCGGGTCGCTGAGAAAGGCGCGGGCAATGGCAATCCGTTGGCGCTGCCCACCGGAGAGCATCACGCCGCGCTCGCCGATGACCGTTTCATAGCCCTGGGGGAAGCTCATGATAAAGTCGTGTGCCTGGGCTTCGCGTGCGGCGGCCTCGATCTGGGCCTGGGAGACCGGCTCGCGTGCGCCAAAAGCGATGTTTTCGGCGATGGTGCGCGAAAAGAGAAAGATGTCCTGTTCAATCGTGGCGATCTGGGCGCGCAGACTGTCCATGCTCCAATCTCGCACGTCGACCCCATCGATCAAGACCCGCCCGCTGCTGGCATCAAAGGTGCGATTGAGCAGCTTGGTCAGCGTGGTCTTGCCGGCCCCAGTCTG
>QEUW01000412.1 GCA_003577005.1 Chloroflexota bacterium | reverse complement strand
AAATTCCCTCTTGCGCGGTGCGCTTTGTCAAGCGGTGAACGCCCCAATACTCAAGCTTCCGCAAGTGAAGAGCATCTCACGAAGTCGGGCTGATGCGCCGATTTTAAGCGGTCATTTTTAAGATATTCGTTTGAAAAAAATCCATATGGATAAGGCTTAAGGAACTTTCGAGGCGCACCATAAGGCACGGATATGCATCCGCCCGATTTCGCTTGACCTCCACCGACAAGTCGTGCTATGCTAGTGACACGTGACAGTGACACGTGTCACTGTTATTAGATTATTTGGAAGGAATCCCATGCCGAACAACCGTGCTCGGCTTTCGCCCCCTACGCAGGCAGACGTGGCCAGATTGGCAGGCGTTTCTCGCACCACCGTCTCCTACGTCCTCAACAACAACACCAGTGTTTCGATTCCAGAGGAAACACGCGAACGAATTTGGAAAGCGGCTGCGGAACTGAACTATACACCCCACACGCAAGCGCAGCGCCTGCGTTCTGGCAAGACCAGGACGATCACGATGCTGTATCCGTGGGATGAGGTGAGCACGCAGATCGAGCTCGAATTTCTGACCGGCGCAGCGCGGGCCGCAACAGAAGAGGAATACTTCTTCAACCTTATCACCGCCCCCATGGCTGAACAAAGCTTGCTCAACCTGTACCGGGGCCGTCAGACCGACGGGTTAATCCTGATGCAGGTTCGTCTGCATGATTGGCGTGTTGAGCTTCTCCGCGAGCACAATTATCCGTTCGTGCTGATCGGAAGCTGCGAGGACAACACCGGGCTGAGCTTTGTCGATATCGATTACGAGACGGCTATCTTCACGGCTTTCGAGCACCTCGCCGGGCTGGGCCACAGAAGCATCGGCTTCCTGACCTTCCCCGCTCGCTGGCGCCAGGAAGGCAACACAGCGCCCGTCCAGTGCATGCGAGCGTACGAGAAAGCCCGGCGGGAACTGGATATTCAGGCGGCAGTGCGCGAGGTTCCGTACTCCGCCGAGGGAATGTTCCAGGGATTTAACGAGCTCATGACGGAACTGCCGCAAATGACGGGCCTAGTCGTGTCGTATGCGGCAACCTTAGGCGGAGTCTATCGTGCAGCAGCCGAGCACAATCTTCAAATCCCAGATGACCTGTCCATAGTGGGGATCGCAGGCGAAACCAGCGCTGGACTGCTCGTTCCCGCGCTGACCGGCTTCGACTCGCAGAACTTCACGCGCGGCTATCGGGCAGCGAAAATCCTGCTCCGAATGTTGCAGGCCGACGATTTCACTCCAGAGCAAGTGTTCCTGCCGTTCGATCTTATTGTGCGCGAAACGACGACTCATCCCCGCACTCTAAAGGGGAAACAGGACCATGCAACAGGCTGAATCCTACCCCACAGCGCGGCACCTGGCGATCAGCGAGCTTCCGAAACGGCTCTTTCAAGGAGAGCGTGCGGGATACCTGTTCCTGCTACCAGCCGCCATTTTTCTGTTGATCACTGTCGGTTATCCGCTTTTCGACACCATCCGGATGGCGTTTCAGGAAGTGACTCTCGGCACGCTGTCAAGAGGCGAGCGGCCCTTCATCGGGCTGGCGAATTTCGAGAACGTGCTCGCCGACCCCGCCTTCCCGATCGCGCTGAGAAACTCGCTTGTCTTCACCATTGCATCGGTGTTCTTCCAGTTCCTTATTGGTCTGGCGCTCGCGATCATTCTGAACGAAGTCTTTCCGCTCCGGCATCTCTTTCGCGGGTTGCTCCTCTCCGGCTGGCGCATCCCGCCGATCGTCAGCGGCACGATCTTCCTGTGGATGTTCAACTACGATTTCGGCTTCATCAACTTCTTTTTAGAGAAACTCGGCCTGATCGACGAGCCGGTACGCTGGCTGCTCAATCAAGATTACGCCCTGCTGACGGTCATCCTGACCAATATCTGGCTCGGCATCCCGTTTAACGTGATCCTGCTGGCCAGCGGCCTGACGGGCCTGCCGGAAGACATTTACGAGGCAGCCACAGTAGATGGCGCAAATCGTTGGCAAAAGCTTACACGCATGACGCTGCCGCTGATGAAGCCGACGATTCTCGCTACGCTGATGCTCGGCTTCATTTACACCTTACGTGTGTTTGATGTGATCTGGGTCATGACCGGTGGTGGGCCGGTCAACGCGACCGAAGTGCTCCCCACCCTGGCCTATCGCGAGTCCTTCAACCGCTTCAATTTCGGAGAAGGCGCGGCGATCAGCGTGATCATGCTCGGCATTCTGCTGGTCGTGGCCGTGTTCTACGTCCGCACGACCAACGAAGAGGAAATGTGATGGCCGTCGAGCGGTTTCGACTCTACAGCACTGAGCGCGCCCGGAAGAACGTGACCAAGACTGTCCTCTTTACAGTCGCGCTGGTCGCTACTATCGTGTACATCTTCCCGCTCTTCTGGATGGTGTCGACCTCGATCAAAGATCCAGCGGACATCATGCGCGACCCGCCGCTGATCCTACCGCGCAGCGTGAACATGGAAATCTATAAAGAGATGTTCGGCTCGCCCCCTGAAGGCACACAGATTCCCGTGAACGGCCTGCGGTACATGAAAAACTCGCTGATCATCGGAGCGGGTACGATGGTCCTGACAATGCTTTTCGCTGTACCTGCCGCGTACGGTTTGGCGCGCTTCCGGCTGCGCGGCTCCAACATCTTCATGATGCTATTGCTGGTCACGCAGATGCTACCAGAAGTGCTGCTCGTCATTCCGATGTTCGTCTTCTTCCGAGAACTGCACTTCACAAACAACTACAGCTCCGTCATCATCGCGGACGCCGCGCTGACGCTGCCCTTCTGCATCCTGATTCTGCGCACCGGTTTTCTGCAAGTCCCACGCGATCTCGAAGAAGCAGCGCTGATCGACGGGACGACGCGCCTGGGTGCGCTGCGCCGGGTAATCGTGCCGATGGTGCGCCCAAACCTGATCGCAGTCACGCTTTTCGCGTTCCTCGTCGGGTGGGGAGACTTCGTCTTTTCGCTCTCGTTCTTGCAGGATCAGAAACTCCATCCGCTGGCGCTAGGCGTCTACAACTTCATTGGATATTACCGGATCCGGTGGGAAGGCGTGATGGCCTTCTCGACGATTATTGCTATCCCGGTTGTCATCGTGATCTTGGCCCTACAACGCTACTTTGTCACCGGCCTCACCACGGGTTCTGTGAAGTAGCGTGCAGAGAAAGGAGCGCGGCCCATTCAGATATATCCGTTCTGCGTCTCACGAGATTCGCTTGATTGACTCTTGCTCATATAGATAAGGATGCCCACCATGAAATCACGTTTGCTCAGTCTGTTTCTGATAGTTACGCTGGTGGTCGCGGGCGGAGTCTCGATCGCCAGCGCGCAGGATGACCGCCAGGAAGTCACGATCTGGCACTACTGGGGCGACACCGGCACCAACGCCGAAACCGTCCAGAAGTTCAAAGAGCGGTGGGAAGCAAGCCAGGACGAGTGCTCGCTCACCATCCGCTCGATCCCGACTGCGGACTTCAAGCGCGAACTCTCGACCGCGATCCTCACCGGGAACACCCCCGACATCGCCGTGATCGACAACCCGGACTTCGCCATGTTCGCCTCTCAAGGCGTGCTGGCGGAGCTGGACGAGCGGATTGCGGAATGGGGCCAGGCTGACGCCTACTATGACGGACCCTGGTCGTCGACCATGTGGAACGGGCACAACTACGGCGTGCCGGTCGGCAGCAACACGCTGGCCCTGTTCATCAACAATGCGCTGGCCGAAGAAGCCGGACTCGATGTCAGCAACCCGCCGCAGACCTGGGACGACCTCATGGAATGGGCCGCCGCGCTGACCAATCCTGACAAAAACCAGTACGGGATCACCCTGATCGGCGAGCGCAACGAGACGGCGACCTTCATGTGGCTGCCGTTTGTGCAGCAAACCGGCGAAGACATCGACAGCCTGGATAGCGAAGGCGGTCGCGCCGCGCTGCAACTGTACGTCGATCTGGTCGAGAATGGGTATATGTCGCCCGAAGTCGTGAACTACGGCTTCGGAGACATCCCTGGGCAGTTCATGGCCGGGAACGCTGCGATGATGATCAACGGCCCTTGGGTGATCAACAGCCTTAAAGCTGAAGCACCCGACCTGGAATACACCGTTGCGGGGATCCCGTATCCTGAGGATGGGCAGCCAGCCAACGGCTTGGGCGGCGAGAACTTCTCGATCTTCGCCAACAGCGACGTTCAGGACTGCGCGTGGGACTTCATCACCTATACGCAGGCGCCCGAGAACATCGTGGACTGGTACGCGGGGCTAGGCTTCCTGCCTTCGCGCGACCTGCCCGAAGAACAGACGACCCTCTGGACCGAAGACCCGAATATGGCCGTCTTCCTCGACCAGATGCAGTACGCCCGCGCGCGCGGTCCGCTGCCCAACTGGCCGGAAGTCTCCGAAGTCGTCCAACTGATGCTACAAGAAGCGCTGACCGGACAGATGTCCGTGGACGAGGCGATCTCCACCGCAGGACCGCAGATCGCGGCGATGCTGGGCAGGTAGTTTAGCGCAAGGGTGAGGGGGGATAAGATGGGTCTGTCAGATTGACGCCTGCGGCCCACTCTCCCCCCCTGGCAGAAACGAGGCCGCTGCTTCCTGAGACTGCCATAGCGAGGCGCTTCAGGGAGCAGCGGCGCATCACCGCCGCTGCCGGTATGGATCTTAGCAGCAAAACTTAACGGCTCAAAACCCCCGCGCGATGGTGCGACTGGTTAGTGAGGACATGATGTCTTTCGATCTTCGAAATGTTCCCTTTAGTCGCTATGGCTCGTATCTGGCATTCTCTCATCTGGCAACAGGCCCGGACGTAGAAGAGGGCTTGTATCTCCGCACGGTGCATGGCGGCGTGGCCAATCGAATTCTCTTTCGCGTCGAGGTCTTGGACGGTAGCATGCCTATTCCCTTTGCTGAAGAAGCGGCTCCAGCCCTGCTGCGCCTCATTACGCCAAAGGGCACGGTCGAGATCTGCATTGCCGAACCGAAGGTGATTCGGGTGCGCGGGAAGGGCGTCGGGCTCCGGCTAATGCGCCAGCCCATGCCCACGCGTGAGGGTTGGGTCTACGACACGGTTACGCAGGCCGGAGATCATCGCTGGTCTGTTAACATTCGGGGAGCCTTCCGCCAATATATGCTGACCTCGTTGCATGGCCGGCTTGTGGTCGACGCGCCGTGGGGTGGTCTTTCCAACCGCTATGTGCAGGTCGATTTCTTGCCTGATGGTGAACATGGGTTTGAGTGCGCCATCGAGGAATATCGCTCAAGTTGGGAGCCGCGCACCTATGCCGAGCCGTTTGACGCGTGCGTGCAGGCTGTTGAGAGCCAGTTCGCGCAGTGGGAAGCCGAGCAGGTCTGTGTGCCGGACGAACTCATCAAGGCGCGCCGCAACGCGGCGTATGTCAACTGGTCGTGCGTGGTCGCGCCGGAAGGGCTGCTGCACCGTCCGGCGATGTACATGTCCAAGAACTGGATGGACAATGTCTGGAGCTGGGATCACTGTTTCAACGCGCTCGCGTTGGCGGAGAAGAATCCCGCGCTCGCCTGGGATCAGTTCATGGTCATATTCGATGCTCAGGACGAATTCGGTGCATTGCCAGACTATATCAACGACGTAGAAAGTGTCTGGAACTTCTTCAAACCGCCGATCCACGGGTGGGCGCTCAAGCACATGCTCGAACGGAGTCAGGCGCTCAATCAAGACCACCTTGCCGAAGCCTACGCCCCGCTCTGCCGCTGGACGAACTGGTGGCTTCACTATCGAGATACCGATGGAGATGGGTTGCCGGAGTACAATCACGGCAACGACTCCGGGTGGGATAATGCCACCATCTTTGCGCATGGCGTTCCCGTTGAAGCGCCTGACCTGGCCGCATTTCTCGTCTATCAGATGGATGTGCTGTCCGAGATCGCCGGGCAGCTTGGACACGCCGTCGAAGCCGAACAATGGCGCCGCCGCGCAGACGATTTGCTTGAGAAAATGCTGGCCGCCTTCTGGCGCGAGGATCATTTCGTCGCGCGGCACGCACGCAGCCATGAGGCGATTCCGTCCGACAGTCTGATCCTCTATCTACCCTTGCTGTTGGGCAAGCGCCTGCCTGCCGCTGTGATCCAGCATCTGATCACAGGACTTAAGGACGCCAACCGGTTCTTGACCGATCACGGTCTGGCGACGGAACGTCCCACCAGCCCTTATTACCAGGCAGACGGGTACTGGCGCGGCCCGATCTGGGCGCCATCGACCATGCTGCTTGTCGATGGGCTTAACGCGGTTGGCGAGCGCGAATTTGCCCGCGAACTCAGCCGCCGGTTCTGTGCGATGGTCGCGCGCAGCGGCATGGCAGAAAACTTCGACGCGCTCACTGGCGACGGGTTGCGCGATCGAGCCTATTCGTGGACGTCGAGCGTCTTTTTGATACTGGCGAATGAGTATCTCGGTGAAGGAAAATAAGGATCCATTCGCGACCGAGGAGGGCATGACGCGGCTCTATCTGGATATCGGGCAGGAAGCTGATATGCGCCCCGGCTCATCGCCGCGCCAGTTCAGCCGATCGATCCACACCAGCCGCGCTGGAGACGAAACTGCTCGAAGCTGAGTGTTGCTTGACAAACCCCATCACTTGCCCTAATATGAC
>QEUW01000411.1 GCA_003577005.1 Chloroflexota bacterium | reverse complement strand
TGCGTGGGCCGGGCCGCCAGATGCGCACCAGGTAGGAGTGATATTCGGCAGGTGTAGCGCCGGTAAGCCAGTTGGCGGATTTGCTCATGGTGCGAGCGTAGCAGGGTAGCGTGCCGGAAGCGTGCCGGCCCAAGATCATCGTCTGTGGCGGACCAAAGCGAGGAGATCAATCATTTGACCGATGGCAACCATGCAGTAGCTCGCTATACTCATGTACTGGGGGTCTGTTAGGGGATTGGACGTTCAGCGAACGGATCACGCGAATTCGCGCTGAGCCGGACGAGAATAGGCAACCATTTTCTCGTCGCCACCAGTCGCCGGAATCGTCAGAAAAACGTAAGCTTCATTCTGTACAAAGTAGGCTATAATGGAGCGGTTCCGGCTTCACCCTGGCTCAATCACCCAAGACAAGAGATCATTCCTCATCATCGCTGTTTGTTATGTCCTTGAATATGTTGCCTCTTGTTCCATCCCAACGAACGAGTAAGAGATGAGACGCCTCCATCTTCGTCTGTTTGGTCCTTTTGACGCGGCTCTCAATGAAGACGCAGTCACTGAATTCGAATCGCTCTCGGCCCGGGCGCTGTTAGCCTATCTGGCCGTAGAACGCACCCACAGCCATGCGCGCGCCACCCTGGCCGCACTCCTTTGGGGGCCGGATACAGGCCCCACCGGGTTGACCAACCTGCGTTCGTGCCTGCGCCGCGTGCGTGGTGCGCTGGGTGATGGGGATGGCACACCGTTTTTACAGGCGACGCAAGAGACCATACAGCTTGCTCCCCAGGCCGATCTCTGGACAGATGTGCAACGCTTCGAGACGCTGCTCGCCGAGGTTATGGCTCACCCACACCGGCGTGCGCAGCAGTGCCCCTGGTGTATTGCCCGGCTCAGCGAGGCGGTAGCGCTCTATCGCGGCCCCTTCCTGGCCGATCTCCAGATCAATAGCATCGTCTTTGAAGAGTGGCAGCACTTACATCAGGAGCGTTATCACCGGCTGGTGATGCAGGCGCTCTATGTCTTGGCCGACTATCACTATCAATGTGGTAGATATGCCCAGGCCGAACAGTACGCCCGCCGGCAACTGGCGCTGGAAGCCTGGAACGAAGAGGCGCACCAGCAGTTGATAAGGGTCCTGGCGGCGAGCGGGCAGCGCAGCGCAGCGTTGGCGCAATATAGCCGCTGCCGCGCCATCCTGGCTGCGGAGCTCGATGTTCCACCCATGCCGGCCACGACGGCGCTGTATGAAGAAATACGCAACAGCGACATAAAGACTCTGGCCGGCCTCTATGGCCCAACCACCGGCCGTCCCTTGCCGGGACCCAACAACCTCCCCCGGCCAGCGACCGGGCTCGTCGATCGGGTGGATGAACTGGATTGGCTGCTGCAGCGGCTGGTCAATCCGGCGCACAGGCTGACCAGCCTGGTGGGCGAGGGGGGAATCGGCAAGACCCGGCTGGCGTTGGCCGCGGCGGAGGCGCTGGCTGGCTGCTTTGCCGATGGAGTCTGGTTTGTCCCACTGGCTGATCTCGCCCCTGCCAAGGACCCGGGCCAAGCACAACGGGAGATTACCGCCGCCGTAGCCGCTGCGGTTGGCGCGCCGTTGGGCGAACGCCAGGAGCCGCAGGCGCAGTTATTGGCTTTTCTGCGCGGTAAAGAGTTGTTGCTGGTGTTGGACAACTTCGAGCATCTGCTGCCCGGCTCCGGGATCATCAACGGCCTGTTGCGGGCAGCGCCCAATGTGGAGGTCCTCGTCACTTCACGCCAGCCGCTCAACTTCCAGGCCGAGCACGTTGTCCGCCTTACGGGTCTGGCTGTCCCACCCACCGCCGATGACCCGGCGGCGGAAACGTATCCCGCTGTAGCGCTCTTTATCGCGCGCGCCCGCCAGGTTCATCCGCAATTTACTGTGACACCCGACACGCTGCCGCCGGTGGTGCAGATCTGCCGGTTTGTGCATGGGTTGCCCCTGGGTATCGAGCTGGCGGCGGCCTGGGTGCGAGAGATGGCCCCAGCGGAAATTGTCACGAAACTGGCTCAACCGATGGAGTGGTTGCACAGCAACCAGGGTGACCTTACACCGCGTCACCGCACCATGCAGACCGTCTTCGAGCAATCGTGGGGCTTATTGTCACCAGCCGAACAACAGGCGCTCGTTGGCGCAGCGATCTTCCGCGGTGGCTTTGACCGTAGCGCAGCCAGAGCAGTTCTGCCCGCGGGATCGGCCCAGCTTGCCCGCCTGGTAGACAAGTCACTCCTCCACATAGATAGGGCGGGACGTTATGATCTGCACGAGCTACTACGCCAGTTTGTCTTGAGACGCAGCCAGGGGCATTTCCCAGATACGGTCTGTGGCAGCCATAGCGCCTATTATCTTGACCTGTTGCGTCGCTACGAATCCGATCTGTGCGGCTATGCGGTGGACCGGGCGCTCAAGGTCATCCGCACGGAGATCGACAACATCCGCCGCGCCTGGGGTTGGGCGGTGGAGCATGGGCGCCGCGCTCAGCTATCAGCCTGTGCGAGCGCGCTACGGCAGGTTTGTGGCTTGCTTGGCCTGTGGCAAGAGGGTGTACGGTTGCTAGAGCAGGCGGCAGCGCTGTTTGCCACGGACGCGCCGGCGGGTCAAGGTAACCAGGACGCGCAGGGGTTGACGACAGTTCTGCTCGAACTGGCCGAGATGTACAATCTATGTAACGACGCTGCCCAACTGGCTGAAGTTGCCTGGCGCTTGATCAAATTGGGCCGAAATAGGGGTCTGCACCGCCCACGCGCTGCGGGTCACCTGGCGCTGGGGAAACTGTATGTCGGGCAGGCTCGCCTGGCAAATGCAAATCGCCATCTGGGCCTGGCATTGAGATTGGCCCAACAAGGGGATGAGCTAAGTCTGGAGGCCGCTATCCTCTATACGCTAGGGAGCTCAGCCAACTTTGCAGGCGAAAAGGCACGTGCCCATTGCTTGCTCGAACAGGCGTTGGCGCGCTACCGGCAGTTAGGGCAACGGCTGGAAGAGGCCAATACGCTCAGCGCGTTGAGCCATATCTATCACAATGACCCTGCCCGGGTCTATCAATTCACGATGCAGCGGTTGGAACTGGCGCAGCGCGCCGGTAGCGCGGTAGATGAATTGCGAGCCCTGCACCGCCTGGCCATTCTGTGGCTCAATATTGGAGAATACAGCCGGGCGCGCGATTGCTGCTTGCAGGCGTTGCGGCTGGCTGAGCGACTCAACAGCGCACACAACGCCGTGCTCTTTCTGGATTTTCTTGGTCTGGCCTACCACTATCTGGGTGATGACATCACGGCGCTGCGCTATCTGGATCAGACCGCCAACCTCTGCCAGGTGGCGGGAGACCAACGGTCACTGGCCTATGCGCTCCACTGGAGCGGTCAGGTACTCCTGGCGCGGGGAGAACTGACCAACGCTGCCGATTGCTACGCCCAGGCGGCGGACATCCGTCTGCTCCATCACCAGCCGCATCTGGCCTGCCAGAGCCAGGCCGGCCTGGCGCGTGTCCGTTTGGCGCAAGGGCGCCCCGAACAGGCGCTGGCGCTGATCGACCCAGTTGTAGCGCAGCTGGATCAATTGCGTCGTCAGGACGTAGAAGACCCCTGTATGCTATGGTTGAACTGCTATCTGGTGCTGCGGGCAAACAACGACAGCCGCGCCGGGGCGGTGCTCGACGAGGCGCATGCGATCGTTCAGGAACGGGCCACTCGCATTAGTGATCTGGAGATGCGCCGGTCATTTCTGCATAATATTCCGGTACACTGTCAAATTGTCGAGGCCTGGCAAGCTGGATTGGCGTCGCAAGCCCGTCCAGGCCAATTTTGCTCGCGGCAACCGGCGCCGTCAATGAAACGCATGTCCAAACTCGCTGTGCTCCCCCTGCCAGCACCTTGATTGTCGCCTTTCTCTGTTGTTACCAGGCGCTGGCAGTCACTTATTATCCCTATACCATGCACCTACTCGTACGATGCAGACCGTCAGTGAAGATCACCGACAACATTGTTAGGGTGCGCTCCGGCCCACCATGAGGTCGCAGCGTGACTGGGAAAGCACTACCTACGAACCTGATGGCTCAGATGCCAACCGCCACTGGTGCTGGCGATCAGATAGATAGCTGCCGGTAGACCCAACCAGAACAGATAGGTCGGCAACGTTAAAGACGCGGCCGTAACTCCCAACCCATAGGCCAGCCCAAATCGAATCACAGCTATCACCGCCAGCGCTATGGCCCCGCCAAGGAGAGCTGTTTGCAGCGGCGAGTGTGAACCGTTCAACCAGAGCAAGGTTGTGTACACAAGCACCGCAGTGATCGCCCCTAGCAACGCCGCCGGAATCGTCAACAAGGTTGCAAACATCAGCACCGGGATCGCCAGTGATTCACTCGTGGCGATGACCGCGCCCAGTAGACCGACATCGGGCCATAGCATGATCACCAGCGTGAATGTGGCGCGCAGCACAGCGTAGAGGAGAAAGGCCAATGCATAGGCATAAGTCAGGGCCACACCGGTCAGTGCGCCGACCCGCACCACCTGCCTCCACGCCAAAGGGAATGGCACTGCCCTGTGCGCGATGGTGCTCATCGTGCCATCTCCACCACTGCCGGTATAGGGCCGGCTGTGGCCCACTCGCGTTCGGCCCGCGCTTTGATCCCCAACATCATGCCCGATTCCATGAGAAAGTGCGCCGGTTCAAAGATTGGATAGTAGTAGAGCGCATTGGCTGGACTGTCCACCACCCACGGGTAGCGGACGATCAGGCGTGTGGTCTGCGCATCAACCGCTACCAGCGCCAGGGTCCAGCCCTCGCCCAGAACCAACGTGCGTTCCGGCTCCAATACGGTGACTACGGTTGACGTGACTGGACTCTGCTCGCCGCCCCGCATGAGAGCCAGCCGGTCGCCAACCTGTAGCTGTTGCAGCTCCGGCAGGGTCTCATTGACGTTGTGCATATCCGCGGCAAAAAGATTTTCGAGCCAGCTATAGCTGTAAAAGCCGCCGCGGCCCTGCCCCAGCTGCACCATCCAGCGCCAGACGCGATCCGCTGGCGCATGGATGGTGATCGCCCGCGTCGACACGACCGCATTCGAGGGAATGAAGCGGTCGCCCGCCAACGGCATCGCCGCTTCAGCCGTGGTTGCGCCCCAGCGCATATACCACGGGCGGACAGCAAAGATAAAAGAGAGCACCAGCAGACTAACCAGTGTCAGACCTACCAGCCAGCTCCACCGAGCCAAACTCATGAGCCGCATCCCTTTTTTTAACGTTCCTGCTTCACAAGGGCCACTCATTCACCATTGTCAATTGTCGATTGACAATTGACAATGGTTATGGCTACGCCAAGACCGTCTCCGCTTTCTCCTCGATCTCCAGGATCAGCTTGGTTGTGCGCAGCACAGCGTCGGGGTTGAGGCTGATAGAGTCGATGCCCTCTTTCACCAGGAAGGCGGCAAACTCTGGATAATCGGACGGGGCTTGGCCGCAGATGCCAACCTTGCGTCCATATTGCTGCGCCGTGCGGATCAGGTCGGCGCACGACTGGCGCACGGCTTGGTTGCGCTCATCAAAGAGCGAGGCGACCTGCGACGAATCGCGGTCCACGCCCAAGACCAACTGTGTCAGGTCGTTGGAGCCAATGGAGAAGCCATCGAAAATCTGCGAGAAGTCGGCGGCCAGCAAGATGTTGGACGGGATCTCGGCCATGACGTAGACCTCCAGCCCATCTTTGCTACGCGGCAACCCTTCTTCAGCCATGACATCGAGCACCTGTTGGCCCTCTTCGGGCGTGCGGCAGAAAGGCACCATGACCAGCAGGTTGGTCAGCCCGTATTCCTCGCGCACCCGCTTGATCGCCTTGACTTCGAGCGCAAAACCCTCGCGATAGTCGGGATGATAGTAGCGGCTGGCGCCTCGCCAGCCGAGCATCGGATTGGCCTCCTCCGGCTCGAAGCGGTTACCGCCGACCAGGTGGGCGTACTCGTTGGTCTTGAAGTCCGACAGCCGCAAGATGACCGGTTTGGGATAGAAGGCCGCGGCGATGGTGCCAATGCCCTGTGCCAGCTTATCGACAAAGAATTCCACCTTGTCGCTGTAGCCGGCGGTGACAGCGTCCACCTGCTGCTGTACTTCGGCAGGCAGGCTGTGATAGCGGGTCAGCGCCAGCGGGTGGACCTGCACCCAGTTGGCAAAGATAAACTCCATGCGCGCCAGCCCCACGCCGTCGTTGGGGATTGCGGCCTGTTTGAAGGCCATCTCAGGATTGCCCACGTTCATCATGATCTTGGTGTGCGGGCGAGCCATTGCGCTCACATCCATCTTGTCCACGCGGTACTTCAGTTCGCCGTCGTAGACCCGGCCTGCCTCACCTTCGCAACAACTCACCGTCACCGTCTGGCCGGTCTTGACTGCACGGGTGATGTTGCCCGTGCCAACGATGGCCGGGATGCCCAGCTCGCGCGAGACGATGGCGGCATGGCTGGTGCGTCCGCCCCGGTTGGTGATGATCGCCGCCGCATTCTTCATGATCGGCTCCCAGTCGGGGTCGGTAATATCGGTGACCAGGATTTCGCCGGGGCGGAAGTCACGGATATGGCTTACGTTGGGGATGACGCGCACCTTGCCCGTGGCGATCTTGTCACCCACGGCAAGCCCCTCGGCCAGCACTTTGCCCTGTT
>QEUW01000410.1 GCA_003577005.1 Chloroflexota bacterium | reverse complement strand
CGGATACGGGCGCCGGAATCAGCCCTGAACATGCGCAGCAGATTTTTGAGCCGTTCTTCCAAGGGGGTGATCGCAGCCAGGCGCAGAGCGGGTACGGGTTGGGGTTAAGCATCAGCAAGAAGATTGTCGAACTCCAAAACGGGCGTATGTGGTTCGAGAGCACACCGGCCGTAGGTAGCACCTTTCACTTCACGCTGCCGCTGGCGCCCGCCGAAGCGCCGCTGGCGCGGCCCGGCCACTGGATTCGCGAAGATTGGCACTGGCACGAACGCCCCCAGCGGCGTATGGGCCCGGATAACCAGTTGCAGGAGCGCATCGTCGTCTGCGATGCAACCGGTGAACTCCCGGCGCTCTTTGCCAACTGTTCAGACGGGATCGAAATTATTGGCGTCAACACGGTGGCCCAGGCCGTGGCTGAACTGGAAGAATGCCCTGCCCACCTGCTGATCGTCAATGCACCTACGCCACAACAGGGGACATCGTTGACGGACGAGGCGAGGCAGGGTGCGCCAGATACCCCGATTGTGGCCTGCTCCTTCCAGCCACAGGTGCAACACGCCCGCACTGCCGGGGCGGCAAGCTATCTGGTCAAACCAGTGCTCAATCACGAGCTCAAGCGGGCATTGCTTGCATTGGGGTGTCCATTGCGGCGCGTGCTGTTGGTCGATGACGATGCTGACTTTCGCCGTCTGGTCACACGCATGTTGTCCACCTATGATGAGACGCTAGAGGTCATCGTTGCCACCAACGGCGCCGAAGCGTTGGCGGCGCTCCGGACAGACCCGCCCGATGTGATCCTGCTCGACGTGATGCTACCCGACATGCTGGGCTGGGAGGTGCTGGCGCACAAACAGCAGAACGAGCAAGTTTGCGGGGTGCCGGTCATCATGCTCTCGGCGCAGGACCCGGCCGAGCATCCATGCACGAGCCCGGTGCTTCATGCTACGCTTGGGAGCGGTTTCTCAATCAACAAGCTGTTGCACTGTGCGCTTGGACTGGCGTCGCTGATGTCGAAACCGGAGCCAACACCTGGTCGAGTGCCTGGATAAAGTGCTGGCGGCGCACTGGCTTGGCGACATAGCGTGCAGCGTGTAGGACGGAAGCCAGCTCTTCTCGGCGCACCACCGAACAGACAATCACAGGGATGGTGTGGGTGAGTGGATGGTTGCGCAACGCCGTCAGCAGCTCCCAGCCGTCCATATCGGGTAACATCACATCCAACACAATGACATCTGGCCGTTCTTGCTCGATGACGTGAAAAACCGATTGGCCTTCCGCCGTATGGGTGATTCTGTACCGGGTGTTCGCCACAAAACGGCGGTAAAAATGGACCAGATCGGCGTTGTCGTCCACCACGAGCACAGTAAGCGGTGCAACGGCGGGGAGGTTGACCTGGTAGCGAACCTCGTCCCCACTTCGCTGTGTGACAAACGTACCACCCTGAGCTGTTAGAATCTCGCGAATAAGGGCACTATCGGGTACCGAGCCGGGGGCCACAGGATCAGCTGTGATCGTGATCTGGATCGTATCTCCAACCCGTGTTGCTGCGAGCAGAATCCGGCCTTGGGGCATCTGCTGCGCCAGCTTTTCAATTGCCGTGACCACAATCTGGCGCAACGCCGAAGGGTGCAGCTCGACCAGCAAGCCGGCTTCGACCGGGCAATGGCCTAGTTCGACGTTATGGCGGGCCGCCAATGGTCGCCCAACCGTAACCGCCCCGGCGATGGCTTCGGCCACATCCGCCACGGCGCCGGGTGAAC
Organism: Chloroflexota bacterium; assembly: GCA_003577005.1. The sequence continues at coordinate 4,919 of QEUW01000410.1, read as the reverse complement.
TCTTGTACAACGCCGCCAACTCCTGTTGCACTTGCGAACGCCAGGTAGCGCCTTCATCGTCGGTCTCTTTTTCATCCGGTGAGGTGTGGCTGGCAGGGTAACGATCCCAGAGCCAGCGAGCCAGCACATGAAGGGCTTCTTGCTGTTCGCGGCGTAAATGCCGTGGCGTAATGCTCAGCAGTTCCGCCGTTTCTTCTTGCGTGCGCGCCTCCACATAGCGATGAAATAGGACGAGATAAAGCCGCCAACTGCGGGCGTTGGGGGGCGTGTCGGGTGACGGTTTCAGCGCATCAATCGCCTGGATCAGCGTCTCTCGCACCACCGCTATGCTGTTCTGCCTATCGACACCCAAGATAGTTGACAACGGTTGGGGTGGCCGGTAACCAGGGTGGTACAACTGTCCCAGGCCTTCACGCAACTGCTGTTCGAATTCTGCAAAGGCAATCTTGTGATCCTTCATGTCCTGATCATGTCCGCAAAATCTCCTGGCGTAATTGGTAAGGTTCTGATACAGTAACATAGCAGATTTGTCTCGTCAAACCACGTTTTCCCACCCCTGGAACACCACTATAGACTGCGGAATAGGCAGATCGATTGCCTGCTACCGCGTGACGTTTATGAGTAAAGCGGTTCTGGTGTGTGTCGTTGTAGACCGAAGGAGGAACAGATGCTCTCTTCACCAATGTCGAGTCAACTAGCAAAGCAGAAACTTTCGCGACGTGGATTTCTGCGTCTGAGTGCAGGGGCTGCCGCGGGTACGCTCCTGGCTGCGTGTGTTCCAGCGTCGGCGCCTGGGCAGCCGGCTCCGTCAGGGGGCGCCGCGCCGGCAGAAGAGACGGTTGCTCTGCGCTACACTACCGTGGGCTGGGGCGGCTGGCTGTCGGAACCGTGGATAGAGGCGGTGAACCAGTTCAATGAGTCGCAGGGCCGCATCCAGGTGAGCTACGAGGACATTGCCGAGGGCTACCAGAAGGTGATGGCGCAGGCGGCCGGCGCGGTGGGTGCGGACACCTACTGTTTTGAAACCAAGTTCATGTTTGGCTTTGCTGCGCGCGGCTTTTTCACACCACTCGATGATTTTGTCGCACAATCGCCGGTTGTCCAGCAAGATGCTTATTTTGCCGAAGACTGGGGCGAGATGTTCTGGAACGGCAAGATGTATCTGGCCCCGTTTGACAATTCCCCGGCCATGCTCTGGTACAATGTGGATCTGTTCGACGAGGCCGGTGTCTCCTATCCGCCCACCACGTTCGATGATCCCAACTGGACGTGGGAAAATTTCCTCGATACGACACAGCAGTTGACCACAGGCGAAGGCGCCGACCGTATCTTTGGCTGGGTGGGCGAGCGCGGCTGGCCCTATCAGCTCAACTGGATCTGGAGCAACGGCGGTTGGCTATTGAACGAGGAAAAGACCGAGTGTGTCATCGACATGCCCGAAACGATCCAGGCGTTGCAATGGTCCGCCGACCTGATCCACGAGCACCAGGTGGCGCCGGCCGCCGACCAGATCATCCAGGGCGGCAACAGCGCCATGTTCTTTGGCCGCCGCGGCGCGATCGCCCAGAAGGGCACCTGGTGGGCCATCGACATGAAGGCGCAGGAAGGGCTCAACTGGAACATCGCGCCGCAGCCGATGGGGTCGGCCGGCACCTTTGTGCGCAATCCGCTCGACGCCTGGGGGATCTGGTCGGGCACACCCCATCCGCAGGAAAGCTGGGCGTTTATCGAGTTCCTCAGCCAGCCGGACATCTTGGCGATCCTGGTGCGCGCCGGTCTCTCGGTCAGCCGCCGCGAAGTGCTGCTCTCTGATGTTTTCCTCAAACAGGAGCCGCAGCATGTCCACTGGAATCTCTTTGTCGAGGCGCTTGACGGGCATGTGCGCCGCCACCCCGATACGGCCATCTACAATGAGATGAACGACATCCTCGCCCCCGCATGGGACGCGGTCCTGGCCGGCGCCAAGACCGCCGAGCAAATGGCGCTGGAAGTCAAAGACCCGATCAACCAGTTACTGGCCGATTGCATTGCCGCGGGCAACTGCGTGGGTGCGTAGCCGAGGTAAAGTTTGTACGAAAAATCAAAAGCGGTTCACAGAGATCACAGAGTTTTCACGGAGAACACAGAGACTGTTCTCTGCCCCCTCGGTGTCTTCTTTGTGATCTCTGTGAACCGCTCTTGGCTCTAGCTTGTCCAGGAACGGAGGTTCGGGGTGGCGCAAGCAACAAGAATTCGACCGGGCTGGCGCCGGCGCGGACCGCTCTGGCGTGAAGGGTTGGATGGCTGGCTCTTTATCCTGCCCTGGTTTTTGGGCTTTCTGATTTTTACGGCCGGCCCTATGCTGGCCTCCGCCCTGATCAGCTTTATGAACTGGGAGATCCTCACACCGCCCAGGTGGGTGGGTGTGGCAAACTTCCGGCAGATGATGGCAGATTCGCTTTTTTGGCTGGCGCTCTACAACACAGCCTATTACACCTTGTTGGGGGTGCCGCTCTATCTGTTGGCGTCACTGCTCATGGCGTTGCTGCTCAACCTGCCGCTGCGGGGGATTCCGGTCTACCGCACGCTCTTCTTTTTGCCCTCGCTGACGCCGGCAGTCGCCAACGCCCTGCTCTGGGTCTGGATCTTTAGTCCCGACTTTGGCCTGGCAAATCACTTTCTGCGTTCGGTCGGTCTGCCGCCGCAGAAGTGGCTCTTTGACGTAAATCTGGCCAAACCTTCGCTCATCCTCATGGGGTTGTGGGGCATCGGCAGCCAGATGGTCATCTTTCTGGCCGGGTTGCAGGGCATCCCCCAAACACTGTACGAAGCGGCCAGCATCGACGGGGCTAACGGCTGGCGGCGTTTCTGGAGCATCACCCTGCCCATGCTCAGCCCGACGATCTTTTTCAATCTGGTCATCGGCATCATTGGCTCGTTTCAGGTATTTACGACTGCTTATATTGCCACCCAGGGCGGTCCGCAGAACGCCACGCTCTTCTATGTTCTCTACCTGTGGCGCAATGGCTTTGACTATTTCAAGATGGGCTATGCCTCGGCGTTGGCCTGGGTGTTGTTGGTGATCGTCCTGCTCCTGACGTTGCTCCAGTTCCGCCTGGCGCGGCGGCTTGTCTATTACGAAGTCGAGGAGACGGCGTAAAATGACCCAGACCAGCGAACGGCAAACCCTGACGTTGCCAACTACAACGGCTACAAGCGCAGCCTGGCTCGGCTCGGTGCGGCGTCTGGTGCGCGACCTGGTGGGACATGGGTTGCTCATCGCCGGTTCGATCGCCATGAGCATTCCCATGTTGTGGATGCTCTCTACCTCGCTCAAGCGGTCGGGGCAGGAGTGGGTCTTCCCGCCGGTCTGGATTCCGGACCCGGTCTGGTGGCCCAATTACCTGGAGGCGATGAATGCCTTGCCGGTGCCCTTCTATGTATATGTGGTAAACACGCTGGTCATTACCTTCAACGCCACGTTGGGGACGGTGCTGACCTCGTCGCTGGCCGGTTTCGCCTTTGCGCGGCTGCGCTTTCCGGCGCGCAATTTTATGTTTCTGCTTGTCATCTCAACCATGATGTTACCAAGTGCGGTCACGTTGATCCCGCGCTTTCTGATCTTCCGCTATCTGGGGTGGTTGGACACGTTTCTGCCGCTCATCATCCCCTATTGGTTTGGTGGCACGGCCTTTAGCATCTTTCTGCTGCGCCAGTTTTTTATGAGCATCCCCCGTGAACTGGACGAAGCCGCCCGCATGGATGGAGCATCCAGCTTGCAGATCTACTGGTGGGTGATCCTTCCCCTGGCCGGCCCGGCACTGGCCACTGTGACCATCTTCCAGGTGTGGGACCACTGGAACGAGTTTATGGGGCCGTTGATCTATATCAACAGCATGGAAAATTACACCATTGCGCTGGCTCTGCGCACCTTTCAGAACATCCGCAGCCAGCGCGTCAACTATTTGATGGCGGTCTCCATGCTCCAGGTGATCCCGGTGGTGATCTTGTTCTTTAGTGCGCAGAAGTATTTTATCCGTGGCATTCAGCTTTCGGGGCTAAGTGGTCGTTGAGCCGTTGAGGAGTCTCTATGCAAATTTGTGCAATCACAGATGAAGTTTCCAAAGATTTGGCCTTTGCCCTCGATGTACTGGCGCAAGATGGAATCAAGAATATCGACTTGCGCGGCGTCTGGGGCGGCAACGTGGTCGATCTCAGCGATGAGCAGGCAGCCAACGCACAGCGGATGATTCAGGCTGGCGGCTTTACCGTCATCGCCTTGAGCACGCCGGTGGGCAAGACCCGAATCACCGACGATTTTGCGCCTGAAGTCGCTCGGTTCCGGCGGGCAGTGGAACTGGCGCAGCACTTTGGCGCAAAATACTTGCGCGTCTTTTCCTTTTACGCCACAGAAGATCAGGCTGGAGCGTATCGTGGCGAAGCCATACAACGTCTCCACCAGCTATGCGAAATTGCTGCACCCTACGGCCTCATCCTGGCGCACGAAAACGAAGAAGGCGGCTTCTGCGCCTGGCGTCCCGAAGAGTGCCTGGCCTTTCACCAGGAATTGCCCGACAATTTCCGCGCCCTCTTCGAGCCGTGTAGCTTTACCGTGATGGGTTGCGACCCATACACAGATGCTCTTCCCCTCCTGCGCCCGTACACGGTCTATGTTCATGTGCGTGACACCCCGCGCGGCACCACCCACTACGGTGTCGTCGGCGAGGGTGATGTCCGTTGGTCCGATATTTTAGCCGATCTCAAGCAACACGGCTTTACAGGGTATCTCACCTTAGAGCCCCATCTCGGCTGGGAAAACTATGCGAAGTTAACCGACGACATGCGCGCCGCTAACTTTCGGCGCGCCTCCGCTGCCCTGCGCACGGCACTGGCGGCACTTTGATGGATTGATAGAAAGCAAACAGCGGCTCACAGAGCAC
>QEUW01000409.1 GCA_003577005.1 Chloroflexota bacterium | reverse complement strand
TCGGGTTGGATGGCGCCGCTGATCATCTTGATCACTGTACTTTTGCCCGCACCGTTATCGCCGACGAGACAGACGACTTCGCCGGCAGCGATGGAAAAACTCACATCGTAGGCGGCAGTGACGGGACCATAACTCTTGACCAGCCCGGCACAATGGAAGACCATCTCCCCTTTAGCGGCGGCAGAGAGCTGCGCGCTGGCGGGTGGCAATTGGCCATCACGGGTGGCGGCAGCCAGGAGCGCCTCGCGCCGGTCGATCTGGGGTTCGACGCTCACGGCTCGCTCGCGCCGGGCCGCGGCCACCTGGTCGGCGGCCAGGGCAAGCAGCAATGTCAGGCCGCGGGCGATCTGCTGGTACCAATCTTGTAGCCCGGCAAAGATGAGACCGGTGTTGAGCACGGCGATGGTGGCGACGCCAATAAAGATGCCAAAGGGATGGCCCGACCCGCCGGTAAAACCGACCCCACCGAGGATCACGGCGGTGAGGACATCGAGCTCAAAGCTGAGCCCGATCGAGGGGGTGCCGCTGCCCAACCGCGCCGTTGCCAGGGTTGCCACCAGCCCCATGAGCACGCCGTTGAAGACGTACAGACCGACGACAAAGCGACCGGTGTTGATGCCGGTCAGCCGGGCGGCGGCCGCATTGCCGCCAATTGCATAGATGCGCAACCCGATTACCGTCTTGGTAAGGATCAGGCCACTCACGACAAAGACGATGGCGGCAATGATGACGGGGAGGGGCGCGGGGCCAACGTAGGTGCGGCCAATGGCGATAAAGTTTTGTGGAAAGCCAAAGATCGAAACGCCACCGGAGACGACATACGCCATACCGCGAAAGACAGCCGAGGTGCCAATGGTGACGATGATGGGGGAGATCTTGAGCGCACGCACCAGCGCACCATTGGAGAAACCCAGCAGCGCACCAAAGAGCAGCCCCGCCAGCACACTCAGCATCGCATTTTGGCTGCTCACCGCAACCTGGGCCACCACCACCGAGATCAGCGCATACTGGCCGCCGATGGAGAGATCGACATTGCCCGAGATCAGCAGATATCCACTGCCAATGGCGGCAATGGCAATCGAGGAGATGTTGAGCAGGGTGGCAAAGCCATTGTCGATGGTAAAGAAATTGTCAAAGCGCAGCCCGAAAAAGGCGATCAACGCCATACAGAGCAACCCCAGGCCGAGCCGGTTGCGCCAGTCCCAGGCCAGGCTGGAAGAACGCATCAATGACCGCAGTGAACTCCATAAGAGAGCGGACATAAGTCTCTATTTTCGCACCCGATCAAGAAGAGAGGATGACAAAGTGGCGGGCAGTTTTACCTTGGCATCCTCTCCTCTTTTTATTTGGTTCTGATGGCGTTAGGCCGACACCCGCACATAGTTCTGGCGGGTCTCGTAGCTGATGCTGCCCAGATTGGTAAAGTACTTCTCGGCCGCGGTCCACGACTCGCGCACATTCGCCATATCCTGTTCAAAGGCGTCGATGCTCTCGGCTGAGTTGAGTTCGATGGCGTTGAACTGCATCACTTGCGGGATCTCTTTGCCGTCCAACCAGTCGGCCGCGTACTGGCCCCAGGCATAGCCCATCATTGGGTAGGCGAAGGCAAAGCTGGCCTTGTATGGCCCGCCCTCGCGCACCTTCTTGAGCGCCTCGGCGTCACCGTCGATGCCCGACATGTAGATCTGCTCACCTGCCTTGCCGGCGGCCTCGACGGCGGCGAGGGCGCCGAGCACGAGCGTGTCGCCTCCCAGGATCACGTTGATGTCCGGGTGGGCCTGGAGGACCGTATTCATGGTGTTGAAGCCAGCCTCGTTGGTAATGGCGCCGGCGTTGATGTCGCTGACGATCTCCACCCCCTCACCGGCTGTCTTCACCCCGTCGAGCACGCCTTGATGGCGGGCAATCAGCACTTCGATGGTGTCGATGTTGAAGTAGTGAACCTTCGCCTTACCGTCGAGGTTTTCCATGATCCACTTGGCCGCGGCCGCGCCCTGGGTGTAGCCGACCTGGTATTGATCGGCCACCGCCTGCACGGTGCTCGGCGGCGTCACCAGGGACAGAACGGCGATCCCGTCGTCAATTGCCTTTTGCATGAGGGGCGCCTGGGCGTTGGCGTCGAGCGGCTGGATACAGAGTGCAGCAATCCCGCGCTGGAGAAAGGTGTTGATCTGCTCGATATTGCGGGCCGAATCATCGTTGGCAATGGCGGTGATAAATTCCAGGTCGCGATCTTCGGCTGCCATCTGGATCGCATTGGTGATGGCAAGGAAGAATTCGGCATTGGAGGTGTTGGCCCAGGCAATGCGGCGGGGCAGGTTTGGCTTTTCGCCCACCTTGTCACTGGCCTGAAACGGTTGGAACGTTTTGGGATCGGGCCCTGTATCGGTTGCTGGCGCCGCGGTCGGTGCGGCTGCCGGCGCCGGCGCTATCGGTGCAGCACATGCAGCCAGCAGATTGACGCCAGCGACAGCGCCGCCAGCCCACATCATACCCTGCAAAAACGCACGGCGGCTGAACGACCCGCCCGCTGAAGATGACGGACTGCGCATAGAGTGGTCCCCCTGTGAGTAGCTATACTGTAAATGAAGGAAACGAAACTGCAAACACAGAAATCGAGACAGAATCAACAGAGTTAGCCAGGATGTGGGCTTTGTCGATCACTACAAAACAGCATGATACCCTTATGCAGGGATCTTGTCAAAGCACTTTTCGCCATGCGAAACTTTGATTTCGCAAATCAACGGATCAGCAGCGAAACATGTAACCGCTTGATCCTACCATCCTGCTGCGGAAGGCGGCATGGATTCAGATCTTGATGATGCGCACGGCAAAAAAAGCCCACCGCTCAGCGAGCGATGGGCCTACATGTCTCAGTCGCAAAGTGGGTCAGGAGCGGGCGGCGACCTTCTGTCTGGCGCCCTGGGTCTGGTCGCTCTTCATATGGCAGTTCTTGTATTTCTTGCCACTGCCACACCAACAGGGGTCGTTGCGGCCCAGCTGTGGCCCGGTGTTGCGGACGGTCTGGGGCTTGCCGTTGCCGCCATCGCGATTGGTGCGGATGTTGCGGGCGATAGGTGATGGCGTGAGCGGTGCGGCTGCTGCCTGCTGGGCCTGGGGCGCCACCTGCACGGCGAAGACCGATTTAACAATATCGCTGCGGATGTCGTTCATCAGGTCGCTGTACATGCTAAACGCTTGGCGCTTGTAGGCCACCAGCGGGTCGATCTGGGCGTACGCTTGCAGACCGATGCCCTCGCGCAGGTGGTCGAGATCGGTCAGGTGGCGCACCCAGCGGCTATCCACGGCCCAGAGCATGATCTGTTTCTCGGCCTGGCGCATGACCGGCTCGGTCAACTCCGCCTCCTTGGCCTCGTAGGCCGAGAGCGCCAGTTCGATAGCTTCGTCGATGATCTCGTCCTCGCTCCGCCTGCGCCATTCTTCCACTGGGAAATCCTGCGGGAAGGGGAAGACGGCGCGCAGCGCCTGGGCCAGGTCGTCGAGCGGCCACTCTTCGGCGTCCAGGTCTTTGCTGATAAAGCCCGCGACCACGGCCTCGATCTCTTCCTCGATCATGGTCGTCACGGCGCTCTTCATAGAGGGTTCAAAGAGGATGCGGCGGCGCTGTTCGTAGATGCGGTTACGCTGCTCGTTGACCACCTCGTCGTAGCGCAGCACATGTTTGCGGATGTCGAAGTTGTAGCCTTCGACCTTGGTCTGGGCGTTCTCGATGGCGCGTGAGACCAGGCCGGCTTCGATGGGCACATCATCCTCCACACCCAGGCGGCTCATGATGCCGCTGATGCGTTCACCGCCAAAGCGCCGCATGAGTTCATCATTGAGGCTAAGGTAGAAGCGGCTGCTGCCGGGGTCACCCAGACGACCCGAACGGCCGCGCAACTGGTTGTCGATGCGCCGCGCCTCGTGGCGCTCGGTGCCGATGACGTGCAGCCCGCCCAACTCGCGCACCTTTTCGGCGTCGCGCTTGACCTCGGCGAATTTTTCGGCGAGCACCTTGGCCCAGGGTGTGTTGTAGACCCCGGTCGGATCTTTCCCATGTTTGAGCAGGTCGAGTGTCTCGTTCCAGGCATGTTGCGGAATATCAGCCAGTTCGATGCCCTCTTTGCGCAACTGCTCGCGGGCCAGCCCTTCCGGGTTGCCGCCGAGGAGGATGTCCACACCGCGACCGGCCATATTTGTGGCAATGGTCACCGCGCCTGGGCGACCGGCCTGGGCGATGATCGTCGCCTCGCGTTCATGGTTCTTGGCGTTGAGCACCTCGTGGGGGATGCCGCGGCGTTTGAGCAACTGGCTGACATGTTCGCTGGTCTCAATAGCGACTGTGCCCACCAGCACCGGCTGGCCTGCTTTGTGCGATTCGACGATGTCTTCCATGACGGCCTTGAACTTGGCATCCTGCGTCCGGTAGACCAGGTCGGGCAGGTCCTCGCGGATGACAGGGCGGTAGGTAGGCACCATGACGACATCGAGATTGTAGATCTTCTGGAACTCTTCTTCCTCGGTCTTGGCCGTACCGGTCATGCCGGCTAGCTTGTTGTACATGCGGAAGAAGTTCTGGAAGGTGATGGTCGCCAGCGTCATGGACTCTTTCTGCACCTTGACGCCTTCTTTGGCTTCGATGGCCTGGTGGAGCCCTTCGCTGTAGCGGCGCCCCTCCATGAGGCGGCCCGTAAACTCATCGACGATGATCACCTCGTGGTTGCGGACGATGTAGTCCACATCGCGTTTGTAGAGGGCATGGGCGCGCAGGGCATTGTCGAGATAGGGCACCATCTCGAAGTTTTCGGGGCTATAGAGATTTTCGAGATTGAGCCGCTGTTCGATATAGGCGATGCCTTCTTCGGTGAGCGTGGCGACGCGCTCTTTCTCGTTGACGACATAGTGCTCTTCGGGCTTGAGCCGGCGCACGAGGTCGGCAAACTGCATGTAGTAATTCGAGCTCTCACGCGCCTCGCCCGAAATAATGAGCGGGGTGCGCGCCTCGTCGATGAGGATGTTGTCCACCTCGTCCACAATGGCGTAGTGAAGCTCGCGCTGGGTGAGGCGGGTGGGGTCCTGCACCATGTTATCGCGCAGGTAGTCGAAGCCAAACTCGTTGTTGGTGCCGTAGGTGATGTCGGCCTGATAGGCCTCGCGCCGGCTGATGGGTCGCAACGCCAGGAAGCGGTCGTCGGCATTGGGAAACTCTGGGTCGTAGAGAAAGCTACCCTGGTCGGGGTTGCCGGCGCTGTTTTGGATCACCGCCGCCCGCAGGCCGAGCAGATGGTAGATCGGCCCCATCAACTGGAGACCGACCTTGGAGAGATAGTCGTTGGGCGTCACCAGGTGAACGCCGCGCCCGGCCAGCGCATTGAGATAGAGCGGCAGCGTGGCGACCAGCGTCTTGCCTTCACCGGTCTTCATTTCGGCGATGTTGCCATAGTGAAGCACCATGCCACCCAGCAACTGCACATCATAGTGGCGCAGGCCAGTGGTGCGCTTGCTCGCCTCGCGCACCGCGGCAAAGGCTTCGGGCAGGACCTCTTCGAGGGCATCTTCCTCGATCTCGCGGATCTCCTTCTTGATGCGGTCCACTTCGATGCGGGCAAACTTTTGTTCATCGGTGCCCAGCACGGCCAGGTATTCTTCTTCGGCGCGCGCTAGTTCGTCGCGCAGCGGCTGGGTAGCCTCCTGAATGCGCGCTTTGAACTCGCCCGTCATCGCCTGAAGTTCATCTACGCTCTTGCGCTCGAATTCCGCCTCCAGCGCGTTGATCTCTTCCACAATGGGGCGGAAGCGTTTGAGCGTCTTTTCGTTGGGGTCACCGGTGATGGCGTAGTAAATTTTCTTGATCATTGCAGTTCCTGATAGACCGGTCGGCTTGCTACGAGAGCAACATCACGGGATACGAGTGGATGGCCTTGTCCACTGTCGCAAATAGAAGACTATGTTCAATCGCTTGGCAGATCATGAGCCGGTCAAAAGGATCACGATGCAGCGCTGGCAACTGGCCTAACTGCACGACACTGGCTTCATCGACGTTCAGACTAACAATCCGATGGAGTCTGCGCTGTTCCGGCAGATATAATTCAGGCGGCTGGGGCAGGGGCAGGTTACCCAACTGATACTTTATCACTGCCCCCCAAATTGCGACAACACTCAGAAAGACTTCGTTACTGGGATCACGCACAGCCTGCAAAACCGGTGCAGGAATCTGTCTATCACCAATGATGTACCAGAGAAAGATCTGCGTATCCAGGAGTATTCTCATACGCCTTCGAAGTCTCGTAAAATATGCTCAGGTAAGGGATCGTTAAAATCATCCGGTACTACAAATTCGCCAGCAGACAGACCAAAGGGACGCTCTAAGCGATCAGCAATAGCGTCATCTAAAATTGTTACCAGGGCCCGATGTTTTTTTTTCTTGAGTGCGACTGCCTCAAGGAGATGAATCTCTCCGTTTTCGTCGATTACCGCTTCCACCGTGCGCCACATACCTGCTCACCCTTTGCTATCATTCCAGCAAACAACCCCAAACCCAGGGCTTAGGCAACCTACATTGTAATACACAACTAGGGAACTTGTCATATTATGCGGCCCATCACGTCCTGTACAAAAAAGGCCCCAGGATCACAAAAATAATCCTGGGGCAAAGAATGAATAAAAATTTATGTGAACGCCACTGGTGCTGCGGTCGAGCAGCCCGCGACGGTTGTTAACGC
>QEUW01000408.1 GCA_003577005.1 Chloroflexota bacterium | reverse complement strand
GACGAGCGTGCTGCCTTCGACACCGTGGGCCGCGTCTCCCATTGCTTTGCAGGCGGCCATCACTGGGTTGAGCACGCTCAGGGCGTTGTCGCCCAGAAATTTTAGAATGTCGGCGGCGACATCGCTGTTTGGCGCAGCCTTGACCACATGGGGCGCGAGGTTCTTTGTGTAGAGAAGCGAGCCTGCCTTGTTGCGGTTATGGCCTTCGTCGCCCATGTGGAGCGCCTCGGCCAACAGCGCGCGGATGTCCACGCCGCCCGCCGCCGCGATCGCATCGTGGAGCACCGGCCCCATCACATCGTTCATCCAGCGCAGCCGTTGCTGCACATCCTCCTGATAAGCGCCGTAACGGAGCACTTTGCCGTAGCCCTCGTTCAGGTTGCTGAAGGCGCGGTTGCCGTGGGTCTGGTTTTCGACGATGTAGACCCTCATCGAGGGGGAGGTGACGCCAGCCATAGGCCCGACGGCGCCGTGATGGTGGCAGGGCTCGAAGTCGATCTCGCCCGAGGCTGCGAGCGCCTCAGCCTCGGCGGCATCGTTCGCCTTGCCCTCGAAGATCAGCGCACCGATGACCGCCCCGCGTAGAGGGCCGGACATACGCTCCCAGGAAATGGGCGGGCCAGCGTGAAGAAGCAGATTCTCGTGCATGCCGGGGATCACATCAGCGGCCTTGCCCAGGCCCGCCAGCACGGGGCGGGTTTCGATCATGCGGGTGACGGCTGTGAGATTGGCCTGGTCGATATCAACGCTCATGTTTGTCCCTTCATTTTTGCCAGAATGGCGGCCAGCCGCTCATTGCCTTTTGTCCCTTCATTTTTGCCAGAATGGCGGCCAGCCGCTCATTGCCTCCTGCGGGGGGACGCCAATCAACATGCACAACGGGCGCACCCTGCCCGATAAGGCTGGCTGCAAACGTCTCCACCCCTACATTGATGGCGGCGAACGGCCCGTGCAAAATAGCAAGGTCCACTGGTGGAAGCTTTGTCAGGTTGTTCAGCGCCTGGAGTTTGCGCCCAACCGCGCGGACGGCGGCCTCGTTGCTTCGATGAACATTGACGCTGGCTGCCTCCAACTGTTCGATCTGGTGCATCAAGTCCTGCGGGTCATCCTCGGTGCCGACCACGATAGCGACCACCTCCAGCTGGCGACCGGCTTGCCTGGCGGCCTGGATCGCCTGGACAATCGCCGGCGCCAGTTCGCCCGCCGAGTCGGGGTGGGTGCCGTGCCCCAGCACTACATCGAGCAGGATGACCGCAGTCTCTGGATCGGCTGCTTCCTGGCGCAGGCGGCGGATGCGCAGCTCGTTGTCCATCATCGGGTGGAGCCGGCCCACGGTGAATTCATCTTCGCCCAGGTCGAGGATGGTGTGTTCTTTGCTGGTGGTGGGTGCTTCCAGCTGAAAACGTTTGTCCAATGGCGCATTGGAATAGACAGCCGGCAGGTATTCTTGCAACAGCAACTGTGCTTCGTAGGCCAGGGTGCCGCCGGAGAAGAGGCCGCGCAGGTAACGGCCAGAATTTTGGATTTTGGATTTTGGATTTTGGATTGTCGGCAGGTGCGATTCCTCTTCGAATTGGGCCAGTTCGACGGCGAGTTCAGCGGCGGCGTCGAGCGTCTTGACAAAGTAGACGTTCTCTTGCTGGTTTTCTGGTGTGCGGTAGCCGATAAAATCCACCACCACCCGTTTGCCGGCGGCGCGGGCCAAGCGGAGGAGTTCATCCGCTACCTGGGGTTCGGGGGGTTTGGAGATGAGGACGATGACCTTTGTCTCCGGGTCGCGACGCAGCAGATCGAGCGACTGCCTGGCGGTGACAGCGCCAACGGCTTCGGACAGATCGCGGCCGCCGGTGCCCAGCGCCTGGGAGATGCCAGCGCCCAGTTGATGGATGCGCGCCGTCACCAGTTGCAGCCCCGTGCCCGAGGCGCCGACCAGGCCGATGTTGCCCCGGCGCACCTGATTGGCAAAGCCCAACCCCACGCCGTTGATGACCGCGGTGCCACAATCCGGCCCCATGACGAGTAGCCCCTGGCTGGCGGCGGCCTGTTTGAGCTTTACCTCATCTTCCAGGCTGACGTTGTCGCTATAGAGAAAGACATTTTTCCCCAGGTGCAGCGCTTCCTCGGCGAGGCCAGCGGCAAAACGACCCGGCACGGAGATGAGTACCCAGCGCGCGCCCGGCATGAGCTGGACAGCGGTGGCGAGGGTTTTGGGACGATAGTCGCCGGTCGCACCCTCGGTCGGGCGCCGGGTCAGGAGCGCCTCTACCTGAGAGAGAGCCGCCTGTGCCTGGTCAGCCGATTCTGCTGCCACGACGATGACCAGATCATCGGCGGCGGCGCTTTCGGCTTCCACAGTCAACAGGTTGCTCTGCGCCAGCAGTTCTTTGTTGGCGGGCGTGCCCATAACCACACCCGCCTCCGTCACGCCGGACAGCGCGGCCAGCGCCCGTTGCAACTGCATGAGCACGACAGAATCATAGTAGGCGCCGCGGCGAACTTCGGTTTTGACCATAGCTAGAACGATGTGTGCGGATAAACGCACCCCTGGCGGCCAGTCGGGAGTTGCGCAGGTGAAGGCGTCGAAGATGGGCCGATTGTAGCATCTTTGGGTTTGTAGAGCAAGACGCCATCTTGCTCTATCCGAAGCAGACTCGTGGTTTGACAAGGGGTATCTCCCTGCCTACAATTCGTTTAGAATCGATGCGACAGGTAAGGAGAACAGACGATGCAGATCAAAGGCGCCTACACTTTTCAGGCCCCGCGCCCCGCTGTCTGGGAGGCGCTTATGGACCCCACCGTATTGGCGCAGGCGCTGCCCGGTGGCGAAAAACTTGAACAGGTGGGCGAGAATGAATACAAGGCGGCGATGAATGTGCGCGTTGGCCCCGTACAGGGTAAGTTTGACGGCAAAGTCGAACTCTCCGCCATCGAGCCGCCCGAACGCTATCGTATGAAAGTCAATGGTTCAGGCCCAGCCGGCTTTGTCGACGGCGAGGGAGCCATCTCGTTGTCCGAAAACGGCGACGGGACGGTCATGAGCTACGAAGGGAATGTTCAGGTAGGCGGCAAGATCGCCGGTGTTGGCCAGCGCTTGATCGATAGTACGGCCAAGTCCATCATCCGCCAAGGGCTAAAGGTGCTCGACGAGCAGATCCAGGCGCGGCTTGCTCCCCCTGCGCCAGCAGTTGTGGAGCTAGAAAAGCCGCCGGTTGCGGAAACGCCTGCACCGGCCCCTGCTGTTGCGCCCGCCGTTCCCGCCCCTAGCCCCCAGCCGCAAGCTGCCCCGGCCCCTTCGGCCGCAAAGCTGGCAACAGAGGTCGCCAAAGATGTCGCCCGCGATCTCGCCTCGGACTACATCCCGCTCAACCAGCAGGAAAAGGTCTTCTATGCGGTGCTGGGCGCGCTGGGGATGTTGCTCTTTGTGATCCTGGTGCGGCTGGTCCAGAGCAGAGATTAGATTAGATATAGTGTAAATGAGCAGCCAGTGAGCGGTGAACAGCGGTCAGTCGATGAGCGTCGGCTATGGCTCACTGATTACTGCTCACTGCTGGCCGTGAATACGCCAGAATACGAAACTTTTGCTGCATGGCTGCGTACTGGTGCGTATGGCAGTAGCCTTCTTACTGACGATGCCATGCACAGGGTATGAATCACCATGTATGAGCAGGAAGAAACGTGGGTGCGAGAGGCCCGGTCTGGGGATAAACAGGCCTTTAGCAACCTGGTAGAAGCATATCAACGACCGGTTTACAATCTAACGTATCGCATGTTGGGCAACGCCCAGGAGGCCGAGGATGCCGCACAGGAGACCTTTCTGCGCGCCTATTCCCGGCTTGACCAATACGACGGCGGGTACAAGTTTAGTACCTGGATCCTCTCGATTGCCAATCATCATTGCATCGACCGCTTGCGCAAGCGCCGGGGCACCCAGGTCTCGATTGATGATAACCCGGTGCTGCAGAATCTGGAAGAGGAGTCACCCTTGCCAGAGGAAGCTGTCCTGGACAAGGAGCAGGCAGTCGAATTGCAGACACTTCTCGACCAGTTGGAGCCAGAGTACCGGACGCCGCTGATCCTCCGCTACTGGGAAGAGTACAGTTACGACCAGATCGCCGAGGTGATGGGGCTGACGGTGGCCGCGGTCAAGAGCCGTCTCTTTCGGGCGCGCAAACAGGTGGCCGATCTCTATCGCAATCGCCCGGTTGCCATGCCGCCACCGACTGGGCAGCGGCGAGCGACTCCAGCAAAAAACACAGCCCGCACGACCGACACGCAGCTTTTGATGTGGCGCCCGGCAGTGGCCGGCGCGTAAAGCAAGGTGGCCTTATGAGCGAGCAAGCACGATTCTCACCCTCACCCCAGCCAACGCCAGAGATGCAAGAAGAGTTTACGTTGTTGATGTCGCTGCGGCTGGATAACCTGCTGGACAGCAGCGAGCAGCAGCAGTTTGACTCCTATGTGGAGCGTTATCCTCTCCTGGCCCGCCAGTGGCAAGAGTGGCAGCGTCTTCACCAACAGATAGCTGCCACCCCGCACGCCGAGCCGCCGCCGGGCTTTGTCGACCGGGTCGAGCTTTGTCTGGTACAGTTTGAGCGCCGCCGCCGGTTATGGCAAGGGATCTTGTTTGGCGGGTTGGTCGTGTTGCTGTGGAGCGGTCTGGTGGCCACTATCGTCGGGTTGGGCGCCTTCCTGTTGCTCTCTCAAGGGGTGCAGTTGAATGATCTCATCTATCTGCTTGCTTACCTCTCATCTACAGTCGGGCACTGGTTTGCCATGTTGAGGGATTCATTGGGGGCGATCGCTGCGTCGCCGCAGACAATGGTCATGCTGTTGCTCTATGTCACGCTCGCAACCATCCTGCTGAGTTTGTGGGTTCGCTTTTTGCGCCGGACAACAACCGGCCAGGGCGACAATTCTGTGGCGGCCTCTGTGGCTTAAGCGGGGCTGCCACTTCAAACTTTCGCCACTCCACTCTTTTCAAGGTAATGGCTCTTATGAAACCGATTTACCGCACGCTTTGTGGGTTTGCCGTCCTTAGCGTGCTGCTCGTGATTGCATCGCTTTCCTTTGGGGCGGATTCTGTCCGCGCCCTGGCTGCTGACCCACCGATTCCGGCACAATTTGGCGACTACGTCTTCTCAAGCAACCTGACGGTAGGCTCCGGCGATGTTTATGACGGCGATGTGACGGTCCTTGCCGGCAACACCAGTGTGGAACGGGGTGGGCGCATTGATGGCAACCTCAATGTGCTGAGCGGAAATGTAGAAGTACATACCGGTGGTGTGGTCGAGGGCAATATCTCGGCGTTGAGCGGCAACGTCTGGATCGCCGGGGAAGTGGGCGGCGATGTAGCCGCGATGAGTGGCAACATCGAACTGACCGACAGCGCAGTGGTTGCGGGCGATGTGAGCATCGTCAGCGGCGATCTGCTGCGGGCGCCCGGCGCCGTGGTGGAAGGGGAAGTGGTACGGGGACGCGGTTTTTCCTTTCCCTTTCGCTTTTCCAATGGGGCCGGGGAATCCATACGCCCGGCGCCCCCTGCCTTTATTGATGGCCGGCAATCTTTTTGGGGCTGGCTGGGTGGGCTGATCCTGCGGTTGGTATTGGCGGTGCTGGTGGTGGCAGTCGTGGTGGGGCTGGTTATCCTCTTCCACAACCTGCGGCCCGATCTCCTGCGCCCGATCTACGAAATCATGGTCGAGCGCACGGCCTTCAGTTTTGTCGTGGGTCTGTTGATCAACCTCGTCCTGGGGGTTCTGACGGTTGGGTTGTTTGCCACCATTATTCTCTGTCTTGGCGGCTTTTTGACCGGTGCCCTCCTGCTGGTGCTCAACCTGGTCGGCTGGGCCATCGTCTCGCAGTACGTGGGCAACCGGCTGTCTGGCTATCTGCAGACACCCGTACAACCGCTGGCGAGCACGGCCTTGGGCGCCCTGCTGCTGACGGGCGCCGTGGCCCTGCTCTGGGCGCTGGGTGGCTGTTTCCGCCCGGCTGCCTATCTGATCTGGCTGCTGGTCTCATCCGCGGGTGTGGGTGCGGCGCTCGTCCATTGGCTCAGGCTGGCCCCGCCCCCCCCCGCCTCGGTTGCAGAGGCCCCTGCACCTCCTCCCCCATCAGTCTCACCTGCCGGGGCTGAAGAGCCGGCAGGTGGGGCGGGAGCCTCTGCGGTGCGCGTCTATCCTGAAGAAGGCGAAGTCGTATCTGCCGACGTGACTGCCGAGCCAACCCCGTCTGAAGCTGGTGTACCGCCAGCAACTGAACCGGTCGCCGAGGACGACTTCACTGCGTTGCGCGGCATCGGCCCCACTTTTGACCGCCGCCTCAAAGAGGCGGGCATCCGCACCTTTGCCCAGTTGGCGGCGCTGACACCCGACGAAGCCGCCGCCATCATCGGCTGGCCCCCCCAACGCGTGATCAGCGATGATTTGCTCGGCCAGGCGCGCCGGCTGGCTGATGTGTAATGCGTAATGCGTGATGGGTAAGCTGTAATTTGACGTATCACTCATTACGCCCTTCCGCCAGCAGCCGGTTGATCAACATGAGCAGCGGGCCGTGCTGCTCGAAGCCGCTTTCGCTGTAGTCGCTGATGCCAAGATAGATTCGCTGGCGGGTGCGGCGGATCAGGCCGAGGAGCAGGCGGTGGAGCGTCTCTTGCCGGGTGGTGTATTCGGCAAAGTCGCTCCAGGGTTCGTGCGCCGGCCAGTGGTGTGACAGCACATGCGGGTGGGTCAGCGGCTGGTAGAGCCGCTCCCACCAGCCCCCCGCCCCGATATCCAGCCAAAACTGCAGCGCCACCGGCCGGTTGCGCATGAGAAAGGTATAGGCCGGCGCCAGAAATACCGCATCCTCCGCCACCCGCCACCCCGGCACATAGAGCGCGCCTAGCGCCCCACTTTGCACCAGGCGAACGTACTCACGACCCAAATCTACGGCAGAACGGCTATCCGATTCCGCGTTCTCCATCGCCCAGCGGAAATTGCGTGCCGATTCGACCAGTTGATTCGCCACGCGCGCTGCATCGCGGTCGTCGTGAAAACCATAGCCTGGCTGGCTCAACACTTCGCCAAAGAAGCGGGCAAAGAACTGGTCCAACGGCGTAATTTCGGGCGCGGAACGATAGGCGTA
This sequence comes from Chloroflexota bacterium, assembly GCA_003577005.1. The sequence goes on along the minus strand of QEUW01000408.1, from coordinate 409 downwards.
GAGCCAGTCGCGCAGGTGGTCGAAAGCCTCTCCTAGTGCAAAAGTGATCCGCTGTTGCATCTCCGTTGCCAGTTCGCCAAAACGGCCCAGCTCAATAGTGCCACGCCGTTCAGGGTAGACGATGCGTGTCAACAAGTGGGCGCGCACCGGGTCCAGCGGCTGGATCGCCAGCGCCAGCGCCAGCGTCACATCGGCCGGCGCCGGGCGGATGCCCCAGTGCGGATGGGCCAGACAGGCTAGCGTCAGCAGCGAACGGGCAGCAGGTTCGCTTTCCAGCGCCCGGCTGGGGCGGTGGGTTGTGAGTGTGATATTGGCCTCGGCCAGCCCGGTCTGAAGACTAAAACGGAGCGCATCGCTGACAAAGGGCGCCAGCACTACGATCTCGCCGGGGGGCGTGCCCTCATCATGC
>QEUW01000407.1 GCA_003577005.1 Chloroflexota bacterium | reverse complement strand
ATCGCTTTCAAACAGAACGCAGTCTAGTTTGACACTGCTGGCAAGTACAGCAGATGCGGATTGATGACGACTGAATAGGTGGATGTGACCGAACCGTTTGACCACGTCAGGGCTGTGGTGACGGATTCGGACGCGCTGTCGGTGAAGCCGGGTGCAACTTCCAAAACATAGGTGAACTCAAATGAGTTGCCGAATTCCGTGGGCTCGTAGGTGAAGGTCAGCGCTCCGTTTTCCGCTGCGATGGTTCCGCCAAAGTCCATTGCCGCAGAATCCTCGACGTAGGTGAGGTGAGGCGGAAAGGTGACTGTGCCGGAGACGCCATCGATGGGGATGCCATTGTTGTCGACGACCGTGGTGATGGTGATGCGTTCGCCGGCAGAGACGGCGAGAGCAGGAGTCAAATAGCGGACCGCCAGCACGGAACGGAACTCACAAGCAATCTCCAGACCCGAAGCCACAGAGACCTGGAAGCCTTCAGCGCTGGCCGATTCAATACAGACGGTGACATTGTCGGCTGCATTTTGATACCGTTCACCCGGCACCCAGACTGGGCCGTCATCGTAGAAGTCGCCGTCGGTGTCACCATCGATGAGCACCGGCTGGGAGAACGTGGGTGAGCCTGGCTCGACACTATGCAAAATCACCCCTTTCTTAGGGAGTTTGCGGTCGTATCCTCGGCGCTGTCTGCTTTCAACAATGTACTGCCGGTCGCTGTTGGCGACTGCGATGGTGATCATGTGAGTTGCGTGGAGCTGCAACCCGTCATGATAAGCGACGGTGACACTGTTGCTTGTCCCTGGCGCCAGATTGAGCTTCTGTGCGTCCGCTAGCCAGCCCACTTTGTTCTTGTGGTAAATCATCGGATGTTGGCCAATGCAGCCGTAGATGGGGTCGTTTGCCGCCTCGCGCGGTTCACCAAAGCTAGTGACGCAGTCGCGAGTCGTATCACTCATCACATCCTAACGGCTTATATAGGCTCTGCCATCCGCTCCAATGGAGTGGCGCATGTTGAAGGCATGACCCATTTCATGCTTGATGAGCGCAAGGGAGGTGCCAAAATCAGTCGCAGAGACAAAGGTGATGCCCCAAATGCGGGTTTGGCCATCCAGTGTGTATTGGCGCCAGTCGCCAAATCTGCCTTTTGATTCGGGCCAATCCTGAAATACCAGGATGACGCCGTAGTAAGCGGTGTAATCTACTGCGGGATCGGCTAGGGAGGTGCAGTCGTCCCATAGTTTGCTCCGCTCGGCCGGTGTTGGATAGGTGGTTGAGGTGTCAAAGTAGTCACTGGCTCGGTTGGGCAAGGTGTACCAGCCATAGACCTGGGTGCCATCGATGTTTAGTTGAGCACCGGATACATCACGCCAGTAGTGGCCGATATGGGGGTAGGTGTTGTCAAAGGCCGTTTGATAGAACGCAGCCTCCTGCGGGGCGGCGGTAGAATCGGAGAACCGGCAGAGCAACACGGCAAAGGGCTTGTTGCCCAGCGCCGGGTCCACCTGCAGGAAATGAGCAACGTCTGCTTGAAGCGTATCATGGTCGTCGGAAAGCGCGTGCTGCGCCGCAGTTGTAGACGGCGTAAGTATTCCGAGAGAGACAATTGCAAGTAGAAGAGAGATGCTCGACAACAGCTTTGATGCAGCGTGAATGCAAGATGAATGACACATGATTGAGGGACCTTTCTGCGTACTCGTACTATTGGAACTTGTTCCGATATCGAGCGAAGGCTCAAACCCTTTTATTGACCCCAAGAGTTATTGCTGCCGTGGCGAACTTGAAGTGCTTTCCGGCTAATGGGTGCGGCGTTGTCCAGATTGCCCCATAGCGTCCGTACCTCTCGGTCCACATTCCACATATAGATCGGTGTGTGACTGATCCACACCAGCAGAATTCTAGCTCAAGAGATGTGTTCGTCGTTCAAGATTGCCGTTTCGATAGTCCCAACACTTTAGAAGATGTTCTGGCTGCTTTCTTAGTTGTTGGGCTATCGGTGAATCTGCCCTAGATAGGAATACGTACAGATGAGTTCTGGCTCGAGTTACTGCGACATAAGCAAGTCGGGATTTAAGCTCCGGAATAGAGTCGCTGTCGATGATCTCATCGAGGCCGAGGAGAATTGCGGCATCAAATTCCAAGCCCTTGCTGCTATGTAGGGTCGTCAGAAACACTTTGGTGTTAAGTTGTGCGAACTGCTGGACTGAGTAGCTGCATTCAGCGGAACTGTTTACCTTGTAGTAGAGTGCGCGCCATTCCATTACATCGCCAGGCCTAAGCCGTGCATAGTCTTCAAGTAAGGAATCGAGATGAAGACCTTCAGCTAGGGCACTTAGCCAATGGTTGAGAGTCAGGTCTGAGGCGCGAAGGGCATAGAGGACTGAGAACAAATTTTCCACCAAGTCTGCTTGTTGGCGTTCGTTACAGGCCCCATAGATGGAACGGTTTGTTTGAAGCCAAAAGGGAATGAGTTTGTGGAAATAGCTCTGTCCACCGGCATACCACCTGGCTAGCTCGAGTAGCCAGGCCGATAGTTCAGTCTTTTGAGGATATTGAGGGTGTTCGTCGATCGCAATGAGGCAAGAGGTATCTTGTTCTAATGCCTGCCATAATCTTTCTTGTACTTTTCGGCGTGGAGATAATACAGCTACCTGGCCAGAAATTAAACTTGTCGTATTTGACTCGCCTACAAGTCTGCGAAGTGCGCGCCTGACTGCCTCTTCACGTTGAGCTTGATCGATGAAAATCACATGGCAGCGGCCGGGTTCTGCATGACTGGCTTTATATCCGGTTGATCTCCCCAGTACGGCGCTGCCGATATCGATGATGTTTTGAGTTGAGCGGTAGTTGGTCTGAAGTGTGATCGGTTTATTTCCGGTCGCACATTCGATTTGCTGAGCCAGTTCTGAAAGAAAATGGGGCTTGCTGCCTTGCAGTTCCTCATAGATGCACTGATTCGGATCGCCAATGGCAAAGACGGTGATCTGTTGGGCAGCAAGTAGGCTTGTGATGAGCTGGTGGAATAAGGGGCTGAGATCTTGATATTCATCTATGAAGAGCCAAGGATAGGCGGCTGCGAGCGTCATTGCTAAGGTCGAATCGTTTTGCGCGAGCCACAGAGCGAGCATTTCTACTTGGACGAAGTCCAGGGAGGGGGGATCGTGGCTCATCAGGGCTACCTGATAATCGCTGGCAAACAATGACCAGTTAATGGAGGATAGACGATATTTACTGAAGCCGTTGGCTTCATAGGTTGTGTGGGCAAAACTATCAGTTGCTGCAACAAAGCAGTGTTTGCGGTAGTTGTCAAGGTTGGTTTTGATATTGTTGATTCGCTTGTCAAATGGCACTGGTCCTATGTTCTGATTTGAAAGGGCCGTATTGATTGCCGCATACGATTCTTCGTCAGAGGCGATACGAAATGGGCTAGGGAATTTATCTCGTGCAAGCAAATGGGTCATGGGCATGATGATTTCGGCAATACAAAAGCTGTGGATTGTACCTACATAGACTTGGGTAGGATCGTACACGCCGAGAAGTTCGAGTTCACCGGTGAGGTCGGCAGCGAGCCGCCGGGAGAAGGTGACGCAGGCCACTTTTTGAGGGAATCGAACGGTTGCTTCGAGGAGCGTCTTGGCAATTTTGGTTGTCAGCAAATAGGTCTTGCCTGAGCCTGGGCCCGCCCTGACGACCTGACTGCCAGTCGAATAGAGAGCGGCCCTTTGTTCGGCATCCTGTTCTAGCTTGGCAACTCGCTGTAGATATTCTGACATTGCCGACCTCTCCTATACTGTTTCACTGATGCCGGTTGTTGCCTCGGGTGCGGATGGGAAGATCATGTCATCAATTTCAATGGGTTTGGGGACTTTTGCCATGACGTAGTGAATTGCCTGGGCGATGTAGGGAGGAATCTTGTTTGAGTCAAGACGCTCTGCCAGGCGCTGGGCGAACCTGCCTTTGCCCATGCCGGTTGTTTCGATGCGCCGGATCACCTTGTCGATTTCGCCATTGTCCAGGTCGGCACATAGGTTATCTTGTTGCGTTTGGCTGCCGCCGAGGTCCCTGTAGACCTCAACGAGTTCTGGTTTGTAGCCGACAGCGATCAGTTCGTCTTCTAGCGTGCGTTGGTTGACGAAGATACCATGTTCCTCGAGGATCGTTCGCACTGTCTCCCAGTTGCCGTTGTCATAGTGGGTCTGGAGGGCTACTACTTGATCTATGGCAACCAGTCGTGTAAGCGCGATACCTCGTTTTAGTCCTTCGTAATGGCCATGACCGCACTGTTCAAGCAGGGCTCGCAGCTCGTCTCGTACGTTCTGAGCTTTTAGCAGCAGGAGACGTTCCTTGGTGGCCTGGTCGAGCGATGGTTCTTTTTGGAGTTGTTGAGCTTTGTCACCCAGTCCAACATAGAGGTCGCCATCCGTGATGATGGCGATGGGGAGGTTTAGGCCCTGTGGCCCCAGGAAATGAATGTAGGGTGCAAAATCCGTACCATAGACATTGCAGACAGTGATGCCTGCGCCATCTAGCGTTCGCTTGAGGAGACCAGCCGCTTTTAGTCTTCTGGCCATTTCGGGGACAAGAAACATTTCAGCGTCACCTTCAACCAGGATGACGGCTCGAGAAAAGACAACTTCACCGCGCGTAGCATCCAGAAAGCGACTGAGGTCCTGGCGGATTTTCTCGTCGAGACGCCGTATCTGAGAGGTAGAAACGGCTGTAATACCTGCACCATTCGGTTTGAAGAGTACAAACCATTCGGGTTTGGCTATGCTGACAATGGTTGATGAATGGGTGGAGACCAAAAGGGAGAGATTGCGCTTGAATACGTTGCTGAAGACCAGTCTCTGCAAGTGGGGATGGAGATGGGCTTCGGGTTCTTCGATGGCGAGAATCGTATAGTGAGATGATTGGCTACTTTTTTTGTGGGTGCGGAGCATATCAAAAAAGACAAGCTGTATGGTGAGATAGAGGACGTTGGAGAGGCCTAGACTGGCACGCTCTAGGGGCAGGTCTGTCTCGATAAAGAGCGTTAGCAGGCGTTGGATCGCATCGGGATCAGAGGGTAGTAGTCCAATCGTTGGGTTTACGGTACTGGCGTCGTCGATGATGTCACTCAGAAGAGTACGAATCTGACTTTGGAGTTGGCTGATGGGTTGAATTTTTTGCAGATCATTTCCCGCGTCCGCAACCTTTTGGGCAACCTTGAGGAAGTCACTGTCCTGGGCCAGGCTCATTAATTCGAGTAGACGGCGCATGGGAGAGAGGCGCCAACTTTGCATGTCACGGTCGATATCGCGCAGGGCAGGTATCAGAAATAGTCTGACGTAGCTGCGAAAGCGAGTGGCGCTGTGTAGGTTCGACGGGTCATCACCACCGTAGCGGATTAGCTCATACTCGTCTTCACCCGTTGCCTCTGCGGGCTGGATATTCTGTCTGGGCTGGTAGACACAGGAGAGCTTGATCTGCAACGGCTCAGTTTCTGGGGAGATGCGACAGTCGTGGGCACAGGCGAGGAGATCGATATCGTTAGCAGGATCAAAACCGGAAAACCAGAGATGCACTTCGATTTTGGCGCCGAGGTAAGCGGGAGTTCCGCGAGAAAAATCACTGGCGCTGAGCATCACACGGTAGGATGGATCGAGTGCTATCCGGAGCGCCTCGAAGAAATTGGTCTTCCCGGCGCCATTTTCACCAAGCACGATGGCTTTTTCGGCAAGATCCACTTTGAAATCGACCAGGTTCCGAAAGTTTTTGATTTCTACTCTTGAGATATGCATCGTCTACTCCCTCCTTCGGGTGCTTATGGTGTGGCATCATAGAGAACCATTTTGTGAAATCCCTTGAGGTATGGACAGTGCTGGTGCTGAATTGCTTCTGGTGACCATCTTGTGGTTCAAGCGGGCGGCAAGCAGGATGGTGCAGTGATAGGTGGATTGTCTCTGCAGGCCAAATATGTAGCCTGATTGTAATGACTCCTTATGATCCCGGCGGGGCGGTGTAGGTGGCGGTGAAGATGGCGTCGGCCATCCAGCGGCGGAAGTCTTGGTTGTCGCTGAATTGTTTGAAGAGTTCGGTGTCGTCTTTCATGAGGGCAATCATGACGCGCTGGAGGGCTTTGTCGTATTCGATGCGGGCGTTCTGGCGGTCGGAGTGGCGCTGGGCGTTTTGGAAGGCAGGGTCGGCGGCGACTTTGGGGGCGATGTCGGCGACGAGGCGCCGGCGCACGCGGTCGGCGTCGGTGAAGAGGGTGCCGTAGTGGTCGTTGAAGGCGGCCAGGATGTTGGAGAGACGGTCGATCTCCGGCTCGACGGTGTGGCCGCCGCCGGCGGTGGGGACGGGGCCGATCTCGGCGTCCTGGTCGGCCAGTTGGATTTTGATGGCGGCGCGCTTTTCGACGCGGTAGCTGTCCATGTCGATGGCTTCGAGGATGCCTTTGGAGAGGTCTTCCTCTTTGGGGGCGGGCAGTTTGGGTGTCAGGAAGTTGAGGAAGATGGAGAGCCGCTCCCAACTGGCGTTGGTATAGGGCAGGATCGAGGAGAGAAAGCCGTAGGTGCGGGTGAAGGCCTTGGCCTTGCTTTTGAAGTCTACCTGGCCCTCCTCGTCGAGCTGCTCTTTGTAGAGAGCGACACAGGCGTCGAGGAGGGGGTCGAGCCGGTCGCGCCCGGCGCCGTCGAGATAGAGGGTCACCAGGGTCTCGACCTGCTCCGGCGTGTAGATCTGGTAGCCGTCGAGGTCGGCCTGGAGGTC
>QEUW01000406.1 GCA_003577005.1 Chloroflexota bacterium | reverse complement strand
GTGCTCTGTGAGCCGCTGTTTGCTTTCTATCAATCCATCAAAGTGCCGCCAGTGCCGTGCGCAGGGCAGCGGAGGCGCGCCGAAAGTTAGCGGCGCGCACGTCGTCGGTTAACTTCGCATCTGCGCCTGGCTGCGATCACCCCCTTGGAAGAACGGCTCAAAAATCTGCTGCGCATGTTCAGGGCTGATTCCGGCGCCCGTATCCGTCACGCTGACGATCACACTATTCTCGGCACATGTGGCCGCCAGGGTGATCCTGCCCTTTTCCGTAAAGCGCGCCGCATTGCCCACCAAGTTGAGGATCACCTGCCGCGTCCGCTGCGGGTCACAATAGACCGGCGGCAGGTCGGCCGGCAAGTCGATGCACAAGGCAAGCCCTTTCTTCTCGACCAGCGGCGCTACCACGTCGATGGCGTTGGCCAGTGCATCGCCGAGATGCACACGGCTGCGGTGCAAGGAGAGTTGTCCTGCCTCTGCCTGGCTGAGGTCCAGCACATCGTTGATCATGTTGGAAAGATACTCGCAGTTACGATGGACGATGCGCAGATCCTCTAACAGCGGCGGCGGAAGTTCGTCGCCATAGACTTCGGGTGTCTCCACCAAAAGGTCGATCAAGCTGATGATGATATTGAGCGGTGTGCGCAACTCATGGCTGACTTTAGCCACAAAGAGCGCCTTGGCGTTTTGTGCTTCCTCGGCCAGCAGCCGTAGTCCCGCTAGCTTCTCATTAAGCAGCGTCAACTGGCGGTTAGCGTGGGCCAGGTCGTCCAGCGCCTGGGCCAGGTCGCCCTGGCGGTTGCGCGCTTCCTCGAGCAGGTGTTGCGCACGCTGAAACTGTTGCCACGACCAGGCGGTGATCTGCTGCATTGGCTGCGTCATAGCGTAAAGCAGGGCGACTGTGACCCAAATTGCGATGAGGACAAGTGGCGTCAACTCTGGAGGCGCCGGATAAAGCTGCAAGGGCAACGGCAGCAATAAAAGGAGCGGCGATTGCGCCAGCGCAGTCAGGAGAGCGGCGGGAAAGCCAACAAGGGTCATGGCCAGCAGGGGCAGTACGGGTAAGAGGCAGACAAACCCAACCATACCCAGTCCGGCAAGCCCCCAAATCACCAGCGCTATCATCGCACAGAGGCTAAACCAGCGACCTAACGCTGGGTATGAATTAGCCATCAGCCAGATGGCCGCGGCAGCAAGATCCAACATGAGGACGCCCACCAGGAGTTGCACTCTTGGCGCACCTAATGGCTGGGTATCGGCCAGGAAGACGATCACCGCGCCGGCCAGCACGAGCGCAATGCTCACCATGCGCGGGGAAAGCTGCGGCGCTGTGTCTGCCGCGGCCTTGCCCATCTGCCATTGCTCCATCTCTGTTACCGGTGACCATTGCCTCGTGAATCTGTCTGCTACCATTATGTTGCTCCATAGGATCCAGTCGCTTGACTTAGCTTTCGCATAGTCCGTTGCCGGAAATCTGTAACGGTACGACCTGGCGCCTGGCCCTGAAAACGCCCCCAGGCTCTACAAAGCGAGTCGCCTTCCGCCGCGTATTTTAGTGCCTTGCGGTCCTTTAGCAAAGTCAGCGTCACAGGCAAGGTTTTGTGGCTCTGGAATCTGCCGCGGAAACATCACCGCCTGCGTGTTGTGGGATATATGTCCATCGTAGCCCATCCCCAGTGTATGCAGTCTTGAACTATCCAGTGGCAACACAACAGGCGTTACCAGCGTGTACTTTCACGAGGCGTGCCGTTTTATCTGCCTGGTACTCGATAGGAGACTGAAGATACGAGGCTTTGAAATGTACCTGCAGCAAACTCCCTCTTGACAGCACCCAATTCCTGTGTTATAAAAATGCAAGATAAGAGAAGTTATGTTGCAACTGTCACAGCGCCTTACATGCAGGTGAATGGCAATAACACGTTCGTTTGAGATCGGTCACCCATGACAAACCTAATCAGATCCACCAATGTGCCGGCAATCCTACCCCAAGCACACAGCGACAACCAACTGATTGCCCTCTGGCTACACGGAAAAAGCAAAAACACGCAGGAAGCGTATCAGGCCGACATCAGGCGTTTCCTAGATTTTGTGGGTAAGTCTTTGCAGGAGATAGCCCTGCAAGACCTGCAAGACTATGCGAATACCCTGACCGGCCTGAGCGACAACACCCGCAAGCGCGCCATCAACAGCGTCAAAAGCCTCTTCACCTTTGGGCACAAGCTGGGCTATTTGCCGTTCAACGTGGCCGCCGCGCTCAAAGCTCCCAGTGTCAAAAACACGCTGGCCGAGCGCATGTTGAGCGAGTCCGAAGTCCTCACCATGATCGCGCTGACCAAGAAGGAACGCGACAAGGTATTGCTCCGGCTGCTCTACGCCAGCGCCGGGCGGGTCAGCGAGGTCTGTGCGCTCAAATGGCGCGATGTGCAACCCAATGGAGACTCCGGCCAGGTGACCCTCTTTGGCAAAGGCGGCAAGACGAGGGCGGTCAAGCTCTCCGTAGAAACCTGGAAAAATCTGATCGCTATGCGAAAATCAAGTGGGCCAGACGACCCGGTCTTTCGCAGCCAGAAAGGCGGCCATCTTGACCCCAGCCAGGCCTGGCGGATCGTACGCGCCGCCGCTGCCCGCACCGGCATCGAGGGCCCAGTCTCACCCCATTGGTTCCGCCACAGCCATGCCTCCCATGCGCTCGACCGCGGCGCCAGCGTCACCCTTGTGCGCGATACGCTCGGTCACAGCAGCCTGGCGGTCACCAGCATGTATGTCCATGCCAAGCCGAACGAAAGTAGCGCGCTGCACCTGATCGTCTAGCCCTGGGGGCCTGCCGGTGAACCACGGCTATTCTTCGCTATAGCCCGCACTTCTTGGTCCGCCGCCGAATTATGAGAAAATGATGAGAAGCGCCACCGCTCTGTCATTTTGGACCCCTCCCATTCGACGTTAAAATGGAACGGCAAAAATCAGTCAGTATTCAGTCAGTATGAGGAGGTTTTCATGAGCCCAAAGAAGGCCACGCAGAAGTCCGCGGGATTCACGGACGAGGAACGGGCCGCGATGAACGAGCGCGCCAAAGAGCTGAAGGCAGAAGCGCGCGCAAACAAGGACAGAGCGGCCGGGGAAAGCGCCGTGCTCGCAAAGATCGCCGAGATGCCGGAACCGGATCGCAGCATGGCCACGCGGCTCCATGAGATCATCAAAGCCAGCGCGCCAGAACTCGCGCCGAAAACCTGGTACGGGATGCCCGCGTATGCCAACAAGGACGGCAAGGTCGTCTGCTACTTCACTGCTGCGTCGAAGTTCAACTCAAGGTACGCGACGTTCGGCTTCAATGACGATGCGCACCTCGACGAAGGCGCCATGTGGCCGACCTCTTTTGCGCTGAAGGAGTTGACTCCCGCCGAAGAGGCGAAGATTGGCGCGCTCGTGAAGAAAGCGGTGAGTTGAGTATGAAAGCAGGCACGAATCCTTCCCCGAAGGCAAGTCTCCTTCTCAACAGATAGATGCCATCATCAAGGAATCGGGTGACTGGCGGAGCAAGAAATTGTCACAGCTGCGCGCTTTGATCAAGAAAGCCGACCCTAAAGAACGCAAAAGATAAGAGGACCAAACTTATGAAATATTTGTTGTTGATGTATGCAGATGAGTCGATTATCTCAAATTATTCCAAGGAAGAATTTCAAGCTGCGGCGAAAACCTGGGCCGGGTTTGTACAGGAGATGTCGGCAGCCGGGGTGCTGATTTCAAATAGCGGTCTTGCCCCCGTCGCCAACGCAACGACCGTCCGGGTCCGGAATGATAAAACCTTGATCACCGACGGTCCATTTGCAGAGACACACGAGCAGCTAGGTGGATATATCCTGGTGGAGTGCAACGACCTCGACGAGGCGATTCACTGGGCGGAAAAAGTCCCCACTGCGAAGTACGGCTCGGTCGAGATCCGGCCATTGTGGTTCCAGGGATTATCAACTTGGTGATCGGATGACCGCAGCGGCAGGCGCTCTCCCTGGGCGGCAACAGCGCCGAGCGAGCCTATCCGCAGCACAGGCTTGATGAGATGCTTGACCAGCGTTAGTGCCGCCAGATCACTCGTCTTCCGCTGTTGCTATCTCCACATCCACACTCATGCCCCAACGGAGTGGGTTGGTGTTCACCCCATTTTGTTCTGGCGCTTGACCCTCCAGTTCGACCACCACTGTGTAGACGACATCACCGCCGATCACAGTTGCTTGTGGGGCAATGCGCGCCACTCGCCCAGGCAACTCCTCGTTCAGGGGCTTGACAAAGACAGTCGCCGGTTGCCCCACAGCCACCCGGACCACATCTCGCTCGCTGAGGTCGATCGTCTCCACCTGCAGGCGACTCAAGTCGGCCAGCGTCAACACAGCCTGTCCGGACTGGGCGATCTCGCCTGGGTTTACATTGATCGCAGTCACCGTGCCGGTAAAGGGGGCGTGCAGTTGCAGGGCAGCCAGGTCGGCTTCACTGCGTTGCAGGGTGACTTCGGCTTCAGCTACGGCGGCGGCGGCAGCAGCAACCGTCTCGGTGCGCGGAGCGGCTTCCAACAGGTCGAGTTCTGCCTGCGCCTGTTGCACCTGCGCTTCCGCCCCGGCGATCTGGCTTGCCGTGGCCGGATGCTGTAGCCGCTCCAGGGCAGCCTGCGCCTGTTGCACATCGGCGTGAGCGGCGGCGACGACGGACGCATCCGGCTCGGCGTAAAGACGGTCAAGGCGGGATTGGGCCGCGGCCAGATTCGCCTGCGCTGCGGCAACATCTTCAGGGCGTGGTTCCTCGGTGAGTTGGAGCAGATGCGCCTGGGCGGCCCTGAGACCGGCCTGGCCAACGGCGATCTCTTGTGGGCATCGACTCGCTCATGCACTCACCTCCTGCTTATCAAATCCACTGGGCCTCAATCGGTTACGCTGCTGCGACCGGTTGCTGCATTTGTGCAAACTGGACCCGCGCCCTGTCCGCCAACTGGCGGATGGCAGCTTTGCCAGCGGCCAGATCCACCCCATCTGCCGGGGTAAGATAACGATCCAAATAAGCGTCTGGTGTTTGGTTCAGTGAGGACTATTTATCACTACACGAAGTACTTGACGGTTACTAGCTAAAACAAAAACACAAAAGAAAGGGTGGAGCAACTCTATGGGTTACTCCACCCTTTCTTTTGTGTGACCTCTCTCACCTATTGTTTAACGCCGTTGGCGTTGGAAGATGGTTACACAGACAAGACCAGCGATCAGCGCCAGCGGGATCAGAAGATTGTATGCTCCCAGGCGGTCGATCGAAACACCTGTGCCGGGTAGCTCTGCCGGCTGAACTGGCGTCACCGCGACCGTTTCGGTCGTGACAACTGTGGCCGTTACTTCGACAGGGGGTGCAATTGTCGGTTCGACAGTAGGTGTGACCGTGGGAAGCGCCTCTGTTGGTGTCTCAGTTGCGAGTGGCTCCATGACAGTGAGCGTCACAGGCTCAGACGCGACTACGACATTCCCTTCCTCGTCTGTTACTTCCAGCGTTACCGTGTACTCCCCTGCCTGGGCGAATCCTACCGTCGTGCGGAATCGACCATTGTCGCCGGCCACCGCCGCGGCAACCGGCTGATCGTCGACCAACACACGAATCGTGGCCCCTGGCGCAGCTTCACCAAACAGGCGAACAGAGTCGCCGGGTAGAATCTCGGACGGAATCGTTTCCAGGTCGAGTGTCGGCACCACAGGCTCTGGCGTTGGGGTTTCCGTCGGCGTCGGTTCTGCTGTGTCTGTAGCCGTGGCCGTGGGTTGTGGCGTATCGGTAGCCGTTGCGGTGGGCGCCGGGGTATCGGTGGCCGTGGGTTCAGGCGTGTCGGTCGCGGTAGGTAGCGGCGTGTACGTCAACGTCGGCGTTGGCGAAGGCACGGGCGTATCGGTGGCCGTCGGCTCCGGTGTATCAGTGGGTGTGGCCGTCGGTTCGGGCGTGTTGGTAGGGGTCGATGTAGGTTCCGGTGTATTGGTTGCTGTAGAGGTGGCAGTTGGCCGTGGCGTGTCTGTCGCTGTCGGGGTGGGCGCAAGGACATTCACGGTCACCGGGTCGGAGACAGCCAGAACATCATTGTCCTCATCGACAAGCTGTAATGTGACGGTGTAAGTGCCTGGCTGGCCAAACCCGACCGTCGCGCGGAAGGCGCCGCTCTCCCCGGCGATGGCGCTCGCCACCACCTGGTCGTCAACGGTCACCCGTACCGTGGCGCCCGGTGCAGCTTCCCCGCGGATGCGTACCGAGGCGCCGGGCAGAATCTCATCGGGGATTGTGCTCGTATCCAGCGTCGGCACGATGATCTCCGGTGTCGGCGTTGCGGTCGGCTCTGGGGTATCCGTCGCTGTCGGTGTATCCGTCGGCAAGGGCGTCGCTGTAGCCGTCGGTACTGGTGTATCCGTGGGCGTATTCGTCGCTGTCGGCGTTGCAGTAGCGGTAGGGGGAGGCGTGTCAGTTGCGGTCGGTTCAAGGGTATCCGTCGCTGTCGGCTCCGGCGTGGCTGTGGGTTCGGGTGTATCGGTGGCAGTCGGCAACGGTGTAGCTGTCGCGGTTGGGGCGGGCGTGACGGTGGGTGTAGCCGTCGGCTCGGGCGTTGGAGTGGCCGCTGGCGTTGGACTCGAGGTCGGTGTAGGAGGAACGACAGGGGCGGCCTCGGCCACGGTGACGACCAGCGGGTCAGAGACAGCCACGACTTCGTTGTTCTCATCCACCAGGCGGGCGGTGACGGTGTAGACCC
>QEUW01000026.1 GCA_003577005.1 Chloroflexota bacterium | reverse complement strand
ATCTGAAGAAGCTTCCGCCCACTGGCTACGCCACTCGCACGGCAGCCACGCACTCGACCGCGGCGCTAGTGTGGTGACGGTGCGTGATACCCTCGGTCACGCGTCCATCGCCACTACCAACAAGTATCTGCACGGCAAGCGCAACGATTCCAGCGCGCTACACCTGGGGGTGTGACATAAGTATTTTGGGGCTTGACACCCGCCCAGCAGGGGTGTATACTTGCCGTATTGATACTGCACAAAGATGGAGCGGGGCGACTATGGCGGACTACAAAACGAGTATTGAAGTCGCACGGCGGTTTAGGCTAGAGCTTAAATCGCTTACGTCCTACCTATCTCGCCACCCTCATTTACGACCAGCGCGGCGAGTCGGAAGAAACTTTCTGTGGACTGATGAGGAAATAGAGCGCCTGGCTGAGCATCGCATGAGACCTATTAGCCGGGGGCCAAGAAGGAAGAAAGACAAGAACACATAGCTTTGTGTAACCGGCGTCTTAAGACTGGTGACGCTACACCTGTAGGCAGGGGCGCAAGCAAGCACCTCGTTTACACCGAGGGGGTCAGGGGTTCGAGTCCCTTTTCGCCCACCTACACTATCCGTGACCGTCTGATCGCAAAATCAGGCGGCTTTTTTGTTGCCCAAGAACAGCTCTGTGGCTGCGCACACGGGCGCTGTGAGGCGTTGAGAATGTTTTGCCCCCTGTAGACGTTCGAAGAAACCGCTATGATAAACCTTGATCAGCACTACGTGGACCCGCGCCTGGTGGAGCTGTACGACATTGAGAACACCTGCGGCGGCGACACCGACTTCTACGTTTGTCTCGCGGCAGACCTCGATGCTCGCACCATCCTCGACCTGGGGTGCGGGACCGGTTTGCTGACCCGCGAGCGGGCGGTCGATGGCCGGTGATAGGCCAGCAAGATCCCCCTCTATACAGTCCTGATTTCTATATCCGGATTTATGGTCTAGTAAGAAGTATCTTGCTAGGCTCGATGGGGTGGCTTGCTGTGTCTGGTTGCAGCTGCAACAACATTGAGATGCGCTAGTCTGCTCTGGTTGATTGTGCTCACTGGAGGTGGGAAGTAATCGCGTACGAGTAACGTCTCAGAAAACTAAGTCAGTGAGGGGCATTTAACAAGTGTGCCGAACTGCGTGCACATCAGTACCTTTCAACGGATGGATAACAGCGTTGGGATACGACCTGGCAACCAGTTCCGGAGGTGAATGATGGCAAAGCTGGATTTACACATCGGAGCACAGGTGCACTGTAAGGATCAACCTTGTGGCAAGCTGGTCAAGCTTGTCATAGACCCCCAGACGCAACAGGTGACGGATCTGATCGTGGAGCAGGGCCTGCTCCTCAAAGAGGATCGGGTGCTCCCGATTACAACCGTGGAGCGAGTGACGGAGCAAGAGATCTGTCTCAACATCCGCAGTGATGAGGTGAGTAAGTATCCTAAATATCACCAGGTGACGGTCAAAGAACCGGCGTCAGATGCGCAAGGGTACTCGTCCGCCACGACCCTGGGGCCGGGTTTCGGCCCCGTAAGTGAACGAGTCGTGTCGATAGTGCGGCGGCGGGTGCATCAAGGGATTGCGGCCGGCAAGGCGGTGATCGGCCCGAGCACTGAAGTCGAAAATCCCCACAAGACACTCGGCCACGTCGATCATGTGGTGGTCGATACGCAAACCGGCCAAATGACGCAACTCATCCTGCGCAGTGGGACCTTCTTCCCCGAGTACGTGGTGATTGGGGTGGCGCAGATCAAAGATGTAGATGAGCAGAGTGTGTTTGTTACGGTGAGCGATGAGGAGTTGGCCCAGCTGCCACGTTACAAGCCGCGGCCAGCTGCTGAGATCCTGGCCCAGTTGCATGAGCGGCTACACGAGACGTGGCCCTCCCCCTTTGCAGGTGTCAGCGCTACGATGGAAGGGGGGGTATTGCGACTGATGGGGTCTGTCCGCAGCAAGCCACTCCAGTATCACGCCGCAGAACACGCGCATAACATCGAGGGTGTCATCGACGTACAGAACGAGTTGGTGGTCGACCCCGACCTGCCGACGGAGATCACAACCGAGAACCAAATCGATGTCGCCTTGCAGTCGACTGCAGCGCTGGCCGCCGACCCGCGTACTGAACAGGCCGTGATTGAGGTGATCTATGATCGAGGTGTGGTGACACTCCAAGGACAGGTGGAGAGTATGGCCGTCCGCAACGCCGCCGCCGAAATTGCCGGCCAGCAGCCGAGGGTGACGACAGTTGTCAATGAGTTGATGATTGCGTCAAAGGTAGAGGCGCCCCAGAACGCCACCTGGTAATCGCATCATTCCTCTGTTGTCATCGGCCAGCGGATCAAACTCGTACCGGTTTATCCAGTCAACGCTTGGCCTGCCCCCAGAGTCAGCTCGGCCAAAGCAAGCAAACCAGTACATGAGTCAAGGTCCCTGTTGTCAGGACGCCAAGCAGCCTCATGGAGCCACAGACGATGCGCAACATCGCCACCCCAGGAGACTTGAGTTAAGACGGTCTTCACTTGATTCTCACTGGGTGGCGAAGCCAACCCACAGTGTCGTCACAGAGGGCGTGTGCTAGCACGTTAACATAGCCGCTGTCTGCGGTATCAGCGTCGCGTAGATGGTAAAAGGCGCTACCCGGAGTGAGGATCAGGAAGGGTAGTGGAAATCATCGGCTGCTTGGTCAATCGTGGCGAGAGCGGCAGCAGGCCGTTCGCCCCCGCTGGATAGCAATGCCAAGGCTCTGTTGCTGCTCCACGCAAGGAGCAGATCGTATGGCGACAGCACCCCTTGAACTGTTGCTCGTGGATGAGGACGAGGAGACGCGTAATTTTGTGCGGTGTCTGCTGCCAGCCAACTACATCGTCCATGAGGCCGCCCGCGGTCGAGTGGCGCTGGAACTCGTCCAGCGCCACCTTCCCGATTGCATCTTGCTGAACTGGTGGTTGCCGGACATCGAGGTGCTGCCGTTGATTCAACTCTGGAGCGCAGCACACATTCCGGTCATTGTGCTCACCAGAGAATCGTTCCCACAAATGGTAGCGCCGGCAATGGCACAGGGTGCGCAGGGTTATCTCCTGAAAGATCAGCTCTCTACAGGTCTATTGGAACAGGTGATCACAGACGCCCAAGCAGACGCAAAGTTGAAGTAAGCACCAGAAGCACTTGAGGCGAGAGGAAGAAGCTCATGGACGCCAGGAATATACGTAGCGATCGCAACGGGCACACCGCAGCCGCTTCCGGTCGGTTAGGGGGAGAGCGTAGACACAGATCCATCTTTTTTCCGATTGTCATGCTCACTCTGCCGCTCTTTCTCGGGATCAGCGGAACTGTACTGTTCGCCACAGTGCAAGCAGCCTCCGTGAGCAAAGGCGCCACAGGATCCGTGGCGCAAATCACGCCCACCCTAATCATCACGATTACAGTCATTGTTCCCCCTGAGACCCCCAGCACACCAGTGACACCGACTGTGACGCCTATACCGCCCGAGACGGAGACCCCTACTCCACCTGTCACACCGACTGTGACACCGCCGCCGACCGAAACACTGGCGCCAACCGAGACAGATACGCCTGAACCAACAGATACGGTTACGCCTCCCGCAACCGAGATGCCCGCGCCAACTGCCACGGGTACGCCGCTGCCAACCAACACCTTTACGCCCACCGCGACACCTGAACTCACAGAAACATGGACTCCCACGCCGCCTCTGACCCCGACGCTACCGACGACGGTCACGGCGACCCTCCCACCGCCAGCAACCCCTACATTGACCCTGACGGCGACTCCAACAGTGCTTCCCACCGCCACGCCCCTGCCCACCGCGACCGCGGCGGTGACCGCCACGGCCACCATGACCGTCGTCAGACCCGCTGGCGTGCTACCAGGGATTCCCGTGCTTCAGTTGGTCCAGGTCGCTGGTGGATTGGCGGATCCAGTCCACGTGGCTGCACCGCACGACGGCAGTGGACGGCTCTTCATCGTCGAGCGTGTGGGTCGCATCCGCATTGTGCAGCATGATGAGCTGCTAGCCGCGCCCTTCCTCGATATTAACGCGTTGGTGAGGTATGATTCTCTCGAGCAAGGGCTGTTGGGACTGGCCTTTCACCCAAACTATGCGGAAAATGGCCGCTTCTTCGTCTACTACACCGACTGGCGCACGAATGGGGATTCGTTCCTGGTTGAATATCGAGTTTCTGACGACCCCAACCGCGCCGATCCCGCCAGCGCCAAGGTGCTGCTGACCCACGACCAGCCCTACGTCAACCACAATGGCGGCACGCTCCAATTTGGCCCTGATGGCTATCTCTATGTCGCCCAGGGCGACGGTGGCCTGGCCGGCGACCCCTATGGCAACGCCCAGGACCGCAGCAGCTTGCTGGGCAAATTGCTGCGGATTGATGTAGATGCTGCCCAAGGCCATCTACAACCAAAGGGCCACTGAAGCAGAATTCTACCAGACCTTTTTTGCCGCCGTTGCCGTCTGGGATCCTGTTACTACCGACCTGCTACACACCGCTCTCACTGAGGCGCAGCGCTGGGGCCTCAGCGCCATCGACGCACTCCACGTCACAGCGGCGGCGGCAGTCGATGCCAGTGAGTTGGTGACAAGCGAAGCGCCGGACAAACCTATTCATCGCACCCAGCTTGTTGCCGTGCGCACCATTCGCTGAACTGTTTGATACAACCGATCACCTGACGCAGTGCCAGAGGCCGAGTATGGCAATTCTGGATAGATTCCAGCTGGCGGCTCACTGCCGCAGAAGGATTTCGCCTGGCAGAAATAGCGGGGGCACGATATGAGAGATGTATCGACCGTGGCAGGTTCGCTGCCACGGTCGATCAATTGGTTGATTTCCGGAGCCAGTACGACGGGACGAGCAACGATGACGAAAAAGCAAGACTCCTACGTTAGCGAGATCGCGCCAAAATGCGAACGGGTGTCGTGAGAATTTGGGTTTTTGGCATACCCCCCGAAAAGGTATATTCCAGGGGTCATGCAGCATCACTGACAAATAGGGTCCCTGTCATTTTGCTTAGGACTGGCGATTGAAGAATTCAGTCAAAACAGTTGACGGAGGTGGGTACTTGCGCGAAGGGTCGAAAGGGTATAGGGTCATATGCCTGCGTGACGAGACGATCCCCGGGAAGAGGGCAAATGAGACGATATCCAGAAGCCACCGAGCAGTTGATGCGCAAGTTCTACCACACGCTTTCGGAAAAGGACCGCCGTCGCTATGCGGTCATTGAAGCCAGCAAGCTGGGTCACGGCGGCAGGAGCTACATCGCCAAGGTGCTGGGCTGTGCTCGCAGCACGATTGCCACGGGGGTCGGGGAACTGAAAGCGCTGCCAGCGAGCAGCGGCTACGATCCCCGGGTGCGGCAAGCGGGCGGTGGTCGCAAGCCCTATGAACAAGCGATTGCTGGCATTGACGAAGCCTTTCTGGATGTGGTGCAAGACCGTACGGCTGGCGACCCGATGCATCCCGACGTGCTCTGGACGAACCTCTCCCATGCGGAGATCAGCCAGCGCCTCGCCGAGCGCCACCAGGTCCAGGTGAGTGAGACGGTGGTGCGCCAGTTGCTGAAAAAGCACCCCTTCACACGACGCAAGGCCCAAAAAGCGAGCGAGGAGTTCAAAGCCAACATGACTATCGTCTTTGATAAGTTCCTGCCGCACTGGAATTACACCGCTGTTCCGCTTACCACTTCAAATGCATGAGTGATTTGATCGCCATTCCTTAGGAAAGAACCTGGGGATCAACCACGTGCCGCCCAAGATCTGCACCTACTCCTGTGTCTACTGCCAGGTGGGGCGCACACTCAAGCTGCGGATGGACCGGGAAATGTTCTACGAACCAGAAAGCGTGTTCCGGGCCGTCCAGGAGAAGGTCGAACCAGTGAGAGCCGTTGGAGAAGCGATCGACCATCTTACCTTCGTACCCGATGGGGAGCCTGGTATCATGAGAGGGAGCCCAAGGGCACGCGAACCCGACCCAGAGATAGAGAGAACTTGCCCCCCCGCACGAAATGACGTAAGCACGCAGGACGGAACCAGACCGCGGCCAAGGGCCCAAAGGCTACGAGCCTGAACAGAGCCAGGTCTGAAGCCCTGCGCCCAGAGGCCCCCCCGGTAAAGCTAAGAAGCTCGCCCTGCTGGCTGCCTCGCGCAAGCTGCTGACTTGGGCCTGGGCTATTTTCTCCACCGGCACCGTCTGGAACCCAGCTCTGTCCGCTTCCTGAGGCCGATTCGTCCATAATTTTAAGGTTCCCCCCTTGACAACCATGAGAGAATCTCTGGGCGCGCCATCGCCGAATGAAGTAATCAGCCACAACAGCACTCATTATCGCAGTGATGATTACCAGCCAATCCACGTGCGCCATTCACTCTCCGCCTTGTCTCTGCCCCACTAATCATCAACCAGAATAGCACACGCCCCATCTCGCCAAACGAACATTTGCTCGATCAGGCGAGCCCTACCACAGGCGCGCCAGCAGTCAAGGCATTTGGACGCGCCATCTGTAAGGCCGCTGCGACCCAACTTCGTCGAGCCTCCCATCTCCACCTGCCGTGCGCCTTGACTGCTGGCTTGCCCCTGTGGAGCTATCTATCGATGAGCTGTTGTTTCGGACCGCCACGCCGTGTCTAACGCGACAAGCAAGGAGGAATTATGTAAACGAACCCATCCTGCCCTGTCTGTTAAGCTTCTTGACCGAGACTCTACCGCACAAAGAGCATGAATTGATGTTCGATTCATTTGGTGGAGTGTTGTCCACTAGATCACGCTATACACTGCAACATCTTGAGTACGACTACACCGGCGCCATTGCCAGAACCAGATGGGGCAAAGCACCCACTTCGTGACGGGGCTTTGCCCCGGCATCGCCATCATAAACAGTTTGACACCAGCCATTGACGGAGTACAATGAACTATGCCTTGTATCTGTGAGTTTGGCGGCATCCAAATCTACATGTATGTGCCGGACCACAACCCGCCTCATTTTCATGCACGGGCTCGTGGCCAAGAGGCGCAGATTGCTATTGCAGGGATGACAATACTGCGGGGTAGCCTCTCTCGCTCCGACTACCGCAAAGTCTCGGCGTGGGCACAGAAACGATGTACGGAACTTGAACGAAACTGGGAGCGGATTGAGCACTATCTGGCACCAGAGGAGATCGCACCATGAGTGCAACAAACCAACCTATACCTCAAGTTACAAAGGTTACAGTACTACCAGATGATAGCCTGTCGGTGCATTTCGATACCGGGGTTAGTGGCCGACTTATCCTGTCAAAGCATCTACAGTTCACCGGCTATTTTGCCCCACTCGCCCAGCGTGAATTTTTCAGACAAGTGTACGTGGATCATGGTACCCTCTGTTGGCCAGGGGCTATCGACCTGGACCCGGTCGTTGTCTACGCGTGGGCCATGGGCATCCCGCTCGAGTTAGCAGGCGCACCCGTAGCACATCAGTAGCCAGAGAGAAGAGCCGATACGGTCACCTTTATCACTGGCGCAGCTCAATCTCAGAGCACAGTGTCCAGGCGCCTCTTGACCTTCCCCGGCCCACCAGCCTGAATCCAACAAAAAATCGGGAGGCAGTGCCGCCTCCCGATTTTTATTGAGTTCCTCCCATCTGCAGCGATACCGTCCGGCTCATACTCGTCAAATCTAGCGAGCGCCCCCGATGGCGTCACCGCCCCCAGCGAAGAAGGACCGCAACTCAGTCACACATTGTCCGTAACCGGGCGGATCACAGGCGCCCAGTGGCCCGCACACTGCTCTCATATAGCCTAAGCTCTCGTACTTTTGTTGGATTTTTTTGGTCAAACAAGTAGGACAAACGTTCTGTACACACGAGAAGGAAATATTAGGGACAGTCGGCGTCGGCGCGCGGTAATTTGACAGAATGCGCCAGAGGATTGTACTAGCCCAGCCTGGCGAGACCAATGAGGTAAGACAAAAACAAAATAAGAAGCTATCTCAAAATCGGTTGTCGCTCTGGAACGCTCTCGACCAGCACAGGGGTGACACAGAGATTTTGAGAGAATTGCTAAGGAGGCTGGTGGGGATGGAACTATCGAGTAGCGATGCTGCCAAACTGCTGGGGATCAGTAAGGCCCAGCTACACCGCTATGGCAATGATGGGAAAGTCACCCATCGTCCGCACGGCCCACG
The DNA here is from genome assembly GCA_003577005.1 of Chloroflexota bacterium. Next base: position 30,492 of record QEUW01000026.1, on the reverse strand, counting down.
CGGGCGCAGACGCTATACTGTAGAACAGTTGCGTCTCGATGCACAAGCGCTGCATCTATCCTTCAACGAGGAACTAATCGGCCAGCTGGCTGAGAAAGAGCACTGACCTTGACACCAGGCGAGCATCTGCTTGCCTCGACCCCACCCGGATCAGCTGCTTGTCTTGATGATGAAGCCAGGGTAAAGCCCCATCACCATCCTGGTGTTCGCAATCATCGTTAGTAGGCGCACCTACCTGCGCCAATAGAAACAGGCGGCTCCACCCAACTCCGGCAAGAGAATGTGGAACCGCCCATGTTCAACACACCCGGCAATGCCGGGCGCACCTTAACAACCTACCTACCCGACCGAACAGCACGCCACTATGGTCACACGAAGAAACGACAACGGCGGCGCGTTCAGTAGGTCTAGGAAAACTCCTCGTTTTTTAAGTCGGGGTGAGAGGATTTGAACCTCCGACCACTTCAACCCCATTGAAGTGCGCTACCGAGCTGCGCTACACCCCGATATAACTAGTATATCACAGCCATATAAGAATCGCAAATCGACTCACAGAGCGCGCAGATGCACCTGTGTAGACGTGTTCAAGCAAGGACTGGTGTAGTAGCCGCCGGCCGGATCGCAGTGTGCGTCAGGAGACCGCGCAACCCATCTATCTGAAAGATGCTGCGGGCTCGCTGCGCCGGATTCTGGCCCCGGTAGAGCCGGTCGTGGATTGGCGACAAGAAACGATCCTCCTTCTGCCCGCGGCGACGTAGCCCCTCTTCCGCATAATTGACAATTGTATAGAGAAATTTGGGCGCCGGCTGGGGCGCAGCCAGCCCATATTTGATCGCCTGCTGGTGATAGGTGCGCAGGATCGGCCAATACTCCTCCCCTAGCGCATCACGGATATAGGCCGTGATGGCTGGCATCGCCTCGACCATCCCCACAGTTAGCGCCATGGCCGCCATCCGTTCAGACCACGGCTGCTGGCACGCCGGCCGCACCTCAATGGTGCCGTGAACTGTGCGCAACCGGGCACTATTCCAGATGTAATGCTCGTGGAAGAGAAAGGCAGGAAAGTCGGGACCCTGTTCGCACAGATAGTCACTAAAGGGTCTTGAGCTTGGAACCACCTCGTTCTCGGTGCGCATAATGAGATAAGTGGCCTCAGAAACAGTACGGATATAGTCGGCGATGCTGGTGTAGGGGCGCGCCGGCATGCCGTGGCGGTACTCGTGGGCATCGATGAGCGCCATCTGCCCCTCTCGGCCGCTGCAAAAGGGGCTAACTCTGCCGTTGTAAACTGGCGAATTAGCACATAGCGCAATGATCACCGGCGCCATCATGTTGCCAAAGTTGAGCATCTCCACCAATTCCGGCTGCCCTACGGCGATATGGCACTGGTCGCTCGCTGTCACCGTGTACCAAAGCCATTCGGCGCCCATGGCCCGGTAAAGGCTGTGATACCGCTGTTTGGGTGCCATCAGCGCCAGGCTGGGCCGTGTCAACGGTTGGACGCCGTAGCCCAGTACCTGCCAGTCCCAGCGCCCAGCGGCCCGCACCAGCCGCCCGACCGCCTCTTGCATCAGCCTCTCTACCTCGAAGAGGCTCGTACACGGTCGAGTGACCACCTCTATGGTCCCGACGCCGACTTCGAGTGCAAAGCTGTACTCCGCACCATCCAGGCCGACAATCAGATTGAGTGTTCCGCTGTCATAGTGCTCGTGTAGGTCCCCCTCTGCCAGCAGAGAGTCCCATAGCCGACGCACATCCGCCGCTGCGCCGCTGGCTGTCACCACAGGGAACTCTGCCTCACGCCCGACTGTGCGTAAAGAAGGCGCCTCAGCGGGAAAACCGGCGCAAAACTGGGTTGCAAGCGCCTCTATAATGGCGTCGAGCGTATTCATGGCCGTTTACTGTTTGGACGATAGACGATAAACGATAGTTTTTACATGGTGGATACAAGACGCCAGCATCTATCAGCTATCGCCTACCCCAGGCGGCGGATAATCTCAGGCAATTCGATGAGCCTCTGGCAGACTGCGTGGGCGCGCGTTCTGCCGCTGCCGCGATCAACCACGCCGGTGAAGAGAACCGCTTTCATGCCGACCGCCAGAGGCCCGTCGATGTCATTGCTCTCGCGGTCGCCAATGTGAACAATGTTGCCCGGTACAATATCAAAGCCCAGCGCGGCTTGGCGGAAAACAGCTGCCGATGGCTTCGATACGCGAACTTCGTCGGAAAAGAGAAAATAGCTAAAATAGTGTAGCAACCCTTGCCGCTCCAGCAGATGGCGTAGCCCGCGCCCGTGCGTGTGGATTGTGTCCGATATAATGCCCAGCCGGTATTCCTGCGCCAACAACGGGAGCACCTGGTGGACGCCTGGCGCAAAGTCTGGCGGAATGCGGATCTCCATTGTCTCGATCTCGCGCACCAGTTCGTCAATCTCTCGCACCAATTGGGCGTACTGGCCGGGACCAGGGCGGAGACCAAGCTGCTCGTAGGCATAGTAGATGCGTGTGGTGACGCCTGGTGTTCGGTGTTCGTTGCGCCAGTCGTGACGAAACCGTTCATTGGCAGCCTGATACGCTGTGGCGGCGCACTCGGCGCTGATCTGTGGGTGGCTGGCGCGGACCTTGTTGACAAAGAGTTGAACACGCGCCTCCGCTTTGCTGGGTAACCCTAGCGCCGCTCGCTTTGGCTCGTCGGAGTCATCGATCGCCAATGTGTCCCAAAAATCAAAGGTCACTGCTTCAATCATGTGCGTAATTTCTGTCGCCGGTGCAACGTGGAGTACAGTATAGATACAGTTCACGACTATAACACAAGAAAAGCACTCGCGCTAACACAATGACTACCACAATAAGAACACCGACCGACCTGCAACACTACCTGCAAGCCCACCAGATCGAGGCCGAACTGTTGCCCGACATCGGACACACCCCCACCGTGCCGGCTGCGGCCGCGGCCCTGGGTGCTGACCCCAACCAGATCATCAAGACCCTGCTCTTCCTGGTGGACAAACGAGAGGAGGCAACCCCAACGCCCCTAGTGGTGATCAGCCACGGCGAGCGCCGCGTCCGCGCCCCGCTGCTCGCCCGCCATTTTGGCGTGGCCAAGGGGCGGGTGAAGCTCGCCACGCCGGAGACGGTGCTGGCGACCCTGGGGTACCCTGCCGGGGGGGTGCCGCCGTTTGGGCACCAGACCGCGCTGCCGGTTCTGCTCGATGCCTCGGTAGTTGAGGCATCGAGCCATTTTGGCGGCCTGCTCTACGGCGGCGGCGGCGACGACCGCACCATGTTGCGTATCCATCTGGATGAACTGGTGCGCGTCGTGCAACCGGTAGTGGTGGTGGTGAGTTGACGAGTGACGAGTGCTCACTCATCACTCGTCACTCGTCACTTATTAGCTGTTCAAAAAGGCGTCGACCGCTTCTTTGCTAATGCGCACCTGCGAGCCGATGGTGCGGGCCTTGAGTTCGCCGCTGTCGATCATGGCCTGGACATCGGCCGGCTCGACTTTGAGATAGGCTGCGGCTTCCTCCAGCGTCATGACGCCCGGTGTGGCTGCGCTAGGAGCACCCGCAGGCTGGGCCGGCTGGGCGGCCTGTTGGCCCGCCTGTTGGGCGCCCATCATGGCCTGAGCGATCATGCCGGCCATGCCGGCGCCCATGCCCATGCCAGCGCCCAACCCAACGCCTACACCCGCCTCGCCACCGGATTGTTGGGCGGCGTCGCCCATGGCCCGGGCAGCCTTGTACTTCAGATAAGCATCCATATTGCCGATGGCGCCCATCGATGCGCGCTCGTCAATCGCCCTGGCTGTTTCTTCGGTTGGGCTGATGGAGATGACCATAAACTGGCGCAGGTTGATGCCCATGATGGCAAAGTCATCCTGCACTTTGGCGCGCATCCCGGCGCTGATCTCATCAAAGAGCCGCGGCAAGTCGAGGATGCTGGTCATGTTTTCGCCCAGCACATCGGTCAGCCGGCTGATGATGGCGGCGCGCAGGTACTCTTCGATCTGGGCGGTGGAAAAGGTGCCGAGCGTGCCGACGATCTTATCGACAAAGAGTTTGGGGTCGGCCACCTGCATCGTAAACTGGCCAAAGGCGCGCAACCGCACCAATCCCAGGTCGGTATCGCGCAGACTGATGGGCTGCGGCGTGCCCCACTTGAGGTCGGTCAGCTCGCGCAGGTTGACAAAATAGACTTCGGCCGTAAAAACGTTGTCGCCACCGGTGAACAGGCTCAACAAATTGGAGAGCAGGGGAAGGTTGGCCGTCGTGATGGTGTGGCGTCCTGGTCCGAACAAGTCGAGCGATTTGCCGTCACGGTAAAAGACGGCGCGCTGGCTCTCGCGCACGATCACCTGGCTACCCAAGCGGAAATCACCGGAGCCAATCTCCGGCACGCGCGCCACCAGCTCATTGGGCCCCTGGTTGGGCGCTTCGATAACATCGATAATCCGTGGCATGATGGACTCTCCTTTTGACAGAGAAACAGATGGGCGTCTTACTCAGCCGAATCGGGCGGTAGATCGACCTCAGGGGCATAGCCGGCATTGGTGAGCAGATCGGGGGCAATGATCGCCTCCTGGCGCTTGCTGAACATATTGTTCAGTTCACCCAGAAGGTCGGTAAGCTGATCACTGACCGATTGGAAGCTCGTTCTGTCTGAGGCTGCTGTGGCAAGCGCCTTGACTCGTTCTTCTACGGCCACCACACGACCGGCCAGCGCCACATCAAAGCTGTGTAGCGCCTTGAGTTGCTCCTCGCGAATGCGCACCGCGTCGAATAGACCCGCATACCCATAGCTAGCGGTGCGGATACGGTCGATGAGCAGTTGCAGCTTTGTGACGGCGCTGTCCACATTCCCAAGTAAAGCGAGGCCACCGCTACCCAATAGCTTCTTTTGAATGTCGAGTAGCGCGCGCTTTTGCTCTTCCAACTGGTTGGCAATGGTCTCGCGCAGGCGCTTGTCGGCATCGCGACGCAGTTCGCGATCCACATAGCCGCTGATGCCTGGCAGCCCTTTCAGCAACCGTTCCAGCGCATTCATGTTCTTCTTCGCTTCTTCAACATAGCGATCAGACATAGTTCCTCCTGTAGTACAGCCTTCGACTCCAGTCGAGGCTGGCAGCGAAAGCCGGCTCAAATCAGCTACATAGCGCGGGGTCCTCTTCAGAATGCCTTCGGCTAATCGATTTTTTACAAACTGATCCGCTAATTGTAGGGTTGGCTATCAGCGGGACAGTTTCTCGGTTGCTACGAGTATCTGAACATTCGTTAACGCTGCTTGAGTCTAATCCAAAGCCGGTTCACATTCTGGCGGATTGCGTACTTTCTAGGCGGTGGTCCATCGTCTATACTGCTGTCTCGGCCGCGGCGCGCTGGGTCAAGAAAACCTCGCTGCCGCAGTAGGGACAGACGATCAGCCCTTTGCCGGCAAAGGTCAATTGGCCGCCGCAGTTGGGGCATTTGCGGTCGCCGGTCAATTGCTGGCTTTCGACGCTGTAGAGCACGCCTTTCTCCCAGTTGATAGCGCCGCTAAAGAGCTGCTTGCCCACCACATCGCGGATCATATCCTCGACGGCATCGCGCGGCATCTGCAATTCGGCCACCAACTGGGGGATCGTAACCTGACCTTGCGTCAGCACCATATTGAGCAACTTCTTCTGCTGTTGCACCACGGCAAACTGCGCCTGCTCTACCGTCCCCCGGCGTAGGAGATAGACGCCGATGCCAAAGATGGGCGCCAGCACGACCAACGCCAGTAAGATGCCAAGCGTCATGCCGCCGCTGGTCGTTTCAGCGGTGCCAAAGGCCGTCATCACCCAACCGATAAAGGCCAGCAGGAGGACACCGCTGACGATCATCAACCCTAACCCAACAATTCTCCCGCTACCGACCATGCCTTGCTCCTTGAGTGCAATCGAGTTTAGACCTCCCTGGCGGCTTGACGGAGAAAGCGTTCAGAACACAGATTTTCGCAGATTTGCACGGGCTTCTGGGGACAAGGGTGCAAAATTCGTGTAAATCCTGAAAATCTGTATTCAATTCGCAGTTGCCAGCCTTCTCCGCCGGCCGGTTAACGGAAGCCACCACCGCCGCCACCACCGCCACCGCCGCCACCACCGCCACCGCCGCTAAAACCACCGCCGCCGCCACTCCAGCCGCCGCGCGACGAAGTCTCGACCGGGCGGCTGGTCATCGTGGCGCTGGCGCTGCTGAGCATGGCACCCAACCCGGCGCTCATGGCCGTCAGACTGCCGCCCATGCCACGGCTCAGGTCGCCCAGACCGCCGCCCAGGCTGCCGCCGCCTTCGCTGCTGCCGCCACCCGGGCCACTAGCGCCGCCACCTGGCCAACCTGCGGTCATCGGCCCGCCATAATAGCGGCGGCGATAGGGGCCATACAGGTCGGGTGAAGGGATGTACCAGCCGGGCGCCGGGGCATCAACTCCCTCAAACTTACGGATGTAGGAACGGTCGATGCCAAAGGCAATGGCATAGGGCAGCCAGCGGTCCCAGATCTGTTTTTGCTGCTCCAGATCGGTGTATTTATCGATGTCCTGTAAGTACTGTTTGAACGCTTTCCAACGGGCTGCCAACTCAGCCCCGTGGTCGGTCTTGCGCGGCATTGAACGCGCCAGAATCATCAGACCAATGGCCGTGATGCCCAGGCCAACCCCCGGCAGCACACCGGCGGGCGTCAGGTCGGCAAAAGCGGCGCCCAACCCCACGGCGACAACCGCCGCCCCAATGAGGCCGATGACCCCCAACACCATATAGAGGGTGCGTACAGTCTGGGGGTTGCGCGGGAAGAGATCGGCCTGGACGGCAGCCTCATACATTTTGGCTTTGAGCTGCGGCACCCGGGTGTAAAACTTGTTCTTGAGGTCAGAGAGCCGCACCTCATCCCGATTACCAAAAATAGCTTTGAGCAGCTCCTGTTCGTACGGCTGGAGCGGAACATCCTCGCGCTCACGACGGTAGATAAAGTCGTGGCTCATGCGGAAGAAACCTTCCTGTTTCTCCTCGGTGATGCTGATGGCCTGGCGCCGCGCCAGATCGACCAGCGTGGCGATAATATCCTGCATATCGACCGTCTCGTCGAGCAGGACACCAGCCAGCCCTGGCGTCAGGTCATCGGGCGGTTCGGGCAGATAATCGGCCACCATCTCGACCGGTTTGTCACGACCGAGGTGATACCAGAGGGCGTAGAGCGCGGCCGGCCCACCCAGCGCCAACAGGATGCCCAAAGCGCCAAAGCCCAGCGTGGCCAGCGGCCCCCAGCGTTGGCGATAGGCCAGCTCCGCCTCGCGTCGAGCAGCCTCGGCGTCGGCGCGCGCCTGCCAGGCCGGCGGGGCACCATCGACGATGCCATGCGTGAATTGGACACGCACCTCGAACTCTTGGCCGGGTTGCAGCCGTTGGGTCAACTCAAAGAGGATCGCCTGGTCACCTTCCACCAGAGTGGCAGTGGCGGAGTCACGAGCATCCAATTCGTTGATGTAGGCCGCCCACTCTGTGATCTGTGCAGCAGCGGGCACCACCGCACGCACACGGCCGGCCAGCACCGGAAAGCTACGGTCGCCAAAGATCGCCTTCCACCAGAGCTGATCGCCTCCCTCGTAAAAACGCAAGCCACCATGCACTCTGTAGCTGAGGGTAAAGGTTGCCGTATCATTGGCGATAGGCGGGAAGAACCAGTTGATGATATAACGGCCGCCGCTCTCTTCGACCGAGAATGTGTAGGGTTGCTCACCACCATCGCGCCGGGTGTACTGGTTCCCCTGGGCGTCGGTGATCGCCCAGTTGTCGATATAGTCGAAATTGTTGCGGGGTATATCTCGATAGCCCGCTTGAAACGTACCTTGCGTAAAGCGGATCGTTTGATGTTCACGCACATCAAATGTACTGTCCAGGTTGACGTTCAGGTCCACGTCAAAACGCTCCCAGACCAGGGATCTTTCCTGGGCATGCACATTCGGCGCCCAGGCTACAAAGCTAAACGCAACCAGACTTACTACCCAAAGGAGGGTCGTCCAGCGGGACGGCATGCGCATGGAGTTTAGCTCCTTACTTTTTCATCAGGCTGAAGGCGCACCGATCTTCTCCACCGCGGCATCGATCCGGTCAACGTTAGACAGAAAGTAGTGACGGTGCGCCGGTAGCTTTCGATGCGAAACAACACCGCGGCCTAGAGACACTACGCAATTTTAGTATTCCCTGTTTCAGACCAATCCACCTGACAGCGAACTACGCACTGGCTGACAAAACGCCGACATCGTGATCTACATCGTGATCTACGTCGCGGCAGCCGCCTCCAGGCTCTCCAGTTTTGTCACCGAGTCGAGCAGGTTCTGGTCGGGTGTCGCCAACGGCGGCAACTGTTCAAGACTGGTGAGGCCAAAGTGTTGGAGAAACAGGTCGGTGACGCCATAGAGGATCGGGCGACCGGCTACTTCGAGCCGGCCAATTTCCTCGATCAGGCCGCGTTGCAGCAGCGAGCGGAGTACACCAGCGCAATCCACCCCGCGCACGGCCTCGATCTGGGCGCGGGTGACGGGTTGGCGGTAGGCGACGACGGCCAAGGTTTCCAGCGCCGGGCCGCTCAGCCGGGTGGTCAGGTCCAGGCTCAAAAAGGTCTCGACCAGCGGGGCCGCCGCCGGCAGCGTGACCAGTTGGTATTTGCCGTTCCGTTCCTGTAAGCGCAGCCCGCGCCCGGTAGTGCTATAGCGGTGTGCCAGCGCCCGGATCGTCGTTTCCACCGTAGCAACGTCTAGTTCCAGCGTGCGGGCGAGTTGGGCGGGTTCGACAGGTTCGGCAGCCACAAAGAGCAGGCTTTCGAGCGCCGCCAGCAGGGGGATGCGTTCGCCCCCGGCTTCGACAAAACGGTCGCCCAGGTCAAGGTCGAACTCCCCTTGCACAATCGTGGCGCCGTTTGTGTGTAACGTCCTCATCTCAGGCGACCCAGTCCGGCTCAAAGGGGGCGCAGCGGACATGGACATCCAGTTTGCCTAGTTTTAGACCCATATCTTGCTCGATGATATCACGAGTTAGCTCGACGACCTCATCGGTCTTCAGGGGGATATCCACATCGGGCGCCGCTTCGATCTCCAGTTTGATATCGACCGAGCCACCGCGCGATCTAACGACCGGCACAACGCGGATGATCTCGGCCAGTTGGTCTAGATGCCACTCCAGCCGCCGGCCCACACTGACCGTATCCACCTCAGCCGAGCCGCCGCCCACCGTACGGATACGCACCCCGCGCCGGCGCCCGGCCCACAGTTCAAGCCAGAAGAGCGTACCAAAGATCAAGACCACGGCAACGCCAAAGGCGGCCTGGGCGATGAGAAAGTTGGTAGGGCTGGCCTCTTGCCAGCCGCGCAGGGTACTCTCCAGCGCGGCCAACCCGGTCTGAACCCGCTCGATAGTTGTCAACGGCGCCACCGCCAGGAGCGACAGCCCCGCAACCAACACCAGCCATAGCAGTGCGGCCACGATTCGGTTAAAAATTGCCATCAAGGAGTTCCTTCCGCCGTTGACCCCACGGTTGATCTCGGTCACCCTGTGCCAGATTATACATGAAGTGAAAGGCAACCAAAAGCCGCCTACCAGTCGCAGCGGAATTCGAAACGCTCAGCAGAGACGAAAGGATAGCCGGCCAACCCGAGCTATGCACACCACGTCCCCAGCGGAATAAGGGACATCTGTCCCGCCAACAAAAACACCGGCCTCCGAAGAAGCCGGTGTTTCCCAGGAAACAACGGGATTGTGACAGCAGACCATCGCCCATTGTCCTACCTTACAGATAATCGCGCAGCTTGCGGCTGCGGCTGGGGTGGCGCAGCCGGCTGAGCGCCTGGGCCTCGATCTGGCGGATGCGTTCGCGCGTGACGCCAAACTTCTTGCCCACCTCTTCCAGCGTGTAGCAGTAGCCATCCACCAGCCCAAAGCGCAACTGGAGGATGCGCACCTCGCGCGGGGTGAGGCTCTGGAAGATCTCGTCGATTACCTCGCGCAGCAACTGGTGGCCGGCGGCCTCGCCGGGCGCATCGGCGTCCTCGTCTTCGATAAAGTCGCCCAGATAGCTGTCCTCTTCCTCGCCGACGGGCATCTCCAGGCTGAGCGGGCGCTGGCTGACGCGCATGATGTGCTCCACCTTGCGCGGCGAGACACCCAACTCCTCGGCGATCTCCTCTGTCGTCGGGTCGCGGCCCAATTCCTGCACCAACTGGCGGCTAGTGCGCGTCAGCCGGTTGATCTGCTCGTACATGTGGACCGGCACGCGGATGGTGCGCCCCTGGTCGGCGATGGCGCGCGTCACCGCCTGGCGGATCCACCAGGTGGCGTAGGTGCTAAACTTGTAGCCGCGGCGATAATCAAACTTCTTGACGGCGCGAATCAGACCGATGTTGCCCTCCTGGATCAGATCCAGGAAAGGAACGCCCCGGCCCACGTACTTCTTCGCCACGCTGACGACGAGACGGCTGTTGGCCTTGATCAGGTGCTCCTGAGCGGCCTGGCCGTCGCGCACGTACCAGAGGAGGCGTTCGCGCTCCTCCCAGTCTTCCACGCCCTGCGAGAGCTTTTTGCGCGCCTCGCGGCCTTTCTCCATACGCTTGGCCAGCGCGACCTCTTCTTCGGCGGTCAGCAGCGGCACGCGGCCGATCTCCTTGAGGTAGAGGCTGATGGAATCATCGATCTCGATCTGGCTCAGATCAAAACCTTCCTCTTCCACGGCCTCCCCATCCAGATCGGGCATATCGTCCACATCTTCGTCCCGCGTCTGCCCCACTTCAATGCCTTGTTCGAAGAGCGCGGCAAAGATGTCCTCTAGTTGCTCCATATTATTTTCGGCCTCGGGCAACACGTTGAGGACATCGTCGTAGGTGACGTAGCCTTGGGTGCGCCCCAGGGTGATCAGATGTTCCAACGCCGCCTCCGGACTCATGGGGGTGCGTTCGGCCAGTTCAGTTTCGTCGCTCAACTGGAGGTCATTATCTGCTATTGTACGGCTCTCCATCTCCAGTTCATCGACGAAACCATTTTCCAGCTCGCCCTCCAGTTCGGCATCGACGTTGTTTGTGAATTCTAGTGTTCTCTGCTTAGCCATATGCAACCGGTGTGCTCCTCACCTGTGTCCTTGAGTCGCAATTCGTAAGTCCGTGGCAGGTCCTGCTGGTATAAATGCAACAGAATCAATCAGACCTCGACTCACCAAAAAATCAATTAAATCCGAGTTGGGCAATAAAAGCTGCCTGCCAAACCCTCATCTACGCCCAACACCATTCAAGAGAATAGCTGCTTGCACAAGCAATAACGATAACGTACGCCCTTCGATAGATTTTTGGTCCCAGCCTAAACGTTAGCTCAAGATCGGCGTTACGAAACTGTTTCCTTGAAGTCCCAAATGCCGCCCCTCTGTTCAAATCTTTTACCACAAACTTGACATAATAGCTGTTTGGACGCTCTCAATTCAAAGGCTTCGGCCTCACAATGCGGGCAACGAAAGAGGTCGGCCACCGCCGATCCCCCATTCGCCGATCCCCCATTCGCCGATACGCGGGCAGAGGAAGTGGGCGTTAGGGCCTGCACAAAAACGCTGGGCGCCAGTGGAAACCTTCCTCCCAGACGAAACAGAAGGCGATCCACTTGAGCCAACCGGCGGGGATCGATGCGTTTCTTCACAATGGATATACGAAAATGTGACACCGCAAGTTGCAGCCGAACCGATAACTGCGCTTCGGCCATGCGTGCAGCCATCCACCGGGGGTGAAAATCAAAATTGAGCGGCACAAACTCTACCGGTTCCGGGGCCAACGGCGACCACGGTTGCCCTCCGGCCAGCCAACGCAAGATCGCTTTCAGGTTTCGCTTGTTTGCGTACTCTAGTACGGCGACACTGTGCCGGTGCATCACTCTATGGATCTGCCGCAGCGCCTGGGGCACATCGGCCAAGTGGTGCATGACACGCACCATTACGAACGAATCGAGGCTAGCGGTCGCCAACGGCAACTGGTAGAGGTTGCCGGCCACAAAGACAAAACGTGGGTCATGCCCCCACCGCTCTACAGCATCCTGCAGTAGGGTGCGGCTGTAATCGAACAGGATGATCTGTTCGTAGCCCAGGTATAAATCAGCCAGCCGGCCAAACCCGGCGCCGATCTCGGCAATGCGCACCCCGTGTGCCGGCAACAACGAGCGGAGGGCAAAGCGTTCTACCGTATCTTCGTAGTCACGGCCCTGCCCTTCCCAGAAGGCCTGCCGGTAAGGGCTGCCTTCGTAGTCGATCACGGGGGGGGCCACCGACCCTTGTACACGGCTCGCAATCGCCATGCTGTTTGACCCTCACTACCTGGTTGTTTACTAAACAGCCGGCACGGGCTTCGCCCATCGATGAACGGTGAAAACCATACACAGACTTTGATCTGTGTTCACTTGTATGCGATTTTCACCGCAGGTGAAACGAGAACGATTGGCCTGTGTGATACCGATACCACTTTATAATAAAACACAACAAAACCAACAGCCTTTCACCTGTCTCGGCGCAACTGACAAAAAAAGGGCGGGAATGTTCTCCCACCGGCTACGGTTTGCCATTATAGCAGCCATTGTAAACAATTTCAAGTACCAATTTAACAATCATTTTCAATCCATATTGCGTTTCTGTACAGTCGGGCTTCCGGTCACGTAGCCCATCAGGAATTCTCCAGCTAACACGAGTTCCTCACTTGGGTCGCTGGCAACCTTAATGATATGATACCGGCGGCCCAAGCACATCGGTCAAATAGAACAGTTTTGAGTAGAGGATTGGATGACATGGAACTCAGTCAAAAGTGCATCCTGGTCACCGGCGGTGCGTCGGGTCTAGGCCGCGCCACCGCCCTGCTTCTGAGCAGAATGGATGCACAGATTGTTATCGCCGATCGCAATGCGGATGCCGGTCACACCGCGGTGGCGGAGATTGGCTCACAGTCGCTCTTCGTCCCTACCGATGTGACCGATGAGGCCGCCCTCCAATCTACGATCACGGCTGCTGTCGGCCATTTTGGGGCTCTTCATGGTGCGGTCAACTGCGCTGGCATCGGTCTGGCCGAGCGGGTGTTGAGCAGGCGTGGCCCTCACGCTCTCGCTTCGTTTGTCAAGACGGTGGAAGTCAACCTGATCGGCACGTTTAATGTTCTGCGCCTGGCAGCCGCAGCCATGGCAGGCAACGAACCGGATACTAACGGCGAGCGCGGGGTGATCGTTAACACCGCCTCGATCGCGGCCTTTGATGGCCAGAACGGCCAGGTGGCCTATGCCGCGGCCAAAGGGGGGATTGTGGGAATGACGCTACCTGCCGCCCGCGACCTGGCGGCCTACGGGATCCGTGTAGTTACCATCGCACCGGGCGTCTTTGACACCCCGCTGCTGGCTGCGCTCCCCGCTGCCGCCCGCACAGCGCTTGCCCAACAGGTGCCCTTTCCACCGCGACTCGGCCAGCCTGCCGAGTATGCAGCCCTGGTGGCTCACATCTTTGAAAACTCGATGCTCAACGGCGAAGTAATCCGGCTGGATGGCGCCCTCCGCATGCCGCCGCGCTAAGTGGTGATTTATTTATGCGTCAATTGACACGACATCCGCCTCGTGCTACACTACGGGCTATGATGCGCATTGATTCCTTCCCGTTGGCCTGCTGTGCCAACTTGATTGCCAGGTTCCGCCGTACCGAAGCCGGATAACAGGTCTGGAAATTTGCGCGCGGATAGGAATGACCACACGAAGCGAGGCTCTCCAGGCGGGGAGCCTTCTTTATTTTCTCGCTTTATTTTCTCGGCGGCCCACTCGTTTGCGGCCAACCAGACAGGGGAATCAGCATGTATCTACCAGGCGTTTTTCACGAACAAGATCCGACAACGCTGCAACAGGTGATGGAGGCGCACAATTTTGCCACGCTCGTCACTGTACATGAGGGCGCGCCCTTTGCCACCCCGCTGCCCTTCATGCTTGACCGGTCGCAGGGGCGCTATGGCGCCTTGGTCGCGCACATGGCGCGCGCCAATCCGCAGTGGGAACACTTCACCGCCAGTCAGGAAGCGCTGGTTATCTTCCAGGGACCCCACGCCTATATTTCACCTTCCTGGTATGAGAGCGAATTTGCTGTGCCAACCTGGAACTATGTAGCCGTCCATGCGTATGGATTTCCACAGATTGTAGAGGACCCTGCAACCGTGCAACAGATGCTCGAGCAACTGGTGGACCTCCACGAAGCGCCGCGGCCGCAGCCGTGGCGTTTTGCGTGGAGCGAGCGGCATCTAAACTTGCTCAAGGGCGTCGTCGCCTTTCGCATGGAGATTACAAGGATAGAAGGCAAGGCCAAACTCAGCCAAAACCGGCCCGTAGAAGACCGGGGCGGAGTTATCCGCAATCTGCGAGCGTCGCCCGATTGCGTTGAACAGGCAGTCGCCGCGCAGATGGCTGTCCGCCTACCTAAGGGGATAGGATAAAGGGAATCAACAAAGCGAGGGGAGAGCAATGTACAAGGCAGGCATTGCCGGGGCTACCGGCTATACCGGGTATGAACTCATCCAACTGATCCACCGGCACCCGGAACTGGAGGTCGGGTGGCTGACCAGCGAAAGCAGCGCCGGCAGCACCATCGCCGATATCCACGCGGCGCCGTGGGAATACCCGCTCATCAGCCTGGATGAGGCAGTCGAGCGCGCCAGCGAGGTCGATGTAGTCTTTCTTTGTTTGCCCCATGCCGCATCGATTGGGCCTGTCAAGCATTTTCAAGAGGCAGGGGTGCGGGTGATTGATCTGAGCGCCGACTTTCGCCTGCTCGACCGGCAGATCTATGAACGCTGGTACAAGACCGAACACACGGCGCCCGAACTGCTCGCCCAGTTTGTCTACGGGCTCTGCGAGGTCTACCGCGAACAGATCAAGGGCGCCGGGCTGATCGCCAATCCGGGCTGCTACCCGACCAGCGTCAACCTGGGGCTTTATCCACTGGCCAAGGCCGGCTGGCTGAGCAAAAAGGTGATCGTCGACAGCAAGAGCGGTGTCAGCGGCGCCGGGCGTAAGACGGCACTGCCCTACCAGTTTGTCGAGGCACATGACAATCTGTCGCCCTACAATATTGGGGTGCGCCACCGCCACATCGCCGAGATGGAGCAGGTGTTGAACCATGCCAACGGGGCCAGCGAGCCGCACAAGTTTATCTTCTCGCCCCACCTGTTGCCAGTCAACCGCGGTATCCTCAGTACGATCTATGTGAGCATACCCGCCGGCGTCACCGAGACGCAGGTCCGCGAGCTCTATGCCGAAGAGTATGCCGGCGAACCGTTTATCCACCTGTTGCCGGCTGGTCAGCAGGCGACCTTGCGCCATACGACCCATACTAACCGCTGCGCCATCAGCATCACTCCGGCGGACCCCGGCGAGCCAAATGGCAACGATTATATTATCGTCGCCACGCTCGACAACCTGCTCAAGGGCGCCAGCGGCCAGGCGATCCAGAATTTCAACATCGCCACCGGGCTGGAAGAGACGATGGGGCTTCTGTGAGAATAGTGATCCACAGATTACACAGATTTTTGTCTTCAATCTGTGTAATCTGTGGATGATAAAGCTGTTTTTGACGAGGTGCGAGGATGGAGACGACACCGGAAACATTGACGCTGGCTGAGCCGGCCGGCCCGAGGAGCTATGTGGTGGTGCTCAAGGTGGGCGGCAATGAGCTGGATGACGAGACCTTTCTGAAAGGCCTGGTGCGGGCGGTGCAGGCCGTGATCGCCGAGGGGCACGCACCGGTCATCGTCCACGGGGGCGGCAAGGCCATTGCCGATCTGCAGCAGAAATTGGGCATCGAGCCGCGCTTTATCGAAGGGTTGCGCGTCACCGATGCCGCCAGCCTCGACATTGCCGAAATGGTGCTCAGCGGGTTGATCAACAAGCGGATCGTGCGGGCGTTGGTCAACGGCGGGGTGCGCGCCGCCGGCATCAGCGGTGTGGATGACGGCACGATCTATGTCGAACCGCTCTGGCATCCTCTGGGCGACCTGGGGCGTGTCGGCGAAATCCATGACATAGATACGCACTTGCTCGACACGCTAGTCACCGCCGGTATCGTGCCGGTAGTCAGCCCCATCAGCTTTGGCGCCCACGACGCACTGAGCTACAACGTCAACGCCGACCATGCCGCCACCGCCATTGCGGCCCGGCTGGGCGCAATCAAGCTGGTCTTTATCAGCAACGTGCCCGGCGTGCTGGTAGCCGGCCAGGTCTGCCGCGCCGTCACCGCCAATCAGGCCGAACAGTGGATCGACGAGGGCATCATCACGGGCGGTATGATCCCCAAAGTGCGCAGCGCGGTGGAAGCCGTGCGCGGCGGCGTGGCCCAGGCGGTTATTACCAACCTGGCGGGGGTGCAGGAAGGCAGCGGGACGGGGATCATTGGGGCAAATTAGGCTGTTCCAAAAGTCTGGGCCGTGAAGTGGTAATGGGTACCAGGGAATCGGTATTTGTGAATGTGCCGGTTTTGAATCATCACTTGCATCGTGAACCTGTATACCGATTCGTGGAAAATCAGAAATCAATCATCCAAACTTCAACAAGGGGGAATGATGGAGAAGCAGGCTGTGATCGAGATGGAACAGGAGTATGTGCTGGGTGTCTATGGCCGGCCGCCGTTTGTGCTGGAGCGGGGCGAGGGCAGCACGCTCTACGACAGCGATGGCAAGGCTTATCTGGACCTGGTGGCCGGGATCGCGGTCAATGCGCTGGGATACAACGATGCCGGGATCAAACAGGCCACACAGGAGGCGCTGGAGAGCGGTGTGCTCCACGTGAGCAACCTGTATCACAGCGAGCCGCACGCCCGCCTGGCCAAGCTGCTCTGCGAAACCAGCTTTGCCGACAAGGTCCACTTTGCCAACAGTGGGGCTGAGGCGAATGAAGGGGCGTTCAAGTTTGCCCGCCGCTACGCCCGCGAACATGGCAACGAAGAGAAGACCAACATCCTCGCCTTTTCCAACGCCTTTCATGGCCGGCTCTATGGCGCGCTGGCGGCGACGCCCCGCCCCAAATATCAGGACCCTTTCAAGCCGCTGATGCCAGGCGTCCGCTTTGCCGAGTTCAACGACCTGGCGGATGCGCGGGCGCAAATGGACGAGACAGTCTGCGCCATCATCGTGGAGCCGGTGCAGGGTGAGGGCGGCATCTATATTGCCACGTCCGAGTTTCTCCGAGGGCTGCGCGACTTGGCTGATGAGTACGATGCACTGCTTATCTTCGATGAGGTGCAGTGTGGGGTGGGTCGTACGGGGCATCTCTGGGCCTATGAGGGGTATGGTGTTGAGCCAGACATTCTGACCGCAGCCAAACCGCTGGCCGGTGGTCTGCCCATCGGAGCGATTCTCATGAAGCAGAAGGTGGCTGATGCCATGCACAAGGGCGACCACGGCAGCACCTTCGCCGGCGGCCTGGTGGTGACCCATGTAGCACACCACGTCGTCACCCGCATCAACCGTCCGGAATTTCTCGCCGAAGTCAAGGCCAAGGGCAAGCTGCTCAAGGAACTGCTGGAGGAGTTGAACAGCCCGCACATCAAAGAGGTACGTGGCAGCGGACTGCTGGTCGGTGTGGAAATGGACATCGACGTGACGCCTGTAGTCAACCAGGGATATGAGCGCGGGCTTTTGCTGGTGAGCGCCGGCGCCAACGTCTTGCGCTTTGTCCCGCCGCTGATTATCACGGAAGAGGAGATCAAGCGTACGGTAGCAACCGTGGGGGAGATTTTGCAGGAGGTTTAGTGGAGACTAGAGACTGGAGATTAGAGACCCAGTCTCTAGTCTCTACGTTCAGGAGGGTTATGCATTGTCCATCACGATTCGCCCGGCACAGGAAGAGGACGTGCCGCATATCTTGCAGTTGGTGAATCATTTTGCCGCGCAGAATATCATGCTGCCGCGGACAGAAGCGAGCGTCCGCCATACGTTGGTAGACTGGCTGGTAGCCGTGGAGGAACTTCCACTTGCGGACAGCCCTCCTATCGCCGGCTGCGGCGCACTCGTGCCGCTGACCGACACGCTGGCCGAAATTCGTTCGCTGGCGATCCATGATAGCCAACACGGCAAAGGAATTGGTAGCCTGCTGGTCAAGCAACTCATCGATATGGCGCGCCAGCGCGAATATCACCAGATCTGTGCGTTGACGCTGCGCGAACAGTTCTTCATCCGGCTGGGCTTTCAGGTGGTCGATCGCTGGAGCATCAGCCCCAAGGTGTGGCAGGCTTGTATCTATTGCCCAAAGTTCCACCGTTGCGATGAAGTGGCTGTGCTGATGAACCTGACCGCGCAGAGTGACGAATCTACCCTGAAACGGCCTGGCTGGAGCAACCTGCTCAAATATCAGGAATGGCAGCCGCTCAAGCTGGCCTATCGTGTTGAGGTGACAGAAGAATAGAGAATTGTCAATTGCCGATGATTAGCCAATGATTAATGGTCAATGGCATTGTTAGCGACTGAAGTTGGGGTGAAGGAGACCTTGTGACAGCTTTGCTTGTTCTTGAAGATGGCACAGTGTACCGCGGAAAGGCATTTGGGGCGGCGACGACTGTGGTCGGTGAGGTAGTCTTCAATACGAGCCTCACCGGCTATCAGGAGGTCATCACCGACCCTTCGTACCGCGGCCAGATGGTCTGTATGACCGTTGCGCATGTGGGGAACACGGGCATCAACCCTGAAGATGTGGAGAGTGACAGGCCGCAGATCACCGCTTTTATTGTGCGCGAGGTCAGCCCAGTGGTCAGCAACTGGCGCGCCCACGAGACCCTCCACGACTACCTGGACCGCCACGGCATTCCCGGCATCAGCGAGGTGGATACGCGCGCCCTCACCCGCCGGCTGCGCGAGAAAGGCGTCCTCCATGCGGCGCTCTGCACGGACGGCAGCCACACGGTTGAACAACTACTCGACCTGGCACAACGCTGGGAAGGGCTGGATGGCCGCGACCTGGTGCGCGAGGTGACCTGCCAGGAGCGCTACAACTGGGTTGATGGCACCCGTGTCGAGTGGACGCCGGTGCCGTCCGGCAACTATGGCCCATCTACCACTGGCAACTCGCAGCCGGCAACCGGCAATCCACTTGTCGTTGCCTATGACTTTGGAGTCAAACACAACATCTTGCGCCGCCTGACCAGCCACGGGCTGCGCGTTACCGTGGTGCCGGCCCATACCTCTGCCGAAGAGGTGTTGGCCTTACAGCCGGATGGCATCTTTCTGAGCAATGGGCCAGGCGACCCGGCCGGTGTGCCCTATGCCGCAGCGGCGGTAGGCAAGTTGCTAGAAACCGGCATCCCTACCTTTGGTATCTGTCTGGGCCACCAGATCATTGGCCTGGCGCTGGGGGGGCGCACCTACAAGCTCAAGTTCGGCCACCACGGCAGCAACCAGCCCGTGAACGACAGCAGTTCCGCCACGGTGCAGATCACCGCTCAGAACCACAATTACGCCGTAGACGAAAGCAGCCTACCGGCTGATGTCGAAGTAACGCACCGCAATCTCAACGACGGCACGGTCGAGGGGCTTCAGTTGCGCAAACGACCCGTCTTTTGTGTGCAATATCATCCCGAGGCCAGCCCGGGCCCGCACGATGCAGATCTCCTCTTTGCCCGGTTTGCCACGCTGGTAAAAGCGAGTGCCCACCAACAGGAGGCTTGATCCGATCTATTGAGGTCGAGCGCCCAAAAATCTATCCAAGATAGACCATTGGGGGTACACAAGTTATACCTTTGGTAGAGACTAGAGTATGGTATGATGATCTTTGAGAGACGTTGGGAATCACGGAGCTACAGATGCCTGAGCAAAAGCTGCCCCAGGAGGTGCAGACCAAATATACGGTAGGGGAACAGTTTGCCATCATGATCGGTGCTAACCCTCAAACCCTACGCGCCACAGCTGGGGAGCACACTGATTTGCTGCTGGATCTCTTGCCCGTGGCGATGTACACCTGCGATAGCGAGGGATTGATTACTTATTTCAACCCCCGCGCTGCGGAAATTTGGGGTAGAAAACCCAGGCTCAACGAACCGGACGAACGCTTCTGTGGTTCCTTTCGCCTCTTTCGCCTCGATGGCGCCCTGCTGCCCCATGCCGAAACCCCTATGGCAGTTGCTGTACAAACCGGCCAGCGGATACGCAATGCCGAAGTGGTCGTGGAACGGCCCGATGGTTCGCACGTCTACGTCGCGGTCAATATCGATCCAATTCTGGATCAGAATGGGCGTCGGGTTGGCGCTATCAATGTCTTTGAGGACATCACCCCACGCAAAGAGGCAGAGACAGCGCTGCGGTTGAGTGAGGAGCGCCAGCGCACGCTCCTCCAGATCATGCCGACGGCCATGTTTATCTGTGACAGCGAAGGGTTAATTTCCTACTACAACCAGCGCGCCGCCGAACTCTGGGGGCGCCATCCCAAACTCCATGACCCCGCCGACCGCTTCTGTGGCTCCTTCCGCATCTATCGGCCAGACGGCTCGCTTCTCTCTCATGAGAAATGTCCCATGGCGGTCGCCGTCCTGACGGGTCAGGGAACCCGTAATGAGACCATCCACATCGAGCGACCGGATGGTACAATCATCATTGCCTCCGTCAACATCGATCCACTATTCGATGAGGCAGGTCGCCAGGTCGGTGCGATCAACGTCTTTGAGGATATTACCCGGCGCCAACAGGCGGAGAAGGAGCTCCGCCAGGCGCGCGACCAGCTCGAACAGCGGGTAGCAGAACGTACGCTTGAACTCGAACGTCGCAATCGCGAGCTAGACCAATTCGCTTATGCCGCTTCCCATGACCTCAGGTCTCCGCTGCGCGCCATCGATGCCCTGTCACGGTGGATTGTCGAAGATTGTGCGAAGATACTACCTCCTGCCTCTCGAGTGCATCTCGACAAGTTACGCCGGCGCGTGCAGCGGATGGAGCAGTTACTCAACGACCTGCTTGCTTACTCCCGGGCAGACCGCCACTACAGTGCATCCGAAACGGTTGATACAGCCCTCCTCGTTCACAGCGTCGTCGAGTGGATTGCACCGCCCGCGGGTTTCACGGTAACGGTTGCAAGAGCTATGCCGGTGCTGAGAACAGAACGTATCCCCCTGGAGCTGGTCTTTCGGAACCTGCTTGACAATGCGCTCAAACATCACCACCAGCCTCAGCTTGCTCGCATCCATGTGTCGGCGCGGGAGGAGAATAGGTGCATCGAATTTGCCGTGACCGATAACGGGCCTGGGATCGATTCCCTCTTTCACAATCGTATTTTTCAAGTATTCCAAACCCTCAACCCGCGCGACAAAGTCGAGGGGAGTGGTATGGGTCTGGCGATGGTGAAAAAAATCGTCGAGCAGCGCGGCGGTCGCGTCTGGCTCGCATCTGCTGTCGGTGAGGGTGCAACCTTCTACTTTACCTGGCCCACAGAAGCTATTTAGCTGCTGGCCACCTTTAATTCCTGGTCAGAAAGATCGACGCCAGGGTACCCACTATGCCTTTGATGCCCCTGTCATCGTGATTGACTTGTTGCCGGTTGATGGTACAATGAAGTTAGCCCAGCCAACCTACGACCCGACAACAAGGAGCCGACGATGTCCTCTGCACCCTGCCGCGTACAGACCAGCGACCTTGCCAACGGCGTTCAGGCCGTCACGGTAGAGAATGACCAAATCAAGGTGACAGTTCTTCCCAATAAAGGCGCCGACATCTACGAGTTGATCCATGTCCCATCTGGGATCGATGTCATGTGGAAGTCGCTCCTGGGGGTGCGGGCGCCCACACACGGCTGGTTTGCCAGTGACAGCCAGACCGCCTGGCTGGAAATGTACGAGGGCGGCTGGCAAGAGCTTTTCCCCAACGGCG
Organism: Chloroflexota bacterium; assembly: GCA_003577005.1. The sequence continues at coordinate 8,602 of QEUW01000026.1, read as the reverse complement.
GCGACGCCTGCCAGTACAAGGGGGTCGAACTCAACTTCCACGGCGAGTCCTCGACCTTGCCCTGGCAATACGAAATTGTCAAGGAGGGCGGCGATGAGGCGGTCATCGATTTTTCGGTGCAGCTATTCCGCAGCCCGTTGCGCTGCACCCGGCGCATGATCCTGCGCGCCGGTGAGGGCCATCTCTGTCTACAAGAGACGATGACCAATCTGGCCGGCGAACCCATCGACTTTATGTGGGGCCATCATCCGGCTTACGGCGCACCCTTCCTCTCCGGCGACACTCGTATCTACACCAATGCGCAGACCATTTGGGCCGACGGCACCCACGATCTGCCGCACGTTGTGCTCTTGCCAGGCGCCAAGGCGCAGTGGCCACACGGCGAAGCTCGGGCTGGCCGCACCATCGACATGAGCCGCGTACCCGGCGAAGACGAACCGCGCAACACGCTGGCCTATCTCATGGATTTTGCCGGCCCGCCTTGGTACGCCCTGGTCAACCACCAACTCGGCGTTGGCGTTGGCCTGGCCTGGAGCGCCGAAGTCTTCCGCTATCTCTGGTTCTGGCAAGAGATGTATGGGTCGAGCGGCTTTCCCTTTTACAAGCGGACCTATACCATGGCGCTCGAACCGTGGAGCAGCATCCCCGGCCAGGGGCTGGTCAATGTCATGAACAGCACCAAGAGCCACCTTACGCTTGAGGCGGGCGCTTCGTTAGCGGCAGAGCTGACGGTCGGGTTGTTCGAGGCCCGGACAGGGGTAAAACGATTTGGGCTGGATGGCGCGGTCGAGCCGACAGCGTAAGCAACAAGATGGTTGGGCAAAGAAGGAAAAGCGGAACACAGGGAACACGGAGTTTGCACAGAGAGCACCGAGGAAAACTTTGTGTTCTCTGTGTCTTCTCAGTGCCCTCTGTGTTCCGCTTTTCGCAGTAAATTGGTCATGTCAGGACGATCACTATGAAAAAAATTCTTGTCACCGGCATGAGTGGGCTGATCGGCGGGGCCGTGCGGCGGCGGCTCGAGGGGCGCTACGAGCTGACGGCGCTCAACCGGCGCGACGTGTCTGGCGTACGCACCTTCCAGGCCGACATTGCCGATCTGACAGCCATCGAGCCGGCCTTTGCCGGGCAGGACGTAGTAGTGCATCTGGCCGCCGTCGTGAGCGGGGATGCCGGGTGGGACGATGTGTTGCGTTACAACGTCATCGGCGCGTACAATGTCTTCGAGGCGGCGCGGCGGGCGGGCGTGGCGCGGGTGATCTTTGCCAGCAGCGGCATGGCAATGGGTGGCTACGCTCGCCAGTTCCCGTACAACGCACTGCTCGAGGGGCGCTATGACGAGGTTCCGCAGCCGTGGCCCATGCTCACCCACGAGTCGCTGCCCCACCCGGCCGGGTTGTATGGGGTCAGCAAGGTGTGGGGCGAGCAGCTTGCCCGCCACTTTGCCGACACGACACCCATGTCGATGATCTGCCTGCGCTATGGTGTGGTCAACCAGGCCGACCGGCCCACCGAACCCCGCCACTTCCCCATCTGGTGCAGCCAGCGCGACGCCGCCCAGATGGTCGAGCGTTGCATCGAAGCGCCGGCTGATCTCAAGTACGACATTTTCTTCGTCACGTCGGATAACAAGTGGGGCTATCGAGACTTGAGCCATGCCAGGGATGTGGTGGGCTATGAACCACAAGATCGTGTGGAAGACCACCGCTAACGGACCGATAGGTTATGCGCCTAACCCACATCATCTGGAAAGCAAAGTACATCGAGAAATTAGCGGTCAAACACGGTGTCGCGGTAGCAGAGGTTGAAGAGGTTCTTGCCGCCAAACCCTTTATCCGCAAAATGGCAAGAGGTCATGTGAAAAATGAACATGTGTACGCCGTCTACGGTACAACTACTGCGGGGCGCTATCTTGTGGTATTCTACATTCGTAAGGTGACCGGCGCGGTCTTGCCGATTTCGGCTCGTGATATGGAGCCTGCTGAACGAAGAGACTATGAAAAAGAAAGATAAACCTAAAGTTGTTGAACCGTTGCCAGAAGCGTTTGCAACGGAAGAGGAAGCGGGTGAATTTTGGGATACCCACAGCACAATGGATTATTTGGGATACCTGGAACCCACCGATGATGTAATCGATCTTCAGCATCGGGTCTTTGAAGTAGAGATCGAGGAAGACATCTTCGATAAGCTTCAGCAAGAGGCTGAGGCCCAGCAAAAACCAGTTCCAGAAGTGCTCGACCATATCCTCAGACAAGCACTCGCCGTTGCATGAGGTCACTACAGAGATTCCCGCCTGACTAGCTGACAAGATGACGCCATCGTGTCATCCTGTCAGCTAGTCAAAAAAAGGAATAAATGATGAAGAAAGCGCTGATCGTCTACGGTGGCTGGGAAGGCCACGAACCCAAGCTCTGCACCGAAATTTTTGCGCCGATGCTGCGCGAGCGCGGCTATGATGTCACGCTCTCTGACACGCTGGACATCTACCTGAACCAGGAGTTTATGCAGGGGTTAGACCTCATCGTGCCGATCTGGACGATGGGGACCATCACCAAAGAGCAGGAAAAGGGGCTGCTCAACGCAGTCGCCAGCGGCGTCGGAATTGCCGGCTGGCACGGCGGTATGGCCGACGCCTTCCGCAACAATACCGAGTACCAGTGGATGGTAGGCGGCCAGTGGGTGGCACACCCCGGCAACATCATCGACTACGAAGTCAACATCATCGACCACGACGACCCCATCACCGCCGGGCTGAACGACTTCAAGATGCACTCGGAGCAGTACTACATGCATGTGGACCCCTCGAACCAGGTGCTGGCGACGACCACCTTCAGCGGCGAGTACGCCCACTGGGTCGAGGGCACGGTGATGCCGGTGATCTGGAAACGCATGTGGGATAAGGGCCGCGTCTTCTACTCGTCGCTGGGCCACGTGGCGCGCGACTTCGATGTGCCCGAGGCCAAGGAGATCCAGATCCGCGGCATGATGTGGGCGAGCAAGTGAGTTTGAACACAGATTTTCACAGATGGGTGCCCTTGTCAATCAGCAACAATCTGTGTTTATCTGCGTTCTAGCAAAATCCCCAAGATCGAAGTCGAACCGGGTCGTTGCGAGGAGGCGAAGATGCAGAGCGATCAGGCCGTTCGCAAACAATTACTCTTTTTGCTGGATGGTGGCGGCGCACACATGAGCTTTGACGAAGCTGTTGCCGATTTCCCACTTGCACACATCAACAGCCGCCCGGCGCATGTGCCCTATACTTTCTGGCATCTGCTCGAACATCTGCGCATTGCCCAATGGGATATCCTTGAGTTTATCCGCAACCAGGCGCACGTATCGCCCCCCTGGCCCGAAGGCTACTGGCCCCCACCCGCTGCCCAGGCGGATGCCGCGCAGTGGCAGCAGACGCTGGCCGCGTTTCGGGCCGATTTGCAGACCCTACGCCAGCTAGCCGAGGACCCCAGCACCGATCTCTATAGCGATCTCCCCCACGCTGCCGGCTACAATATTCTACGCGAGATTTTGCTCGTGGCCGACCACAATGCCTATCACATCGGCGAACTGGCGATCTTGCGCCAGGTCATGGGGCTATGGCCTCTTGAGAGAGTATCGTAAATTATGTCCAATGTGCTCAAAGTTGCCTTTGCCGGCGCACAGCGCGCCAGTTCTTTCTTCACGGCGTTTCAAAACCATCCCGAAACGCAGGTTGTAGCCCTCTGCGATACACATGAGCCGACCTTGCGCGCGGCAGGAAAAGCCGCCGGGGTCACCCAGTTGTACACCGTCTATGAGCAGATGCTCGACGACGCCAGACCTGATATTGTCGTTGTGGCTACCCCCATGAACTATCATGTGCCTCATTCGCTGGCGGCGCTCGAACGGGATATTCACGTCCTGTCCGAGGTAACCGCCGGCATTTCTGTCGATGAGTGCCGCTGGCTGGTGCAGGCGTGCAAGCGCAGCAAAGCGGTCTACATGATGGCCGAGAATTATATCTATCGCAAGCCGTGTGTGCTGGTCACTGCTCTGGTCGAGGCCGGGCTCTTTGGCGAGACCTACTACGCCGAGGGTGAATACTTGCACGATGTCTCGGCATTGCATCACACAGCGGAGGGCAAACCAACCTGGCGCTACTACTGGCAGGTCGGTGTCAACGGCTGCACCTACCCCACCCACAGCCTGGGCCCCTGCCTCCAGTGGATCAAGGAGCGTCCCGCCCGTATCAGTTGCATCGGCACAGGCGTCTGGACCGACCCCGAACACACGATGGAAGACACCGTCCAGCTTTCGTGCAAGACGACCAGCGGCAAACTCATACGCATCCGCGTCGATATGCTCTCCAAACGGCCCCATGCCATGACCAACTATACGCTCCAGGGCACCAAGGGCTGTTTTGAAGGCGCACGCTACCCCGGCGGCCAGAATCTGATCTGGCTGGCGGATTACTGCCAGGACCCCAACGAATGGGTGCCGCTTGAGCGCTTCGAGGCCGACTTTCTGCCGGAGATGTGGCGTAATCCGCCGCCAGAGGCGCTCCAGGCTGGTCACGGCGGTGGCGACTACTTTGAGGTCATGGATTTTGTCGACGCCGTGCAGGGGCGCAAGCCGCCCACCATCGGCATCCACGAGGCCATGGATATGACGCTGCCCGGCCTGGTCAGCCAGGAGTCGATCCGCCGTGGGGGCGAGTGGCTGGAGGTGCCCGATTCGCGGGCTTGGTAGTACGAACTGCAACAGCGGAACACAGAGAGCACAGAGGAGACACAGAGCACACCGAGTAAATCGTTAGGTGTTTTCTCTGGGCTGCGTGGGTTGCTGAGTTGTACGTTGATGGTGCAGGCAGATGGTCTCTGAAACGGCAGATGCGAATTTCTGGGCGCTCATCAAGGGGCGGCGGTCGGTGCGGCGTTATACAGCCGAGCCGGTGACGCAAGAGTTGCTGGAGAAGTTGATCGAAGCGGCGGTCTGGGCGCCGTCGGCGCACAACCGCCAACCGTGGCGTTTTTGCGTCATCACCGGCGCTGGTACAAAAGAGCGGTTGAGCGAGCGCATGGCCGAACACTGGCGCCGCGACCTCACTGCCGATGGCGCTGATACTGCCTTTATCGAACGGCGAATCGCCATTAGCCGCGCCCGGCTGACCGGTGCGGCTGCGCTTGTCGTGGCCGCAGCCAGTATGGAAGAGATGGACAGCTATCCCGACGAGCGGCGCAGCCAGGCCGAATGGACGATGGCAGTGCAGAGCGTGGCGCTGGCCTGCCAAAATCTGCTGTTGGCCGCCCACCATTATGGCTTGGGCGCCTGTTGGATGTGCGCCCCCCTCTTTGTGCCCGAATTGGTGCAGGGTGTGTTAGAATTACCCTCAACATGGCAGCCCCAGGCGCTCATCACCCTCGGCTATCCCGCTGAAGAAAAGAGCAAGGAACGAGCAGCCCTGGCGAGCCGCATCGTGTGGCGGTAGAGCGTGTTGCGTGTAATATGCAATACGCAGCAGTTTCCAGCGCTTTCAGCATATATCTCATATAACAGGTATCCTATGTATTCATTGAACGTCGTAGCCCTGGCGGGCGGCGTCGGCGGTGCAAAGTTAGCCGCCGGCCTGCAAGCGATTCTCGAACCCGGTTGCCTGACGGTGATTGTCAACACCGGGGATGATTTTGAACACTGGGGGCTGACCATCTGCCCGGACCTGGATACGGTGATGTACAACCTGGCCGGCATCAACAACCCGGAGATGGGATGGGGTCGCGCCGATGAAAGTTTTATGGCGCTGACGACGATGGGGCAGTTAGGCGGCGAAGATTGGTTCCGGCTGGGCGATAAAGACCTGGCCGTCCACCTGCGCCGCACCGAGTGGCTGCACCAGGGTGCGACGCTGACCGAAGTCACCGACCGTCTGCGCCGCGCCTTTGGCATCCGTTCGGTGATCCTCCCCATGTGCGACCGCCCGGTGCGTACGCTTGTCCACACCGATGAGGGCGATCTGCCCTTCCAGCACTATTTTGTCCGCCGCCGTTGCGAACCACTGGTGATGGACCTGACCTATGTGGGCGCCGAACAGGCGCGCCTCAATCCGACTCTCGAAGAGAGCCTGGCGGCGGCGGATGTGGTAGTCTTCTGCCCCAGCAATCCCTATCTGAGCATTGACCCGCTCTTGAGTGTGCCGGGGTTGCGGCGCCGGCTCCACGCTTTGCGAGCGCCCAAGATCGCCGTCTCTCCGATCGTGGGAGGCCAGGCCATCAAGGGGCCGGCGGCGAAGATGATGCGCGAGATGGGGAAGGAGATCAGCCCGCTGACCATCGCCCAGCACTATGCCGGCCTGCTCGACGGCATCGTCATCGACGAGCGCGACGCTCACTACGCCGACCGCTTCGACTTGCCGGTCCTGGTGACCCTGACGTTGATGACCGACCTTGACAGCAAACAGCGTCTGGCAACGCGGGTGCTCGACTTTGGTCAAGAGCTACGGCGCTCCCGGCCAACCCCGGCGCCGGCCCCTGCTCCCCTCTTGGGCAGCCCGGCACAATGAGGCTCTGGCTGGTCGTGCCGGTGAAGCCGCTGAACGAGGGCAAGAGCCGGCTCGCCCCCGCGCTGGCGACCGGCGAACGCGCCCGCCTGATGCGCCACCTGCTCCAACATCTCCTCGCCAATGCGGTCGAGGCCAACTGTTTTACCGAGATCCTGGTTGTCAGTCGCGATCCGCAGGTGTGGGCGCTGGCGCACCTCGCCGGCGCCGGTGTGATTCACGAGCAGGAGTACGACCTCAACCTGGCGCTGGACCAGGCGCGCCGCTATGTGCTCCAACAAGGCGCCGATGCGCTGCTCGTCTTGCCGGCCGACCTGCCGCTTATCACCGTGCGGGATATTCGTGAACTCTACCGGCTGGGGCAAACCCAATCGGGCGTTGTCATCGCCCCGAGCCGTGACGGTGGAACGGCTGCGTTGCTTCTACGCCCGCCCGATGCCATCCCCTTTGCCTTTGGTCCCGACAGCTTCCACCGCCACTCTCAGCTTGCAACCGAGCACGAACGAGCCCGCCAGATCTACCACTCCCCTACGCTGGCCTTTGATGTCGATCTGCCGTCCGATTGGGCTGAGCTCCAGGTGCGGCAACCCCGGTGAGGCCAGCCCTTAACGGTTCAGTGCTTGCGATCCACACGCCAGCAGATAGCCACAACGCCGGCAGCGTTGCTCCTCCTCGTGGCTGCGCAAGATATCGGCTGCGTGGCGGCTGTGGCGGATGGCGTCCGCAACGTCGAGCACCTGGCGGCGTAGCGATTCGGTAAACGGGATCTTCAGTGTGGCGTCCGCATAGCGGAGCAGGCCGTACGGCGGCGTCTTGAAGCGTTCCTCTACCAGCAGACAGTAAACAGCCAGTTGCAATATATGGCCCTCATGCGGCGCTGCCGGACGCTTACGGCTCTTTACCTCCACCGGGATCGTGAAAGCCCGGCCCTTTTCCGTCACCTGCACCAGATAATCAGGCCGGCCCACCAGGCCATGCCGCCGGCTGATCAGCGGTTCCTCGACGCGCTGCCATGTCCCCGTGTCGCTATAGACCACCTCACCCGCTGGAAGGCCGGTCTCGCGCCACAGCCGCCGACCCAGCCACAGCAGCACACCTCCCACAACACCCAACAAGAGGGTAGCAAGGATCAAAAAGATCAACATGAGCAATGCCTCTAGCCACCCCAGCTGACCAGCATGAACGCACAGTTAGTGAACTGTCGTTAACAATTGACCATTGACAACTGGCAATTGACCATTACTCCCCCTTTGCCTTGCACAACAAGTCCCACGTCCCCCGCTGGCAGACCTCGCCTTGTTGATTCACCACCGCCATCTCAAAGGTGACCAGCCCACCGCCCAGCCGGGCCATCTCCTTTTTCCCCTGCACCGTGACGCGCAGGTGGACAGTATCGCCAATATAGACCGGTTTGGTAAAGCGCCACTCCAGCCCGCGGAAGGCCATAACCGTCTCCTCCATAAAACCGAGGCGGACCGCCAGCCCGCTGGCGATGCTGAGGACAAGCAGCCCGTGGGCCACGCGCTGGCCAAACATCTGGCTCTTGCTATACTCGGCGTCGGTATGGATCAGATTCCAGTCGCCGGAGAGCGCAGCAAAGTTGACGATATCGGTCTCGGTGATCGTGCGACCGACACTTTCGACCTGGTCGCCGATTTCAAATTCTTCAAAAAAGAGGCCACCGTGACGGGCCAGTTTGCGTGTGGTCATGGTTTTTCCTTTTTGGCTGGATCGTTAACCGAATTGCCGCAATGATACCATAGGACGTGGGGTTGGCTGATCTGGCTGGTCGATGCGGGTGTAATGGGTCTGGCCTTGAGACAACAACGGATAAGGACAATAACGGTTCAAGAGCACTACCCAATCCCCGGCGGTAGCTCGTTTGCGATCCGCAAATCCGTGCAAACCAAAGTCCCGGGCGGCCCGTGGCAAGAGGAGCGCTTTGGCTGGTAAAAGAAAGAGAGGGGCGTCGATCACTGACGCCCCTCTCTCGTTTAGAAAAGGTTGCTTTGGTCTTTCATATGAGTCGGGTTTATTGTCTGAATTTGGCTTGAACTGCTTTGATTGTGCTTTGAA
>QEUW01000405.1 GCA_003577005.1 Chloroflexota bacterium | reverse complement strand
AACAGGCAGTGGCTCTCCTTGCCCTGCAACCCCGGCTTCCACGGTTCCACCACATGGAGCGATGCCTGGTCGCCGACGATGTGAAGCGCCTCGCGGAAGGGCGTGCGGAACCCCGACGAGATCTGCGCCACCAGCCCATTGGCAAAGTGAAGCTGGCCGCGCATGGCTACATCCACCCCGCTCTCGCCGACGATCTGGCTGGCGTAGACCTCTTGCGGCAGATCGCCCCCACCGGCTGCAGCGGCAACCGTGAGCGCGGCGCTGTTGGGATAGACGCCCACATCCCAGAGCGAACCGCCGTGCAGCCCGGCGCTGAGGCGAATGTTTTCCGACCGTTCGGGCGGTAGATAGAAATGGAACCAACTGTTGATCTGCTGCACCTGGCCCAACCGGCCGTTGCGCACCATCTCTAGCATGGTGTGCGTCTGCGGGTGATGGAGGTACATAAAGGCTTCGAAGACGGTCACGCCGTTGCGTTGACCGGCGGCTTCCACCAGGTCGAACTCGGCCAACGTCGTCACCAGCGGTTTTTCGCAGAGTACATGTTTACCGGCATCCGCCGCCTTCACCGTCCACTCGCAGTGGAGCCGGTTGGGCAGCGGGTTGTAGATGACATCGACCTCGGGATCGGCAAGCAGTTCTTCGTAACTCCCGTAAGCGGTAGAGATGTTCCATTCTCTAGCATAGGCGGCGGCCTTGCCGGCGTCGCGGCTGGCGACGGCAACCAGTTCGCTGCGCGCCGCCTGGCGGATGGGGTCGATCACCGCCTTGTTGATGTTGGCTGTGGAGAGCAGACCCCACCGGATTTTTTTCGACATCGATTCTCCTTTCTGTAGAATCACTTGACTGGAAGTATCCTAATCTGGATAAGCCAGAACCAAAAGCGGTTCACAGAGAACACAGAGGCTGTTCTCTGAAATCTCTGTGCCCTCTGTGAACTGCTTTTGATTGCTTATTTTTGGCATAAACGCCATTCAGCGGGTGTAGGTAGCCGTGGATTGGACAAAACGGTCCAGCGCATCCCGGTCGAGTTCGATGCCTAGCCCAGGCCCTTCTGGCAGGGACAGGCGACCGTCACGATAGGGCCACGTCCAGGTAATGAGGGTAGATTCGCGCACCAGGTGGCTTTGGAAATCCGACGGCAGTACACAGGCGCGGGCGGCGGCAGTTGCGTGCAGACGGGCCACCTGCATCACGCCCATCTCCAGCGAAGAACCATGCCAGCAGGAGTAGCCGGCCACTTCGACCGTGCGCGCCAGGGTAAGAAACTCGGATAAGGTCTGCCCGCTTACGTTGAAGTTATCGGCGAAACGGTCTTGCAGGCCGCGCCGCAACACCGCCAGATTGCGGGCGTGCAGCACCAGCGGAATCGGAGATACCTGGCGCACCCGTTGCCACAGTTCGGGCATATCCTGCGGAAAAGGGTCTTCGATCTGTACATTTTCGGCGTACGGTTCCAGCCGTTTAAGCAAGGCGAGCGCATAGGCCGGGTTGAGCCACTGGCACATGGGGTCGATGGTGAGATGAAAGCCGGGGCCACCGGCCGCCTTGGCCGCCTCCACCTGCTCGACCACAGGGTCGCCGATTTTGGATTTCATCTTGAGACCGCTGAAGCCCATGTTGCGCGCCTGACTCACGATGCGAGCCAGGTCGTCGGGTGTCTGACGGGCGCACCACCAATCGACGGGCACAGTCTCATGCACCTGGCCGCCGAGCAGATCGACCGCGCGACAGCCAAGGCGCTTGCCGGCCCAGTCGAGCAGCGCCACTTCCACGGCGCGCGCCACCGGCGAGGGCGATTGCCAGAGTGCAGGCGGGTGTTCTTCCAACAGCCCCCAACGCATCGCTCCGCGCCATTCCGCCGGCAAGGGCTGTAAGCTCCAGCCCTGGAGCGTCAGACTGGGCAACTGGCGCAGCCACGGTTCGAGTGCCGCCAGCGAGTGACCGCGCTCCACTTCTCCTAGAGCGGCAATCCCATCATTCATCTGAAATTCGAGCAGGACAATGGGCATCTGGTCCCAGCTATCACCGGGGCCAGTCCACTCTGCGCTGTTGATCGCGCCTGGCTTGCCGGGCACGACGACCTCATAAGCGTGGACGGTTTGAATACGAGTTGCTGTGCTCATGTGTTTTGAACATCCATCGGGTCGAGTTGTTGCCGCACCCAGGCCAGGGTCTCCTCGTCCAGGGGCGGCGGAGGTGGTTGATGGTAGTCGATGAAGAGGTCATAGCCGGCGCGGTCGTACAGGTCGTGGAGCACCTGATTGAGCGCCAGCACCGGCTCTTCCTCGCCCGGTCGCAGGGGGATGGGCACATCGGGGATGGGGTTCTGGACGTTGAAGATCAGCGCCTGCGCCCGCGGTCGCTCCCACGCCCGGCTGATGAGGATGCGATAGTGGCTGGCGGGAATGTCGCCGTACATGGGCAAGGGCCGCCCGGCACGCAAGAGATCGATTTCGATGAGGTTGGTCATACTGCCCAGAATTTGCAGCCGCTTGCGCTCATAGCGTGCCCGGTCTTCTTGTTTATTGCTGGGTGAGAGCAGTTCGATGACGGTGATAGCCTCGCCAGTCTCGGCGTCGCGCACTTCCAGGTAACGCTCGACGATCTCTTCAGGCATGGGCAGTTCGACGGTATAGGCTGCCGGGCCTTCGGCCACGGCAAGGGCAGCCGCCTGGCGGGCAAGTGACTCGCCATTGGCCGGGCCATTCTGTGGCGCCACGGCTAACACATCCGGCTCGCCAACCAGTTGCTCGCCCTGGAGCAACGTAAGAAATGTGCGCTGTTCAATGGCCACAAGATAACGAGGCCGCAGCCTTCTAGCCAGATTGGTCTGGATTTCAACAATGAGGCCTGTGTGGACCTGCTTCCACAATCCTGCCCGCTCCAGATAGGGGTCCATCCCTGGAAATGGTGCCGGCATTGCGCTCCTCCTTAGAGATTATCTCAAAATCTCTGTGTCACACTGTGCTGTTCGAAAGCATTCCAGAGCCACAACCGATTTTGAGATAGTTTCTTATCCGTTGAATCTGCATTCTGCCAGTTCTGACGGGTCATAACATCCCCTCCACCCATCCCTGTGGATGGTGGCATTGTAGCACAGCTCGCAGCGTACTACCAGCAATCGCCCGCCTAAGGTCAAGGCAAGTTCATATTTCAGAAGGGCACTTCTGGTCACGAATATTGCAAAGGCCATATCGCAACTTGAATGGGACCACGCTCCTGCACGTTTCGATGCCTAGACATGGCTCGCTGCATCTGAAATAGTCTCGCAATAGTTAAGCTGCCACTTGACAATCGATCTCATCGATTGTATACTTAAGTCTATGCTTAACCAAACCACTGTCGATCAAGTTTTCTATGCTCTTGGCGACCCCACGCGGCGCAAGCTCGTCGAGCAATTGAGCCTGGGGCCAACCTCGGCCAGCGCGCTGGCCAAGCCGCTTGGCATTACGTTGGCAGCCGTAGTTCAGCATTTACAGGTGCTCGAACGATGCGGCGTTGTCCGCACGGAGAAAGTGGGCCGGGTGCGCACCTGCCGCATTGAGCCGGCTGGGCTGGATATCGCCACCCAGTGGATCGCCGAGCGCCGTTCGCTTTGGGAGCGACGGCTTGATCGTCTTGGGGATATCCTCGTTGAGGATGAGCCGTCCGTAAGTCAGCCAACACAAAATCAGGAGCAGGATTGATGCAGCGAACCGCAAACCAGAATTCCGTGGTCCACAGCACCTTTAGCGTCGAGCGCACGTATCCATCGACACCCGCGCGCCTATTCGCGGCCTTCTCGAATCAGGCGACCAAGCGACGTTGGTTTGCCGAGGGCGAAGGGTGGCAGGTCGACGAATTTACGTTGGACTTTTGCGTCGGTGGCTATGAGATCTCGCGCTTCCGTTTTAAGGATGGCCCTCCGATGGGCAACGACACGATCTTTCTCGATATTGTGCCCGATCAACGGATCGTCTTCGCCTATACGATGACGGTTGGCGCACAGCGCATCTCGGTTTCGCTGGCGACGGTGGAGATCGAACCTGTCGACGAAGGTGCCCGTCTTGTCTACACCGAACAGGGCGCCTTTTTCGATGGAGCCGACATGCCAGCGGGGCGTAAGGTTGGATTCGGCCAACTCCTCGATAGGCTGGCCGCAGAACTGCAAAATCAGGCGTGAACCCAACAACATTTCCCGACAACATCAATGGAGAGCAAATCACTGGAGAGCAACAATGAGCAAAGTATTCTTTAGCGTATCCATGTCGCTCGACGGCTTTATCGCACCCGAAGGCATGGATATGGAACATGCCGACGACCCTACTTACAAGGATTGGGGCGCACAGTGGGGGGCGCTCCAGCACTGGGTCTTTCAGCAAGAGTTCTTCCGTAAGAACCTCAAGCTGAGCGGCAGCGGCGAGACCGGTGCGGACAACCGCCTGCTGGAGGAGACCTTCAACCGCACCGGCGTGAGCATCCTGGGCAAGCGGATGTTTGAAGGGGGTGAACGCTTCTGGCCGGAGGAAGCCCCCTTCCACACGCCGGTCTTTGTCCTGACGCACCAGGTGCGGAGCCCCTGGGAGCGGCCGGGTGGCACCACGTTCTACTTTGTCAATGATGGCATTGAGAGCGCGTTACGTCAGGCGCGTGAGGTCGCCGGTGACAGGGATATTCGCATCGCTGGGGGTGGCAACGTCATTCTCCAATACCTCAATGCGGGTTTGATCGATGAATTCTCGATTGCGCTCTCGCCGGTCTTTCTTGGCGCGGGGATTCGTCTGTTTGACGGCATCGACCGGAAGAAAGTGGAGATCGAGATCGTGGAAGCAATCAACTCGCCGCTCGTCACGCATCTGAAGTATGTGGTCAAGAAATCGCTCGCGGTGTAGGCTACCCTGCAGGTTTGACTGCATATGCACAGGTAGACAGATATAATGAGTCTACTGATCTACCTGTGTACTTGCTCGACCTCGCAATCAAGGCGCCCTTGTCCGGTCGTTCTGCGCCTGGCGAGCGATGATCTCATCGATGAGCTTGCGGTCATAGATGCCGGCGGGGTTGGCTGCGGTGGGCAGAAATTGCTTGAAGGGGAGATACTCCCGTTTTGCTTCCTCAAAGATGCGGCGCAATTCGATGATTGGGTCGGGATGGTCATCCACCCGCAGGTCGAGATAGGGGTAGACCTCGGTGCTCATGATGTAGAGCGCGGCGGATTGCCGCCCTCGTTTGTCGCCGCCGGCAGCCTGGCCCGCTTCGAGCGCCCGCATCATCCGTTCGGGGAAATCAGCCTCACGATTTGCCAGATAAGTTTCAGCCATGGCGTCGATCACCTGCTGGCCTACGAGCATGTTGCCGGCCACCGAGAAGTAGTCAAAGGTGCGGTGTCCGGCCCAATCGACCGTCTCGGTGCCGGTGAAAGCCGTCGTGCGCCCCCGGCTATCCACCAGGTGTAACTGGCGATGCTCACGGCCCTCGTCGCTCTTGAGCAGCACGCTCACTATATCCTCTGGTTCTAGCCCTTGCGCCAGCAGATCGAGCGCACGCGGCCCAAAGGTTGGATTGACAAAAGCCTGGGTCGAAACCGCCCCCACCCCAGCCCGGGCAAAGGGCGCCAGCGACCCCACCCCAAAAAACTTGGTCAACACCGCCACCCCGGTCATGCCGGTCCCTTCGTCCCAGGCTGTGATTGAAAAGGTCATGCTGGTTCCTCCATAATAGAAATGCGGTTTGCTATCATAATGAGTGATGAGTGACAAGTGAGGCGCCTCACTCGTCACTCATCACGTTCGCGGGTCCAACGCATCGCGCCACCCGTCGCCCACGAGATTGAGGCTGAAGACGGTGACAAAGATGGCAAGACCCGGAAAGAAGGAAAACCAGGGCGCCTCGCGCACCCATTCACGGCCAAAACTGAGCATCGACCCCCAGGTAGGCGTCGGCGGCTGCGTGCCCAGCCCCAGAAACGAGAGCGCGGCCTCGGCCAAGATCGCGTAGGCCAACGAGAGCGTGATCTGCACGGTGATCTCCCCCAATGTGCCGGGTAGAATGTGGTGCAGCAGGATGCGCCCCGCCGGTGCGCCCGCAGCCCGCGCGGCTTCTACATACTCCTGCGCCTTGAGCGCCAGCGTAGAGCCGCGCACAAGCCGGGCAAAGATGGGGATGTAGACGATGCCGATGGCAATCATGACATTGGTTGTGGAGGGCCCTAACAACGCCATAATGGTAATCGCCAGCAGGATCGCCGGAAAGGCAAAGATAACATCCATACAGCGCATGATGACGGCATCGACCAAACCGCCAAAATAGCCCGCTATCAGCCCCAGCGGGATGCCTACGCTCGCAGCGATGCCCACAGCGATGATTCCCACCTGGAGCGAGATACGCGCCCCGTAGATAATGCGTGCGAGGATGTCGCGGCCAAAGTCATCGGTGCCAAACCAGTGTGCAGCCGAAGGCGGCTGGAGCCGGTCTGCCATCTCGATGGCGAGCGGCTCGTACGGGGCGATCCAACCGGGGAAGGCGGCGCACAAAAGCAGCAAACCCAACACCACCAAACCGACCAGCGCCAGCTTGTGGCGGCGAAACGTATTGACAAATCAAGTTGGGTAGCCGCCGGGAGGTGCAACGCACTTGACAAAGTGCGTCGCACCTGGATTGCATGACCTAACTTCATTTGTCAGTACAATTAGAGACTAGAGACTGACGCATCACGCCTTACGAATAGCGGATGCGCGGATTCAGCCACGTGTACAAAATATCCACCGCCAGGTTGGTTACGGTAAAGATGAACGCCACGACCAGAGTTACGCCCTGTACCACCGGATAATCGCGCTGGTTGACGGCGGTCAACAACATGGTGCCTACACCCGGGAAGGCAAAGATCTGTTCGGTGATGACGGCCCCGCCCAACAGCGCACCAAACTGGATGCCCAACACTGTCACCGTGGGGATCAGCGCATTCTTGAGCGCATGGCGCACGAGCACAACCTGGCGCGCCAGCCCCTTGGCTCGCGCCGTGCGGATGTAATCCTGCACGAGCGTCTCCATCATCGAGGTGCGGCTAAAACGCACCAGCGCACCCGCCAGAAAGAGCCCCAGCGAGATGCCAGGCATGAGCAACGACTTTACATGCGGAACGACGCCCCTGCTCCACGGCGTATAACCCGATGCCGGCAGCCACCCCAGGTAAAGCGAAAAAAGGAGAATCAGCAAGATGGCGAACCAGAACGAAGGCATGCTCACGCCGAAGAGGGCAAAGCTGGTGATCGAGTAGTCGAGCGCCGAATAACGCCGCGCCGCCGAAACGATGCCCGCCGGGATGCCCACCAGCGCGGCCAGGAGCATGGCAAAAAGGGTCAGTTCCAGCGTCACCGGGAGCCGGGTCAAGAGCAATTCGCTCACCGGCTTTTTGCTGATGTATGACTGCCCCAGATCGCCGCGCAGCGCATTGCCCAGCCAGATGCCAAATTGCACATGCCACGGGCGATCCAGCCCCATGGCGCGGCGCACCCGCTCTAACTCCTCTGGGGTGGCCTGCACACCTAGAATCGCCGTCGCCGGATCACCCGGCGTCAACTTGAGCATGACAAAAACCGCAATCAGCACGCCCAAGAGCACCGGGATAATCTGCACAAGGCGGGTGAGAATGTAACGAGTCATTGGATTTTGGATTTTGGATTTTAGATTTTGGATTGCCAGATCAAGAATCTAAAATCCAAAATCTAAAATTCTACCGGTCCAGCCAGACGTGGCGGAAATCCATGTCGTAACGCCCAGTCATGGTAAAGTCTTTCAAGTCGGCGGTGGCGGCCATGACCGATTCACGGTAGATGATATGGACCATGGGTGCGTCTTCGATGAGCTTCTGCTGGATCTGGTGGTAGAGTTGCTGGCGCGCTGCCTGGTCGACGGTGGTGCGCGCTTCTTCGAGCAGGGTGTCCATCTCGGGGTCGGAATAGCGCTGGATATTGAAAACCTCGCCGGTGTGGTGCCATTGGTAGAAGAAATCATCCGGGTCGCTGCCACCGGAGATGAGGACGATCTCCATCTCGAAGTCGCCTTCGCTCACCACCTGCTGGATCCAACTCGACCACTCTAATTGCTCGATCTGCAAATCGATGCCGATCTGCGCCAGGCTCTGCTGCATCAGTTCCGCCATCTTCACCTGGTCGGGATAGGTGGGGCTGACCTTGACGGTGATCGACTCCGGTTTGGGGTCGGCCTGGTCGTAGTATTCCTTGGCCTTAGCCAGGTCGTACCCGTACGCGCCTTCGACGGCGGCGTTATAGCCCCAGTGGCTGGTGGGGATAGCTACCTGCGCCGGCTGCGCCAGCCCAAACATGATCGTGTCGGCAATCGTCTGGCGGTCCACAGCCCAGGCAATCGCCTTACGTAGGTTAGGATTGTCCTTGAACGGTTCCCGCTCCATGTTGAAGCCGACATGGTCGCGCACGACCCCCATGACGCGGAAGACCTGGAGGTTGGGGTCCTCTGCCAGTGTCTGCACATCTTTGAAGGGCAGTTCGTTGAGCAGGTCCACATTGCCCGTTTGCAGCTCGACTACACGCGTCGAAGGCTCAGGGATGGGGCGAAAGACCACCTCATCCAGATAGGGCAAGCCCTCTTGCCAGTAATTCTCGTTCTTTTTGAGCGTGATCTGCTGGCCGGAGATCCACTCGACAAATTCAAAGGGGCCGGTGCCGATTGGCGTCTGCGTCACGTCAATGCTGTCATCGGCGGGGAGAATCCGCAACACTTCGAGCTTGCTCAGAAAGGGGCCATAGGGGGCCGAGAGCTTGAACTGAACGGTATAATCGTCCAGCACCTCGACCGATTCTACCGGTGTAAAATCGGGGCGCCGCGACGAGCCGGTTGCCTCGTCCATCACCCGGTTGAAGGTGTATTCGACATCGCGTGCGGTGAAATCAGCACCGTTGTGAAACTTGACCCCTTCGCGCAGCTTAAAGATATAGGTCAAGTCATCGGGCTGCTCCCACGACTCGGCCAGCAGCGGCTCGACATTGTCCAGCGTAGCGTTGAGCTGGACCAGACCCTCGAAGATCTGGGAGTAGACCTGAAAGCCCACAAGGTGGGGCAGCCGGCGCACAAGCAGCCACGAGGATGGCGCAGACCGCCAACCATGAGAGCAGAAGATGCATTCGACGCATGGTGGTTCTCCTTTGTGGTTGTAACCGGCCGCCAGACAGAAGGTGTGCCGGCAAATGAGGGCGAGACGGTGGGGATATTATAAGCAATGCACAGCGCTTTCTGCAATAGCCAATTTGTATAAGGGAGAATAGCACAGGATATAAGCAGCTATTTGAAATGTTGTTACATAGGCATGGCGGGGCTTTCAAACAGTTTTTGTCCTTTGTCAAAAATCACAGTACAATCGAGAGCATTTGCTTATCATCTTGCCTCCTGGCGTTTGCTGCCGGCGGGCACACACTCACAAGAGCATATTATGCTTCCCATCCCTGCCCCGCCCGGTTTTTGGGTGATTGCCCACCGTGGCGCTTCAGCGTATGCCCCCGAGAACACCCTGGCTGCCTTTGCGCTTGCCGCCAAAATGGGCGTAACCGAAGTTGAACTGGATGCGCAATTGAC
>QEUW01000847.1 GCA_003577005.1 Chloroflexota bacterium | reverse complement strand
TTGACCGCGGCCTGCGCCTCCTCCATCAATTGGGCAGCGGCGGCCGGATTGGTCTGCTCCAGCACGCGGTAGCGATTCTCGTTGTAGGCGTACTCCTTGAGCGGAATCGAGGGCGCCTTGGAATCGAGTTGGAACGGGTTCTTGCCCTGTTCTTTGCGCCGCGGGTCATACCGGTAGAGCGGCCAGTGGCCGGATTGGGTGGCCAGCGCCTGCTGCTCCAGCCCTTTCGCCATGTTGATACCGTGGGCGATGCAGTGGCTGTAGGCGATGACCAGCGACGGCCCGTCGTATGATTCGGCCTCCTGGATGGCTTGCAAGGTCTGGCGATCATTGGCGCCCATCGCCACGTGCGCCACGTAGACGTTGCCGTAGCTCATGGCCATCATGCCCAGGTCTTTCTTCGACGTAGGCTTGCCACCGGCGGCGACCGACGATCCAGACGACCTTTTTGACCAGTTTGTCGGCCAGGCTGAACAGGTCACGCGCCTGGAGGTCGTCGCTGGCGGCCAGCTTCTGTTTGAGCTGTTCGACCAGCTCGCGCTGCTGGTTGATGGCTGTCTCGTCGGCCTGTTCGTTGTCGAGCAGCGCGTCCGCCAGTTCGTTGCCGATGCGGTCGCGCAGACGGTGGACCAGGTCGCTGGCGTACTCGATCTGTTTGTCGAGCGTCAGCCGCATCCCCAGCCCAAATTCGGCGTTGTCCTCGAAGAGCGAGTTGGACCAGGCCGGGCCACGCCCCGCCTCGTTGGTTGTCCACGGCGTGGTGGGCAGGTTGCCGCCATAGATGCTCGAGCACCCGGTAGCGTTGGCGATGATGGCCCGATCGCCGTAAAGCTGGCTGATCAGCTTGAGATAAGGCGTCTCGCCACAGCCGGCGCACGCGAGCGAGAACTCGAAGAGCGGCTCCAGCAGTTGGACATTTTTGACCTGGTTGTATTTGATTTCGCTGTCGGCGGTGTGCTCGGGCAATTGCTCGAAGTACTCCCAGAGCTTGCGGCCCTCCTCACGCAGCGGCAGTTGAGGCGCCATGTTGATCGCCTTGCGACCCACGGCGCGCTTATCCTTGGCCGGGCAGGCTTCGACACAGAGCGTGCAGCCGGTGCAATCCTCCACGGACACCTGGAGCGTGTATTTCTGATTGGGAAACTCACGCCAGCGGGCGTCAGCGACCTTGAAACCTTCGGGCGCATCGGCCAGTTCCTCCGGCTCGACCACCTTGGCCCGGATCACCGAGTGCGGGCAGACAAAGACACACTTGCCGCACTGGATGCAGATATCGGGTTCCCAGACGGGCACCTCTTGGGTGATGTTGCGCTTCTCCCACTGCGTCGTGCCGCTCCGTGCCGCTCGGATAAGTGCCATCGGCGGGTAGAGCGCTGACCGGCAGCAGATCGCCCTGGTTCGCCATCATTTTGGCCGTCACATCCTGGACAAACTGGGGCGCACTGGGCGAGACAATGGGCGGCATCTCGATGGTGCTGGTGGCGGTGTCCGGCGCCGCCACTTCGTACAGGTGCTCCAGCGTGCTATCGACTGCGGCGAAGTTTCTGCGCACCACCGGTTCTCCCCGCTTGCCATAGGTCTTGCGGATCGCCTCTTTGATCTGGGTGATGGCCTCATCACGGGGCAGCACCCCGCTGATGGCAAAGAAGCAGGTCTGCATGATCGTGTTGATGCGA
>QEUW01000404.1 GCA_003577005.1 Chloroflexota bacterium | reverse complement strand
CTGACCCGAACTCCTTCAAGGACACAGATGGTGACGGCGTGCCCGACTACGTCGAGACCATCCTCTACCGGAACCTGGGGCTGCCTCCCGGCAATCCCAACGACCCCAGCGATGGCGGGCGTGATACCGATGGTGACGGCGTGCCTGACTACCAGGAAATCCTGGACGGCACTGACCCGCTCGACCCGAACTCCTTCAAGGATTCAGACGGCGACGGTGTGCCCGACTATGTCGAGAACCAGGATGGCACCGACCCCAACGACCCGAACTCCTTCAAGGATACGGATGGCGATGGCGTGCCCGACTACGTCGAGGAACAGGACGGCAGGACGGCACCAACCCTGGCGACCCGAACTCGTTCAAGGACAGCGACGGCGACGGCGTGCCCGACTACGTCGAGACCATCCTCTACCCGAACCTGGGGCTGCCTCCCGGCAATCCCAACGACCCCAGCGATGGCGGTCGCGACACCGACGGTGGCGGTGTGCCTGACTACGAGGAACTGAAGAACGGCACCGACCCGCTTGACCCCTCCGACGACAGCGCGGCCGGCGGCATCCCGAACGGCATCTGGCTGCCCATCGTCAGCAACCGCACGAGCTAGACAAGGACTGGCCGGCGGGTGAATCACAGGCCCGGAATCATTGGCGATTCCGGGCCTGTTCAGCCCTCTGTGGCGCTGCTCGATTGCCCTGGGGCAGTGGCAATGCACCCCCACCGTCCCGCTCGATGAAGGGACGCACACCATCACCGCCACCGACCCGGCCGGCAACGTGAGCAACCCGGTCACGCTGCACCTGACCGTGGCGCCCGAGTTTGCCACCCTCGACCGTCATACCTGGCTGCCGATCATCTACACCCGGCCTGAAGTCGAGTTCCCGTAACCACAGGGGTGGTAGGGCAAGATGGCATCTTGCCCTACCACCCCTGCGCAAAGAAGCCAGGCTGTTGCCAACAGCCTGGCTTCCAACCCTCACCAGCGGCGCAGCGATGGAATACAGCCTTGCAGCAAGCCATATCGTGACACAGCCGACAAGCTGATCCTACGAGTTCGTATGTAATACCAGAAGGGAAACCCACCATGAAAACCGGAGAGGACTCACCAACGATTCGACTAACAACTACCACTGAACGTCTTCACGACAGCACAGACCTCACGCCAAACCTCGTTCGCATCCTTCTGGCCGATGCCCACAAGCTCATGCGCCAGGGGCTCTGTCACCTCTTCAAGCACGAGCCAGCCATCCAGATCGTCGGCGAGGCCAACACGCCAGCCGAGGCGTACAAGCTCAACCGCGTCCACCAACCCGACCTGGTGCTCCTGGACATAGCCATGGCTGAACCGGCCGGCACGGAGACGGTCTCCACCCTGCTCTGCCAGCGTCCCAACACCCGAGTCCTGGTCCTCACTGCTCTCGATGACGACCAGACCGCCTTGCGGGCACTCAAGGCCGGTGCAGTCGGCTACCTGCTCAAAGACATCGCCTTCTCTGACCTGGTCAAGGCCATTTACGCCAGCCTCCAGGGTGGCACCCCGCTCCATCCTCGCATTGCGCGGGTGGTGTTGCGGCGTCTCAATCAGCCACCCGCCAGGCCTGATCCACTGTCCAAGCTAACTGCCCGTGAACGGCAGGTGCTCGACCTGCTGGCCCAGGGCTACTCCAACAGCGAGATTGCCCACGAGCTGGTCATCACCCAGTTTACGGTCCGCAGCCATGTCTGCCGGGTGCTCAAGAAGCTCAACCTGGTCAACCGTACCCAGGCCGCACTCTATCTGCTCAAGCACGGGTCGTCCAGCCTGATGGAGCGACCTGAACCGAGCCGCTAACCTGGCCCGGCCAGCAGTAAAAGCGCATACAGAGCCCACAGCGTATCGCATCACCCTGCCCTTTCCAGCACAGCCCCTTCGCTGGTGTTGGCGGGCGCCCAGGCCTCGACCCCATCATCCAGCCGGATGAACCACCAGACGATGGTATCGCTCGTGCCCTGGGTGTAGGCCGGGCCGCCGATGATCGTTGCCTCCTGCTGGTCCTGCATGTAGCCGACAACGGTGCTGTTTGGCCCCGGTTCGGCCACAAGCGAGAGGCGCAGACCGGGCCGCACCCGTACCCGTACATCTACCCCCAGCGTCGGGTCGGCGTGTTGGCTGGGGGGGAGATCGCTGCCCGGTGCTGCTTCGGCGTCTGACTGTTCGTCGCCTGTGCCGGTTGTTTGGTCAACCGCTGCCGCTTCATCCTGTGTAACGGGCGACTGGGCTGTGGCGCTCTCACCCGGCGGGTTGCGCAAAAATGTAGCCAGGGCCCAGACCAACGCCACCAGCAACACTGCCACCCCAACGCCGGCCGCCATCTGCCAGCCTTGAAACCAGCGGTCGTCTATCGCCGGGCGGCGCCTGGCGCCGCTGGTCTCGATGTGAACCGTCTCGCGCCCTTGATAGCTCTCGAAGATCTTGAGGGGCACCGGTTCGGCGCTGTAGTAGCGTGCTTCGAGAATGCTGCGCCCCCGGCGAAAGGCCCAATGGCGGGCATCGTCGGAGAGCTCTTCGTAGAGGTGAAGTTCGGCGCGCACCGGGTCGTGCTGGCGGTCTACCAACACCACCAACGCCCCGACCGGCCAGCCTTCCTCATCGATGATGTTGTAATAATCCGCCTGGATCGGTTGCAGATGTTCCAGCGCAGCGGGACTCAGCGTTGCCGTTGGCGCAGAGACGCTCATGTTTCACCTCGGTTGCTCTTTACTCGGTGGGTAGGTCCAGCGTAACCAGGCCACCAACCCGCGCCTGTTCCCCTGTATAAAAGAGCATGCGGAGTTGAAATTCGGCTGCAATATTGCTCCGCACACGTCCTCGCCAGACGATGCTATCGCCAACCCGGCGGTACGGGTATTCGCCTTCGGCCAGCCCCCCCAGTTGCGCGCCGGCTTCTTCGCTGCCCAGATAACGGAGCGTCGTCCCGGTGATGGTCTCGCCGGCGGCCACACCGACCGTAAAGGGAAAGCGCACCGTCTCGTTAGCCAGGCTGACTGCCGAGTCGGCTTGCGGCTGAACGTTGTAGACGACAAGCTGGTGAACACCTGCCGCTCGCACACCCTCGTCGCCCACATAGTAGACGCGGAGTCGCAGCGAGTAATCAGCCTCCTCCGCACCCGGCCAGGAGCCATCAGAATCGAGCGAGTCACCGATTTGGCGGGTCGCACGGAGGCCACCGATCTCGAACACTGCACCGTCTGGCGTTATCTCCGCCAGCACAATGTCGGTGCCCGGAAGACGCTCGCCAATGGCGATCTGCCGCTCGGTGGGGCCGTTGAAGTTGATCGCCCCTTCCGGCGTCTGTTGGATGGGCAGATCCACCAGCTGGGGTAGATCGGGGATCTGGCTGAGGTCGGGCAAGCCCAGGTCGCGCGCCATCTCTTCCAGCAGTGTGGGCAGTTCGGGAAGCTCCGGCAATTCCGGCGCTTCAATGGTGATGTCAGCACATCCGGCCAGCAACACAAAGCTCGCCAGCAGTGTCAGTACAGCAGCTCGTACACGTCTCATCATCTAGGGTTCCAATTGAACAGGCCCACCCAGCTCGTAGGGACAGAAATCAGTGACCAGTAATCAGTGCGACACAGTGGTTACAGTAACCACTGCTTACTGTACTAGTACTACAACGAGACTTTGACAATTGTCACCGCCATGACCTCCGGGAGGTGACCAGAATCAACTTTCTCCACCAAACTATTTGTGGTCACCTCCCGAAGGTCGGACTGGATCCGTCACGCGAAGTCTCGTTGTAGTACTAGTATGCGCCCAATTCTTCGAGCCGTTCATCGCTGATGCCAAAGTGATGGGCGATCTCGTGGAGTACCGTCCGGCGCACCTGTTCGCGCACAGCGTCTTCATCACCGGGTGGGCAGACCCGCAAGATCGGCCCGCGGAAGATGGAGATCACATCGGGTGGTACTAACCCATAACTGCCGGAGCGTACGGTGAGCGGCACACCCTCGTAAAGGCCAAGCAGCAAGTCACCCGGTGGGATGCCAGCATCGTCCATTTGGCGGCGCGTGGGCCAATATGCCACGGTCACGGCCACATTGTCGATAGCGTCCCACAACGCATCGGGGATAGCGTCGAGCGCTTCTTCGACCAATTCTTCAAACCGAGAATCGGAGATCCAATTGTGGGAGTATCGTTGTCTCATGGAAGGAATGGACAGCCAATAACGTTGATCAGCATAATCGGGTTGATTATACCATTGTCTAGTACAAAGTGGGTAGTTTGGGGAAACGGAGGTGCTTTGGAAACGACACTGAGAAGCCCCAAGGCGTCATTTCATTGAGGTAAAAGCAACCCTCGCACAGGTTGTCCAAACACTGTGCGAGGGTAGACTCCCCCTTTTCTGGATCTACCTTTGAGCTCATCGCGTTTGGCAAACCGTCGCCAGCTATGGCGCGATCATCAAATTGTCTTCGATTTAGGACTGTTTGCCACGATTTCCACCCACGGAAATGCGCTTAGGCCTGGCTTCCTCTGACTTGGGCAGTTGGAGCGTGAGAACGCCATTCTCGAAACTTGCTTCGGCCTTCTCGCTGTTGACTGCCGCTGGCAGGTTGACACTGCGCATAAATTTGCCGTAGCGACGCTCGCGCAGATGATACTGTTCTCCTTTCTTCTCCTCCTCATGCTTCATCTCGCCAGAGATGGTCAGCATGTGATCATGCACGGTGATGTCCAAATCGTCCGGCTTGATGCCCGGAATCGAGGCCTGCACGGTATACTTGTTCTCATCTTCCTTGATGTCAAGCGCCAGAGGAACAGCACCTCCCTCCGGCTGCCAATCTTCCATCGAACGCCAGCTCTCGCCGAGCAATTGGTCCATCCGCTGGCGCAGATCGATCATTTCGGCGAACGGGTTCCATCTCACCAAAGTTGCCATGGTTTCACCTTTTTCCTTTCGGCTAATCGCAAACCAGCGTCTTGGCCCCACAAAGCAGCCACGACGCAGCTAGATCCATCTATATCGATTCTAAAGCACTCTACTTTAGAATACTCTACTCCCAGCCCATGCCAATGTATCAAAATCTGCCATCAGGGGATAACGAGGTATATAGTAGAGTTTATCTTGCTGCGCTGGCTCAGGATTGGATGCAAAATTATGAAACGCGGCCCCGACCAAAAAGGCTGTTTGACGAAACGGCGCAACCCATGATAAAGTAGCGCCAGCAACATCGCTTGCTGCGGATTTCAGCCCATCCAACTTCTTCGCGCTGATACCCCTGCCTGGCAGGTACAACGCAGGCCGCAGCGGTCACTGCTCTATTCCACCCATACAAAGGAGGACTCTCCGCTATGCGAAAGACTATTACGCGCCGAAACTTTATGAAGGGGATGGCCGCCGCCGGCCTGGGTGCAGCCAGCGCCCAGTTGATGGCCGCCTGCGCCCCGCCTGCGGCCCCGGCGGGCCAGGCGCCCAGTACTGCCGGCTCTAGTTCGGCCCCTGCCGCCACCACGGTGACGCTGCGTGTCCAGGCACCACCAGAGGCGGGCCAGAGCGTCATGCCCACCAAACTCGGCGAGCAGTTCCAGGCCGACACCGGCGTCCAGGTGATCATCGAAGAGACCATCTACGGCGAGATCGAGACCAAGACGCAGACCGGCTTTATCTCCGGCACCCTGCAAGATCTCCTCTATGGCCATCACCGCTGGCTCTTCATCAACTTCCTCAAGGGCATCTACATGCCCATCGATGACGCCATGGCCACCGACCCGCTGCCCGACTACGAAGATATCTATCCCAGCGTCATGGCCGGCAATGCGTTGGACGGTGTCAATTTTAGCGTGCCTGGCGTGGTCCACCCTGGTGGCAACATTGCCGTTATGTTCAACAAGACGATGCTGGCCGAAAAAGGTCTGCCCGAACCGCAGATGGGTTGGACTTTCAACGACTGGACCGAACTGGCGCGCGCCGCCGCCGACGAGGGTGCCGGTATCTTTGGCATCGGCTTCGATGGTATGAACTCGTTCCATTACTACAGCAACGTCTCCCGCTCGTGGGGTCCGCCCGATTCCACCGACTGTTGGGTGATGGATGCCGAAGGCACGACGCTCCAGTACGCCACGCCGCAACATGAGGAGATCGCCAACTGGTATCTTTCGTTGCTCGATGAAAAGGTGGCTCCGCGCAAGCCTGACTATATCGAAAACTCGGCCTATGGCCTCTTTACCAACGGTTTCTCGGCCACCCACGCCAGCACTGTTGGCAACGTCACCAACGCGCTCAACGTCGTGGGCGACCGCTTTGAACTGGACGCCGTGCTACTTCCCGTCGGCTCCGAAGGGCGCCAGGGCACCTGTTACTCTGGCAACCAGCACATGATCAACTCCAACACGGCCCACCCGGAAGAGGCGTACGAACTGCTCAAGCTATACTCCTCTACCGATGCGGGCGTCTCCATGGTTGTGGACGGGAAGCTCCAGCCCAACGGCCACAAGGGCGCCTGGACGCACCCCGATGTTGTTGCGGTGAATCGCATGTTTGGCGTCACCGATAGTCTGCTCACCGCCGGCATCGAGCGCTTCCCCATGCCCAAGAACACCCGCTTCACCGAGGCCAACAACATCTTCCTCAACGAGATCGACCGTATTTGGGAAGGCGAAGTCTCGTGGGCTCAGCACGCCCCCGAACTACAAGCCAAGGTGCAAGAGGTGCTCGACCTGGACCGGCCCGAGTAGAACACCAGAATCATGTAGCCGGCCGGTCAGGAGATCGGCCTGATTCACAGATTAGTTGGTAGACAGGGAAACAGGTAGACAAGGGGTCGAGTTGCCTACTTGTCTACCTGTTTCCCTGCTTCCCTGCCTACCTGTTTCCCTGTGTATGGACACCAACCATGACAACCGACCTTGTCCTCCACATCCAAACCACCCCGCTTTGTGACACGCACGAGCATCTGCGCAAAGAGCGCGAATATGTCGAGACTGGCCCCGATCTGCTACAAAGTCTCTTTGAGAATTATGTGACCGCCGACCTCATCGTCGCCGGGGCCAGCCAAGCGGCGCTCGATGCGCTTGTCGATGCCAGCAACCCGGATCTGCGCGCCCGCTTTGAGGGCATACGCCCGGCATGGGAACGGGTACGCCACACCGGGTATGGCGAAGCTGTGCGCATCATCGCCCGTGAAGTCTACGGGATCGAGGAGATCAGCGCCAACGCGTTGGAGTCTGCCCAAGAGAAACACGATGCCCTTCGCCGGCCCGGCGAGCGGTTGCGCCTGCTGCGCGACCAGGCCAACCTCGACCACGTGCAGGTGGATGATTTTGTCCGCCCCTGCCAGGTCGATGAATCTGGCCCCGATTTCTTCTTCTATGACATCTCGTGGGTCGCTTTTGCCAATGGGACGCCCGACCTGGAACCGCTGGCGCGAGAGACGGGTGTCGAAGTGCATGACCTGGCATCGCTGCGCCGGGCAATGGAAGTGACCTTTGAACAAAATGCCCGGGTCGCTATTGCGATCAAGTCGCAACACGCCTACAACCGGACGCTCCAGTGGCGCGAGCGGACGGATCGCGAGGCCGCCCAGGCGCTGGCTGCCTATCTGCACAATCCTGCCGAGATGAGCGAGGCCGACCGCCTCTGTCTGGGCGATTGGTCGCTGGCCCGCGGGGTGGAACTGGGCATCGAGTACGACCTGCCCTTCAAGATCCACACCGGTTACTATGCCGGCCACAGCCGGATGCCGGTGGACTATATCCGCGCCGGCAATCTGTGCCCGCTGCTCGCCAAATATCTGGACGCTCGCTTTGTACTCATGCACATCGCCTACCCGTACAGCGACGAATTGGTGGCGCTAGCCAAGCATTACCCCAATGTCTATGTCGATCTCTGTTGGGCGTGGAGCATCGACCCGTACAGCACTGGCGACTTTGTGCGCCGTTGTATCCATGCTGTGCCAGCCAACAAGCTCTTTGTCTTTGGCGGCGACACGGGTTGGCCCACGGCCGCTGTCGCTTATGCCCATCAGGCGCGCACTTGGCTCAACTGCACCTTGCAAGCTGAGGTGGATGAAGGGTTTCTGACAACAGCAGACGCTATCGAACTGGCGACCCGGCTCATGCGCGAGAATCAATACGACTGTTTTCGCGTGGCGGCAAAGAAGCAGTCCGTGCAAGAGGCGTAGAATACCTATTGCCTCACCAGCATGATGGACGCGCCAATCCATGTTAAACTTTCCAAGGCCATGGGTGACCGGTCAGGAAACAGGGTTTCGGAAAGGAGCACTTGTGATGCATGTACAACAAGGGAAGCGCAGTCCATTGGGCTGGGTTGCCGCGACCGTGGTTGCTACGCTCGTCGGCCTGACGGCGTTGCAACCGGCCGCGTTTGTCGCCGCCCGCCCTGCTCAGTTTGAACTGCAACTGGTAGAGTTTGCCTCAGGCTTTAATTCTCCGGTGAAAATCGCCAACGCTGGTGATGACCGCCTCTTCATCGTCGAGCAAAGTGGTATCATCCATATCGTAAAAACCGATGGGACACGGCTTGCTGAGCCTTTCTTAGATCTGACCGACCGGGTGGCTACCGGTTGTGAGCGCGGCCTGCTGGGCCTGGCCTTTGAGCCTGGCGACCCTGCTACGTTTTATGTGAACTACACGCGCAAGAGCGATATTGCAGAGCAGCATGGCGACACGGTCATCGCTCGCTATCGAGTCTCATCCACAGACGCCAATCGGGGCGACCCCGATAGCGAAGAGATCGTCCTTGTGGTGGCTCAGCCCTTTTGCAATCACAACGCCGGCGACCTGGCCTTTGGACCCGACGGCTATCTCTACATCCCCCTGGGTGACGGTGGTAGCGGTGGCGACCCCGGCAACCGGGCGCAGAATCTGAATGAGCTGCTTGGAAAAACCCTGCGGCTCGATGTGGTGGGCCAGCAAACCTACGCCATCCCACCCGGCAATCCCTTTGCCGACGATGGTGACCCTGAGACGCGCGCCGAGATCTGGTCCTATGGCTGGCGTAACCCCTGGCGCTTTAGTTTTGACCGCGCCACCGGCGACATGTATGCCGGCGATGTAGGGCAGGGCGACTGGGAGGAGATCAATGTAGAGCCGCCCAATACGCCCGGTCGCAACTATGGCTGGAGGTTGTGCGAGGGTAGCTATGTCTACCCGCCGACGAACCCACCGACAACGTGTTCCACCAATGGCTTGACGCTGCCCATCTTTGATATCGAGCGCGCCGATGCACGTTCGATCACCGGTGGCTATGTCTACCGCGGTGCGGACTATCCAGAGTTGGTCGGCCATTACATCTTCGCCGATTATGTCACCGGCAACTTTTGGAGCCTGGCGCGCAACACTGAAGACACCTGGACCGCGGCCAAACATGGCAACCTGGGCATCAACTCGCCCGTCACCTTTGGCGAGGACAAGGACGGCAAACTCTATGTTGCCAGCCACGGCGGCACGATCTATCGCATCCAGACTCGCCTGGTAGATACACCAACGCCAACACATACGCTCAAACCCACGACGCCACCGGCGCTCACACCACAAAGTTATTTGCCGTTCATCCAGGGTTCTGAGTAAAATAGATACGTTCCGAATCCTCATCCCCCCATAGAAAGGAGAAACCAAGCATGGCCTTCACATTGCAACTGGGCGAAAAGGCGCCGGATTTCAACCTGCCCGCCACCGACGGCAAGAATTATTCACTGGCAGATTTTGCCGGCGCCAAGACACTGGTGGTCTTCTTCACCTGTAATCACTGCCCCTATGTCCTTGGTTCGGACGAAGTGACCCGGCAGACCGTCGAACGGTTTGCTCCGCAGGGTGTCAAATTTGTGGGGATCAACTCCAACAGCGAAGTGACCCACCCCGACGACGACTTTGCCCACATGGTCAAACGCATGGAGGAGCACAAGTTTCCGTGGGTCTATCTGCGCGACGAATCGCAAGATGTCGCGCTCGCCTATGGAGCGCTCCGCACGCCTCATTTTTACGTGTTCGACGAAGATCGCCGGCTCGTCTACACTGGCCGCGGGGTGGACAACCCACGCGACACCAGCAAGATGACCACCAACGATCTGGCCCGCGCCCTGGAAGAACACCTGGCCGGCAAACCCGTCAGCGTCCCGCTCACCAACCCCATCGGCTGCAACGTCAAATGGAACGGCCAGGATGCGCACTGGATGCCGCCGGAAGCGTGTGATCTGGTGCTGCC
>QEUW01000403.1 GCA_003577005.1 Chloroflexota bacterium | reverse complement strand
CTGAGCAGGGTCGTCGCCTTGGCTGCGGCGCCATAGCCGACAATCGTGTGCCCTGCGGATTTGATCTGTTGCAGAATTTCTAACAACGACTTTTTCACCGCACGCACCCGTTCGGCAAAATCCTGGTAATAGTCAATGCGGTTGACCTTGCGCTCTGCTTCCATCGCCAGCAATTCCCGGACCGATTCCTGCACCTTCTCCACCGGCTCGATGAAGAGGCGTAGTGAACCGCCGTGGATCGCCACGCGTTTGATATGGTTAAGAAAGAGGCCGTGGCGGCGGAAGAGCGTGTCCAGCGCCGTCACCGAGAAGTAACAGAGATGCTGGTGGTAGATGGTGTCAAACTCGCAGTGGTCGATGAGGTCCACCACATAAGGCGCCTCGACGACTGCCATGCCGTCCGCTTTGAGCAGCGTTTTGATGCCGGTCACAAAGCCGTTGAGGTCGGCGACATGGGCCAGCACATTGTTAGCAAGGAAGAGGTCGGCGCGTTTGCCCTCGGCTACGAGTTGCTGGGCCAGCGCACGGCCAAAAAAGGTGATCATCGTCGGGATGCCCGCCTTGATCGCCGCCTCTGCCGGTGCACGTGACGGGTCGATACCTAGCACAGGGATGCCGTGCTCGACAAAGTTTCTCAGCATATATCCGTCGTTGCTTGCTGCCTCCACCACCAGGCTATCGCCGTTCAGCCTCCCCATGCCGAGAATCTCAGCTGCGCTGTGGGAAAAGTGGCGCAGCAGCGAAGGTGAAACTGATGAAAAATAGGGATACTCGCCGTAGAAGAGAATCGTCGGGTCTACCGTCTCGACAATCTGCGCCAGGGAGCAATCTGGGCAAAAGGTCAGTGTCAGCGGCGCCTTGTACTCTGGACGCTTTAGTTGTTCCGCCGTAAGCAACCGGTCGGCCAGCGGTGTCTCGCCAAAAGGCAGGATCACTTCGAGCCGGCCGGAGCCACACGAGCGGCAAGTTGTTTCGTTGTGATAGAGCATGGCTAACCTATAAGGAAAATTACAAATAGCAATCGGTAACAAGGAATAGGTAATCGGTAATTGTAGATGTATGATAGACGGAGCACTCTTTTAGCAGGATGCATTCATCGTTACGAATTACCTACTACCGCTTCCATATTCTCCAACTACGCCAATGCCAACTCGCGCCAGCGCAAATTCTCATCTAGCCGGCCGCTGGCGATGAGCCCCTTGATATGGCTGACCCGCCGGTAGCGTGACCCTTCAAATTCGTCCACAGTGATACCTGTCTTCTGGTAGGCCGCGTAGAGTTCCTGGGCGCCGCGGCGCACATTCCACTGGGGTTTGAATTCGGGGAGAGTGCGGGCAAGCTTATCCATGTTGACTTTATAATTGCGCTTGTCTGGCTCAGCGCCAGGGGCGAACTCGATGCGGCTGCCGGGCACAGTCTCGACGACGATCTCGGCAATGTCGCGAATGCGGTAGTTCTCTTCGGTGCGGCCCACATTGAAGGCCTGGTTGTGGACCAGGTGGCGCGGCGCATGAAGCGCGGCGATAAAGGCGCGCGACATATCCTCGATATGGACAAAGGGGCGCCACGATGTGCCGGCGCTTTTGAGGTAGACACGTCCGGTGGTGCAGGCCCACGCCACCAAATTGTTGATGGCAAGATCGAAACGTAGACGGGCCGAAACGCCGTAGGCCGTGGCGCTCCGCAGAAAGACCGGCGAAAAGTGGTCATCAGCGAGCACTTCGATATCTTGCTCAGCCATGACTTTGGATTTACCATAGGGCGTTACGGGGTTGAAGGGAGATTCTTCTCGAAGCCAGTCATCGCCCCCAGCGCCATAATTGCTGCACGACGAGGAAAAGATGAAGCGCTCGACGCCAGCTTTTTTTGCCATGTGCGCCAGACGCACTGAGGCCTGGTGATTGATTTCATAGGTCAGCGCCGGATTGAGATCGCCCAACGGGTCGTTGGAGAGGGCGGCCAGGTGGATGATCGCATCCGCGCCAGTTAGATCACACACATCCAGATCGCGAATGTCCTTTTGGACCTCCGTTAGCCCGAACGTTGCGGGCACATCGCCAAAGGTAGACCCCTGATAGAGGTTGGTGTCCACACCTAAGACTTCGTGCCCCGCGTTGACGAGCATCGGTGCCATGATTGTACCCACATAACCGTTGTGCCCCGTCACCAATACGCGCATGAGAGTACTCCTTAGTGATTATGGCTGAAAGAAAAGTGAAAAATTGCTACAACATTTGGCGGGGGAATCTCCACAAAATGAGTAGTATGCATACTAGATGCTATTTAATAATATATCGCAAATGAGATGAAAATCCTTCAATTCAAACCGGTTCTGCTTGAGACCGGCAGTATTTCAATCCCAAAGATTACCGTCTGCGGGCGGCTGTGAGCCAAATTCTTTATAAGGAAGAAGCAGCTCAACGATTGTGTATGAAATGCACACAGGTTGGCTATCGCCCGGCAATCTGCTTTGCCCACTCCGCACATCTGTGCTAGACTGCTTTTGTTTTGAACACTCCGATGGTGACTACACAATTACGCCTATGCACGACCTAGATGATGGGTTCGCGGCTGACGATGTGGATGAGTCGTCGTTTGATGAGTTACACGACGGATCGCCAGATGCGGAACCGGAGCCGTCGCCGCTTACAACGATAGACCTGGCCCACTTCTTTGGCGGCGACGGTCCGCTGGCTCACCAGTTGGAGGGCTACGAGTTGCGCCCCAGCCAGGTCGCTATGGCCGAAGCGGTCAAGCAGGCGATTCTGCGCGAGCAGCACGCACTCATTGAGGCGCCCACCGGCACCGGCAAATCCATTGCCTACCTGGTTCCCGCCATCCTCAGCGGTAAGACGGTGATCGTGGCGACGGCCAACAAGTCGCTCCAGAGCCAGCTTTTCTACAAAGACATCCCCTTTCTGCGCCGGGTGCTCGGCCAGGAGATCAGCGCGGTGATCGTCAAAGGGCGCAGCAACTTTGTCTGCAATCTCAAGTGGGAAAAAGAGTTGGTCGAGCAACAGCGCATGTCACTCTATGACCGCGAGCACGACCAGATCACCTTTATGCGCACCTGGCTTACCGAAACCCAGACCGGTGATGTGGACGACCTGCCCTTTGTAATCGACAGCGATCTCCGCCCGCGCGTGGTCAGCTATCCCGACGATTGTCTCCACCAGGACTGCCGCTTTTATGACGATGCCTGCTGGATCAACCACATGCGCGACCGGGCGGCGGAGGCGCAGGTCCTAGTCACCAACCATCACCTGCTGCTCAATGCCCTGGAACTGGGTTTTGCCGGCGAGCGCATCCTGCCGCCGGCTGCCATCTATGTCATCGACGAGGCGCACGGGCTGGAACAGACGGCCACTGCCGTCTTTGAGACCACCGTCACCGATTACACCGTCGAGCAATTGCTCAGCCGCAGCCTCTACAAGCAACACTTGCCGGAAGACCTGCTCGATGAGATCCGGATGCAGAATACGCTGGCCTTTCAGGAGGCGGCGCACCTCAGCCGCGACAATGCTTATCGCATCGAAGCCGACTTGGAAGAGATGAAAAAGCTCGGTCGCGCCCTCAGCGACCTGGCCGACCGCATGAAACGAAACAGCCCCTATGCCAAAAAGGAGCAACAAGAAGAAGGCCGGCGCAAAGAGAAGGATGAAGCCGCCGAAGAACGCAAGTTCTACGAGCTGGGCATCGAGATGCTGAACAGCACGGCCACCAAGCTGTTGACGGTGGCCGTCAGCAAGCGCGACGAAGACTTTGTCCGCTATGCCGTGCGCATCTTCGACCGCCGCCACACAACGCTGGAAATCCACGCCGCCCCTATCAACCCCGCCGGGCTGCTGGGCCAGTATCTCTTTCACGCCCAGGATGAGGGCGGCGAACCGCTGGCGCGCACCGTTATCTGCACCAGCGCCACGCTGGCGACCAACGGTCACTTTGAACATTTCAAGACGCGCTGCGGCCTTGTCTCCGCGGGCGAAGAGCGTGTGCTACCGGCGGTCTTCGACTACCCGCGCCAGGCGCTCCTCTACCAGCCTGCCCTCCCCGCCTACGACTACCGCAACGCCGACGCCTATTACACCGCCGTCGCCGCCGAGATCGAACGGCTGCTCGAAGTAAGCCGCGGGCGCGCCCTCTGTCTCTTTACCAGTTGGAGCGGTTTGCAACAGGTTGCCGACCGGCTGGCCAACCACGGCAAGCAGCTCTTCTGGCCGCTGCGCGCCCAGGGCGAGGCCCCGCGCGATGCGCTGCTCACCTGGTTTCGCCAACAGCCTCACAGTGTCCTCCTCGCCACCCGCTCATTCTGGGAAGGGGTGGACATTCCCGGCGACGACCTCAGCCTGGTGGTGCTCGACAAACTCCCCTTCCCCACGCCTGGCGACCCGCTCCACAGCGCCCGCATGACCGCCATCGAGGCTGGTGGCGGCAACAGCTTTGGCCAGTACATGACGCCGCTGATGACCCTTTCGCTCAAACAGGGCTTTGGCCGTCTCATCCGCCGCGCCGCCGACCGGGGCGTGGTCGCCATCCTCGACGAGCGGCTAACCAGCAAAGGCTACGGGCGCCAGGCGCGCGCCGATCTGCCGCCGGCCCGTTTTAGCCGCGACTTCAAAGAGGTCCATCGTTTCTTCCAGGCTGCCTTGCAGAGCCAGGCCGAATTTGCCCTCAACGTCTGGGCCACAGAGGAAGGATCGTCGATCCAATGGGGCTGGCGAGCTCTCCGCCTGCAAGATGGCAAGGCAGATAGCCAGGAGGGAAGAGCTGACTTGCCCGACCAGGCAGCCGGCGAGTTGCACGCTGTCGTGTTGGGGCTCGCCGATCTGCGCGGGCGGATCGAGCGAGCCGGTCGCAAAGCAACTGAGTTTTGTGTCGAGGTGCGGTGTAGTCCGGCCGCATCCGACCGGCTGCACCAGGGGCAAGATGATCCGCTGGCCGGTGGTGCTCGGGCCGCCTTTCAGGGCTGGTCTGCCGTGGAACTACGTGCGCTTAGCGCTTAGTGCCTGTTCGAATAACTGGTCGGTGGCCGGGGGACCCTGCACCAGGGAAAGCAAAGCCCGGCCCGGTTTCACGCGACCAGAATGCACTATTTCCATGTTCAGCCCTTACCGAATCGGCCCGAGTTTGGCGCTCTCAGGCAGGCACGGTCAAAAAGGCCAGCACCTCGCGCACAAAGAGATCGGGGGCCGTATTCATGGCGACGTGCTGTTGGCCCGGCAGCACGACAACTTGGCTGTTGGGCAGCGCCTCGTGGATTTGTGCAATGGTATCGCTGTAGAGCGGCGGGCTGTCACCACCCAAGAGGAGCAGTACCGGTGTCTTGACCGCCTTGAACCGCTCTGCATCAAACCGGGGAAGCCCCTCCAGCGCATGGATCTCGCGCAGAATTGTGTGCGCCGCCGCCACTCGCCCCGGCCACGATGGTGCCGAGCGCAGCATCTCCAGTTCGGCAGCCGTGATGCCCGCCACCTCTCGTAAGAATGTGCTGACCACCCCTTCGCGGTCGTTGGCGTCTAGCAGGGTCTGCATTCTAATTGCCACCTTGGGTGGTAGTGTGCCTTGAATCCCAGGCGGCGGTGGTTCATAGAGAATGAGCCGGTCGATATTGGGCGTGAGCCTGGCGGCCTCCAGGCAGCAAAACGCGCCAAAGGAGTGGCCTAGGAGATTCACCGGCCCATCAATCGAATCCACCAGCGCGGCCACATCCTCAAACTCGCGCTCAATGGCGTACTCGTTGGCGTCGCCGCTGCCGCCGCGACCACGCCGGTCCATGGCATAGACGGTAAAGTGGCGTTCGAACGCCGGCACTACCGGCGCCCAGCGCGTGTGATCGGCAACTGCTCCATGCACCAGCACCAACGGCGGCCCTGTGCCACTGCGTTCGTAAGCGATCCTTGTTGCATCTTTTGAGACAATCGTTTTCATTATCACTCCTAACTGGCCAAGCCAGAGCTAAAAACGGGACATAGAGATACACAGAGTGCGGCGCTGTGTATCCATCATACCAGAGCACGGAGAAGAACAGAGTCACCCTGGCTCGTTCAAAAACGTTAGCACCTCATGCACGAAGAGATCAGGCGCGGTGTACATGGCCGTATGCTGCTGGCCCGGCATGACGGCGATCCGGCTGTTGGGCAGGGCTGTGTCTACCGTTTCAGTAGCCCTTTTGAGGAACGGCGGGCTGTCGCCGCCGAGCAGGAGCAGCGTCGAGGTGTGCAGATCCTTGAACCGCTGCACAGAGAACGTATACTGCTCTTCTGCCCGCGCCTCGCGCAGCACGTTGTGCGCTGACTCTATCCGCTCCGGCCATGCCGGCGACGCTTTCAACTGTTCAATCTCGTGAGGGGGCATCTGAACGACGTCACGGTAGAGTGTGATGAGGACGCCCTCCCGGTCGCCCGCATCCAACAGGGCTTGCATCCGGTCGATGACTCCTTCGGGGTAAAGCACTACGCCGGGGAGAGGGATAGCCGGCTCGTACAAGATAAGCTTGCGCAGATTCCTGGTAAGCAAGGCAGCTTCAAGGGCACAGAGGCCGCCAAAGGAGTGCCCCAACAGAGCTGCAGGCTCACCCACAGAGTCTACAATAGCCTCAATGTCTTCGAATTCACGCTCGATGGCATAGGTCGGGCCATCCCCGCTCTCACCACGGCCGCGGCGGTAAACTGCATAGACCGTAAAGTACTCCGCAAGCGGCGCCGGGACGACGCCGGTCCAGGCAACCGGATTTGCCGTCCCGCTACCCGGGACCAGGATCAGCGGCGCTCCCGCACCACGGCGGTGGTAGGCGATCCTTGTTCCGTCGAGCGAAATTATGTTTTCCATCGTCTCCTCCTACCTGAGCCAACGTGTGGGGCAATCCGTGCCCGCCTCTTATCATGCGTTTGCTAAAGGGAAGTATAGCGGCGCCGGCCCGGGTGGAGACATTGATCTTGTTGTAGATGTGCTGCACGTGGTGCCCCGCCGTTTTGGGGGAGATATTGAGTTCGGCGGCAACCTGTTTGTTTGTGGCGCCGCGCGTCAGGAGAATAAGCACCTCTACTTCGCGGTCGCTCAAACTGGCCGGCCAGACCCGGCGTCGGCTGGCCTGGGTCTGACCCGCGGCGGCAAGCACCGCCTGAACCGCCGCACCGTCAAATTGTCCCTGCTTGGCGCCGGCAAGGAGTTCGCCGGCTGCCGCCTCAGCCG
Source organism: Chloroflexota bacterium (assembly GCA_003577005.1). Next base: position 508 of record QEUW01000403.1, on the reverse strand, counting down.
CCAGCGCCGGGCGATAGGGGCGCGCCTGGGTCATCGCCTGGTAGGCGTCGGCAGCCGCCAACACGCGCGCCGCCAGCGGTATCGTATCGGCGGTTGCCTGGCGGTAATAGCCGGACCCATCCAGCCGTTCGTGGTGCATCCCTGCCAGCGGCGCCAGGTCGGCCAGCGCCGGCGAACAGGAAAGGATGCGTTCGGTATGGTACGGATGCAAGCGGACCTGCTCCCATTCGTGGCGAGTCAACGGGCCGGGTTTCTCCCAAATGCCGTTGGCGACCCCGACCCGGCCGATGTCGTGCAGCAGCGCCGCCCGGTGTAGGGTTGTCACCTCGGCTTCAGCAAACTTCAGTTGGCGGGCCGCGGCCACGGCCAGTTCAGCCACGCCCCGCGCATGACCGCGCAAGAAGGGTACTTTCAAGTCGGTCACATCGGCAAAGGCGCGCGCCACGTCATCCAGGCCGGATGCAGCGACCTGGCGGTGCGGTTGTGGTTCAATCTCCAGCACAGCCTG
>QEUW01000402.1 GCA_003577005.1 Chloroflexota bacterium | reverse complement strand
CTCTGGGAGATGCGCTTTGAGCGCGATATGCCGCTGGCCGATGTGCGCCAACTCTTCGTCGAAGCCGGCTACCGGACGCCTACCGCTTTTCATGTCCAGGATGACCGTACGGTACAGGTGAAATTTGAGGCGATCGATGAGCAGCAGAAGCTGGCGCTTGAGAGCCGTATCACCGAGCAACTGGGTGCATTTGAAGATCTCTCCTTCCGTACCATTGGCCCTGCCGTCGGCGCCGAAGTTGGCCGTGCGGCCATCGTCGCCGTTGCTATTGCCTCGCTGCTGATCTTGCTTTATATCTGGTTTGTCTTCCGCCAGGTGTCGCACCCTTTCCGTTATGGCGCCTGTGCTGTGATCGCCTTGATTCACGACGTGTTGGTGACCCTCTCTTTTGTTTGTATCATGAATCTCATCGCCGGTTGGGAGCTGGATGCTCTCTTCCTCACCGCAATTTTGACGGTCATCGGTTACAGCGTCAATGATACCATCGTCGTGTTTGACCGTATCCGCGAAAACTTTAGGCGCTACCGTGGCGAAGGCATGGCGCTGCTGACCAACCGCAGCATTGTGGAGACCTTCCAACGGTCGCTTGGCACGGTGATCACCACACTACTCACCCTGGTTGCGGTGCTGGTCTTGGGTGGCCCGACTGTACGCCAGTTTGCGGCTGTGCTCGTGGTTGGCATCATCTCCGGTATGTACAGCTCTATCTTCAATGCTTCGCCGCTCCTGGTTGCGTGGGACGAAGGCTCGTTGCTCCACCGCGAGCGGTCGTCAGCTACCCCGGTCGATGGACAGGCCGCGCTGGCCTGATTGTAGCGTTCGTTGTCGTGCGGCGAAGCGATCTGGCTTCGCCGTTTTCTTTTGTAGCTCTACCGCTTTTGACGGGGATCGATCCGCAGATTCCGCTCTTGCCAACCTGTGAAATTTGCGGATAAACCCAAGCAAATCCTGGAGAGCTTCTTTTGCGAGGGAGAGTGATGCGGGCGCTTGTGCTCACGGATGAGGGTCCACAACTGCGCGCCGACTATCCGGCGCCACAACCGCAAACGGGCGGGGCGCTGGTCCGCATCCACCTGGCCGGTGTCTGCTCCACCGATCTGCAACTGGTGGCCGGCTACAAAGGCGGCTATCGTGGCGTTCTGGGCCATGAGTTTGTCGGCACGGTGGTGGAGGCGCCGGGGGCGCCGGAGTGGGTTGGCCGCAGAGTCGTAGGCGAACTCAACATCGGCTGCGGGCGCTGTGACCTCTGCCGCCGCGGATTGGGCAAACATTGCCGCACCCGCCAGAGCCTGGGGATCATCGGTCGCGATGGCGCCTTCGCCGATTACCTGACACTGCCGCTGGCAAATCTGCATCGGGTGCCCGATGACCTGGCCGATGAGGAGGCGGTCTTTGCCGAGCCGCTGGCCGCGGCGCTGGAGATCCTGGAACAGGTGCGGGTGACGCCGGCAAGCCGTGTCTTTGTGGTGGGGGATGGGCGGCTGGGACTGCTCATAGCCCAGGTGCTGGCATTGACCGGGTGCGATCTCACCGTCCTTGGTCGTCACCCGGCCAAGCTTCAGATCCTGCGCGACCTGGGTGTCCAACAGGCAATGGTTCCGACGCCAGAACAGTTTGAGGAACTATGCACCCGTCCGGCTGACCTCGTTGTGGAAGCCACCGGTGCGCCGGGTGGTTTTGCCCAGGCGTTGCGGTTGGTGCGGCCAATGGGGACGCTCGTGCTCAAGAGCACCTTTGCCGGTGTCCTCCCCGCGTTCGATGCCAGCCAGCTCGTGGTCGATGAGATCACCGTGGTGGGCAGCCGCTGCGGTCCCTTTCCACCAGCGCTGAACTTGCTGGCTACTGGGCGCGTCCAGGTACGCCCATTGATCCAGGCCCGCTTTCCACTAGATGCAGCGGTGGCCGCCCTCAAGCACGCCGGTCACAAGGGCGTGCTCAAGGTCTTGATCCAGCCGTGATCGACAGGTGCAGAGTGGTCTCGAATGGGGAATGGGGAGCGGGGAGTAGGGAATGGGTGCAGAGCGTGCGAAAACAGAATTTGGCAGCGCTCCCGTTTTGTCTCCTACTGGTCGCCGCCTTGTTTCTCAGCGGCTTTGCCCCGCCCCGGCTGGTGGATCGGCCCTACGCCCCGGCTCAGGCGGCGACGGTGGGACAACTGCGGGTCTGGTCAACTGCTCAAGAGGCGCCGGCGGTCAGCGCGCGCGCCTATCTCGTCTACGATCTGGATGCGAACCGGCTCTTGCTGGCCGAGCAGATCGATACACCGCGCCCACCTGCCAGCCTTGCCAAACTCATGACCGCGCTCCTGGTCTTTGAACGCAACGAATTGACTCGCACCGTGACGGTTATCAGCGCCGACCTGGTGGGTGACGCCAGCATGGGGCTGGCTGCCGGCGAACGGCTGACGGTTGAAGATCTGTTGTGGGGGCTGCTGGTCGCCAGCGGCAACGACGCCGCCATGACCCTTGCCCGCAGCGCTGCTGGTACAGTTGACCGCTTTGTGGGGCAGATGAACGAACGGGCGGCTGAACTGGCGCTGGCGCAGACACACTTTGTCAATCCCCATGGGCTTGACGAGCCCGGTCAGCAGAGCAGCGCCGCAGACCTGCTGGTCTTAACCCTGCGGCTGTGGGAATATCCGCTCTTCCGGCAGATGGTGCAAACCGTGGAGACCACCGTCGCCGGTCATGTTCTGCGCAACACCAATGAACTGCTGCTCACCTTTCCCGGTGCGATTGGGGTCAAGACGGGCACCTCGGAGGCGGCGGGCCAGGGACTCATTGCCAATATCCAACGCAATGGCCGCCAGGTGATCATCATCGTGCTGGGGAGCCGGGATCGTTATGCGGATGTGCGTGCGCTCTACGCTTACTATCGCACCGGCTATCAATGGGCGATCCCTGGCCTGGAGGGGCTGGCGCATCTCAATCGGCTTTACGCGCCGAATGGTGATCTCTGGTATCTACGCCCGGTGGGTGGGGCGCCGGCCATGTTGCTGCGGCCGTGGGAGACATTCCAACTGCACAGTTACCGGCGAGTCAAGTTGCCCGGCGCCGGTGTCGTCTGGTCGCCGGGGATGGAGGTCGGCGTGGTCGAGTGGCGTCTGGGGGACACTGTGATTGGTACGCAGACGCTTGTACTCTGGTGATAATCAGCGGGGTAAGATGTCATCTTGCCCTTACATGGCGGCTGGCAGGGTTGCTTGAGGAGTTGCAACGCGTGTATAATTGCACCAAGTGTGTGTGGAAGACAAGGCAACCATGGCCGAAGAACGTCTCCAAAAGGTAATGGCCGCAGCCGGGGTGGGCAGCCGCCGCGCCTGCGAACAACTGATCGCCGCGGGCAAAGTGCGGGTGAATGGCCGGCTTGTTAGCGAACTGGGCGCCAAAGTTGACCCGGAACAGGTCCAGATCACAGTGGACGGCAAGCCCGTGCATCTCCCGCAGCGCCATCTTTATCTGATGGTCCACAAACCGCGCGGGGTTTTGGGAGATATCGGCGACGACCCCGATGGCCGGCCCACGGTGCTCGACCTGGCGCCGGCTGGCATGCGACGCGTCTTCCCGGTGGGCCGGCTCGACTTGCACAGCGAAGGGCTCATGTTGCTCACCGATGATGGCGAACTGGCGCACCATCTTACCCACCCCCGTTTTCAGCACCCGAAGACCTATTATGTGCTGGTGGAACAACGTCCGGGTGAATCGGCATTGGCGCAATTTCGCCGCGGCGTGGACCTACCCGAAGGTCGCTCGGCGCCGGCCTCGATCCGCGTCGTCCAGCGGTTGCCGGCTGAGTTGAACCTGGGCGCCGGCCCAACACAAGGTGTCTGGCTCGAGGTTGTGCTGCGCGAGGGCAAGAAACGGCAGATCCGCCACATGACGGCAGCCATTGGCCATCCAACCTTACGGCTGGTGCGCTGGGCGATCGGCCCGCTGACGCTTGGCTCGCTCAAAGCGGGCGAAACACGACCCTTGAGCCGGCGTGACATCACCGCGCTGCGCCAGATGGTGGCAGAGCAGCCCGCAGGCGCAGCAAAACAAAGCAAACCAATCCAATCCGCCTCGGCAGAGCGCGGCCGGCGCGGTGCAACCCGGCGTCGCTCGCCGCACGCCAGGTAGCCCAGTATGAAGCAACAGGAGAGGTACGAAGGGGATGCCGCGGCGCTTTTTGCCTGTCTGCGCCCTGCCGTAGTCGCCATCGATGGGCCGGCTGCTTCCGGCAAGAGCACGGTCGGGTATCGTCTGGCTGCCTTGATCGATTTTCTCTACTTCGACACGGGCGCCCTCTACCGGGCCGTCACGTGGGCGGCGTTGGAGTGGGGGATCCCGGTGGAGGAGGAAAGCGCGGTCGGCGCACTGGCCAGCGCAATCCGGATCGATATCCTTGCACCCCAGGTCAACGAGCGCGATGGCCGCCATATCACCGTCCTGGCGGATGGGCGGGATGTCACATGGTTTATCCGTACGCCCCAGGTTGATCAGAACGTTTCGGCAGTTGCGGCCTATGCCGCGGTGCGTTCTGCACTAAGCCACCAGCAGCGGCGGATCGGCCAGCATTATGGCGCCGGCCTTGGCGATAAACCGGGCATCGTCATGGTTGGGCGCGATATCGGCACAGTGGTCATGCCCAACGCCCCGCTCAAGATCTATCTCGACGCGTCTGTAGAGGAGCGGGCCAGACGGCGCTACCAGGAGCAACAGGCGCGCGGCGAGCACGTCGTTTACGAGGAGCTTCTCGCCGACCTGGTTCGCCGCGACCGTTTCGACAGCGAAAGGGCGCATTCACCTTTGCGACCTGCCGCCGATGCGGTCATCATTGATACATCCCAGCTTTCGCCCGACGAAGTGGTTCTCCAGATCGTCAAGGCAGCAGCACACCGTTACCAGTCACAAACAGAATCATAGGGTAGGTCCATCCAAACAAAGCACAGAGACCACGGAGCGATGACGAAGTACGAACTCAATTGTGACCAGAAAATCGAGGTCTACTATTGGATGCAGTTGACGAGGACGCTGGACGAAATGGCGGTTGCGCTGTGGAAACAGGGGCGCGGCGTGGGGGGGATGTTTAGCCAGCGTGGGCATGAGGCCATCAGTGTCGGCACGGGTTTTGCGCTGGCGCCCGAAGATGTGGCCGCGCCCATGCACCGCGACCTGGGCTGTTATCTCTTGCGCGGGTTGACGCCGCGGCGCGTCATGGCCAATTTGCTGGCACGTGAAACCGGCTTTTCGCGCGGCCGCGATGCCAATATGCACGGCGCCGGCGACCTCAGCCTCAACCTGATTGGCTTTATTAGCCACCTGCCGCAGTCGGTGCCCGTGGCGCTGGGGGTGGCCATGAGTTTTCTCTACCGTAACGAGCCGCGCGTCTGCCTCACCTATATCGGCGACGGCTCGACCAGCGAGGGTCTCTTTCACGAAGTGATGAACATGGCGGCGCTCTACCACGCACCTCTGGTGCTGATTGTAGAGAACAACCAGTACGCCTACTCGACCCCCCTCTCGCAGCAGATGAAGATTCCCGACATCGCCCGCCGCGCCGATGGCTATGGGATGCCAGGTCTCATCGTCGATGGCAACGATGTCGAAGTGGTCTATGGGGTGACCAAAGAGGCGGTGGAACGGGCGCGCCAGGGCGGCGGCCCCACCCTCATCGAGGCCAAGACCATGCGCATGATGGGTCACGCCATCCACGACGGCGCCGAGTATGTCCCGCGCGAGCTGCTGGTCGAATGGGAACAGCGCGACCCGGTGCGCTGTTATGCCGAGCGGCTGCTCGAACAAGGGGTGCTCGATCAGGCAGAGCTCGATGAGATCAAACATCGTTGCCAGGTCGAAGTAACCGATGCCGTCGATTACGCCGAGTCCAGCCCCTTTCCCGACCCGGCGACTGTGGAAGAGGGAGTGTACGCCCTATGAGCCAGGTTGCCACAAACTTTGGGTTTGCCGAAGCCGAACAGATCTCGCAGGCTGACCGCCAACTTACCTACATCGCCGCCATCAGCGAGGCGCTGCGCGAGGAGATGCGCCGCGACCCGAACGTGCTCGTGCTGGGCGAAGACATTGCCGGCGACTTTGGCGGCGCCTTCAAAGTGACCAAAGGGCTGACCGAGGAGTTTGGCGAGCGCCGCGTCCTCAACACCCCCATGGCCGAACTAGGCTTTGTCGGTATGGCCAACGGCATGGCGCTCATGGGGTTGCGCCCGGTGATCGAAATGCAATTCGCCGACTTTATCACTACGGCGTTTGACAGCATCGTGCAATATGCGGCAACCAACCATTACCGCTGGCAGGCCGCCATCCCCTGGGTCATCCGCGCCCCGGCTGACGGTGGCATCCGTTCGGGTCCCTTTCACAGCCAGAACCCGGAGGCCTGGTTTGTCCATACGCCGGGTCTCAAGGTCGTTGCGCCCGGCACTCCCGCCGACGCCAAGGGACTGTTGATCGCCGCCATCCGCGACAACAACCCCGTCATCTATCTGGAGAGCAAAACGCTCTACCGGTCGCTCAAGGGCTATGTGCCACCCGGTGAGTATATCGTGCCCATCGGCCAGGCCAACCTGGCTCGCCGGGGGGAGGATCTTTCTATCATCACTTACGGCACACAGTTGCAGGAGGCGCTCTCCGCCGCCGAACGCCTGGCCGGGGAAGGTATCCAGGCCGAGGTGCTCGACCTGCGCACGCTCAAACCACTCGACACGGAGGCGATCCTGGCGACAGCGCGCAAGACAGGTAAAGTGCTCATTGTCCACTCGGCCAACCGGCTGTTGGGCGTGGGCGCCGAGGTGGCGGCGCTCATCTCCGACCAGGCGTTCGA
>QEUW01000401.1 GCA_003577005.1 Chloroflexota bacterium | reverse complement strand
TCAAACCACCAGCCCTCGTCCCTCATCTCTCTTGGCAGGACATAGCCAGGGAACTGTTTGGCTATCTCACGCCGGGTCAGGCCGGGAAAGCCGACAACTTCGCCTCCGTTGCGCGGGTTGCCGCGAAAGATGCCCCCCTGCTCGTGGATAGCGACCCAGACCTGCGGTTTGAGGCCCGTCGCCTGGCTGACTGGCAGCGCTGTCTGGAGCGTGCGCAACATCGGGCTGCAGAAGAGCCTGGTCAGCGCATAGCCACGCCCCTCTTCTTCGTGTTTGCGTTCCGGGTGCGAGTTGTCAGCCAGATGTTCAGCAAGCAGCGCTGCCTGGCGGTGGCCGAGTTCGGTCAGGGGTGGCTCCGGGTCGCGTTGGGCCATGTAGTCGTCGTACAGAACGGTTTCCCCCAGCAGGTTGTTGGCCGACTGAGCATGGCGGATGATAAACACCTTCATAACGTTTTGCCTTGCCTCACGCGTGTAATTTTGGTAAATTGGGTGGAACGCTCCTGAGCAAAGTGGCTCCCCCCTCTACGATTATGACGATAGCAGTTTGACAATAGAAGTTTAACCCACTGTTAAGCACATCTACGAATTGAGGAGAAGTAATGACTCAGATTCCGCAGTCTCACCGAGACATCCTGGAAAAACGTTCCTTCGCCCATGTTGCTACGGTGGACGCCGATGGCGCGCCCCAAGTGACTCCTGTCTGGATCGACTATGACGGCAAGCACCTGCTGGTCAACAGCCAACGCGGACGCAAAAAGGACCGCAACATGCGCGAGCGCGCTGAGGTCGGGATCAGCATCCAGGACCCAGACAACCCCTACCGCTACCTGGGGGTCCAGGGCCGCGTAGCTGAGATCACCGAAGAAGGGGCCGAAGCGCACATCCACAAACTGTCGCGCAAATACAATGGCCGCGACTATGAAAACCTGAGGCCCGGCGACGTCCGCGTCATCTACAAGATCGAGCCGACGCGCGTCTGGACGATGGGGTAGGATAGACCGCAGAGTGGGCGGATAAGGCGGATCAAAGCAGATTTTTCAATCCGCCCACTCTGCGGTCTATCTGCCCTCACCCAGCCACCAGCCCGGTGATCCAGTCGAGAATCCCCAGCAGATCGACAATCGAGACGACGACCACCGTGATCAGCAGCCGCCGCACCCAGATGTTGGCGTTGCGCGCCCGCGTGGCGAAACGCACCGCCAGCCACGCCCCAATGCTCTGCCCAACCGCCATCAGGCCGCCCAGATACCAGTCGATCAGCCCGCTGCCGGCAAAGATCGCCAGCGCAATGGCCGTAACCACCAGCACGATCATCAGCTTGATAGCGTTGGCGTGGATCAGGCTGTACCCCGTCCCCAACACCATCGCCGCCAGGATGATGACCCCAACGCTCACCTGGATAAAGGCACCGTAGACACCGACCCCAAAAAAGAGCAACAGCGTCCACCAACTGGGGCGCCCCGGTCGCACCTGCGACTGTTCGCGCAGCCAGCGCTCAGCGTCAAAGATGATCACAAAGAGCATGACGATCATCACCACAGCGAGGATGATGTCCATCTGCTGGCGGCCGAGTTGGGTCGCCATCCACGCGCCGACAAAGGCGCCCGGGATGGCCGGGGCCAGCAGCCACATCCCGCCGCTCATGTCGAACTTGCCGCTACGCCAAAAGGTGGTGATGCCGACCACATTTTGCAGCAGCACCCCAACCCGGTTCGTTGTGTTGGCAACATTCGAGGGCAGACCCAGATAGATCAGCATGGGGATGGTGACCAGCGAGCCGCTCCCCGCCAGTGTGTTGATGATACCGGCCACAATACCGGCCAGAATAGCAAGCGGATAAACGTACCAGGCGATGTCCATAGGCTGAGAAACAGAGAGAGTGCGAGATTGAAGGAGATTCGAGGAGATTGAGGGGATTCAAGGGGATTGACAGCAGAAGGGGGGTCGATCAAATCTCCCCCAATCTCTACCCAATCTCTTAATCCCCTCAATCCCTCAAGTGCTATAGTTCCGGCACGAACCTGGCCAGCCGTTCGACCATCTTTTCCAGGTCGTTGATGTGGGTGGCGATGCTAAAGCGGACGTGACCTTCGCCGGCCTCGCCAAAAGCAATGCCCGGCGTGGCGGCGATATGCGCCTTTTCCAACAGAATGTCGGCCACCTCCAGGCTGGACTTGGTGGTGGCGGTAAATTTTGGGAAGACATAGAAAGCGCCCTCGATTGGCTGGCACTCGATGCCGGGGATCTCCTCGAAAGCGTCGAGCACAAAGCGGCGGCGTTGGGCGTAGGCGGCAGTCATTGCGTGGACATGCTCCTGCGGGCCGTTGAGCGCGGCTACGCCGGCGGCCATGGTAAAGCTTGCCGCCGACTGGGCGCTGTGCGTCTGCAAGGTGCGCGCCAGTTTGACGACCGGCGCCGGACCCGCCAGCCAGCCCAGACGCCAGCCGGTCATGGCGTAGGCTTTGCTAAAGCCGTTGATAATCACCGTGCGCTCGGCCATCCCTGGTTCGGCGGCCAGGCTGTGGTGAACGGCGCCATCGTAGAGAATGTGCTCATAGATCTCATCGCTGATGACATAGAGATCGTACTCGGTGGCGACCGTGACAATCGCATCCATCTCGGTGCGGCTGAGGACGCGACCGGTGGGGTTGCACGGGCTGTTGACCATGATCAGCTTGGTGCGCGGGGTGATGGCGCTGCGCAACTGTTCCTCGCGCACCAGGAAGTTGTCGGCGCTGGCGAGCGGCAATCGCACCGGTGTCGCCCGGTTGAGCATCACGATGGGCGCATAGCTCACCCAGGATGGGTCGAGGATGATCACCTCGTCGTCTGGCTCGACCATGGCCGCGACTGCCGCAAAGAGCGCCCACTTGGCCCCCGGCGTCACCATGATCTGGGTAGGCTGCACACCCTGGATGTTGTTCTCGCGCGCCAGCTTGTTGCTGATCGCCTCTAAGAGTGCTGGCGTCCCAAAGGCCGGCGGATAATGGGTGTCGCCAGCTCGCATTGCCTGAAACGCCGCTTCGACGATGTGTTTGGGCGTGTCGAAATCGGGCTCGCCGCCGGCCAGGTTGACGACGTCGTATCCGGCAGCCTTGAGGTCGCGGCCCTTTTGCATCATCATCGTCGTGGGTGAAGGCGGCACAGACTGGATTAAGGTGGAGAGCGGTTTCATAAAGAGTCCTTGGCTGTCAATAGCTTCTTGCAGGAATCAATAAAGGGGTGAGTAATCGGTAATCGGTAATGAGAAACGATGCTGTCGCCCCTTCGCTCATAATTACCGATTACCGATTACTTGTTACTCATTACTATCTCCTTGCGGTGCTCGCTTACCAGCGCAACGTGGGCGTCCGCACTGGCGCATCCCATAGCGCTAGCAGTTCCGGGTCGAGGCGCAGCAGGGTTAACGTGCATCCAGCCATGTCCAGGCTGGTGATATAGTTGCCGACCAGCCGCCGTTCGATTACGATGCCCAATCTTTCGAGCAGGTGGTGGAGATGGCGGTAGACGATATAGAGTTCATGTTGCGGTGTGCCACCCAAACCGCTTACCAACGCCAGCACCCGGTCGCCCGCGGTCAGCCGCGCTTCGTGGAGGATCGGCGCCGCCAACATCTCGACGATCTCGTCGGCTTTGACCCAAAGCGCCCGCCGTCGCCCCGGTTCGCCGTGAATGCCGACGCCGATTTCGATCTGCCCCTCGGGCAACTGGAAGGTGGGCCGGCCAACGGCGGGCGAGGTGCAGCCGGAAAGGGCAACACCCATACTGCACGCCTCCTCGCTGGCTCGTTGCGCCACAGCCGCCACCTCTGCCAAAGGACGGCCCGCTTCGGCTGCAGCGCCAGCGATCTTTTCCACCAGAATCGCAGCGCCCACCCCGCGCCGGTTGGCGCTCTTCTCTACCGAAACATCATCGTGGATCAGGACAGAGGCTACTTCAACCCCTTCGTCGCGTATCATCTCTATCGCCATTTCGCTGTTGAGAACACCACCCATATAGTTCTTGACGACAAAGAAAAGGCCAACCCCACCGTAGACAGCCTGCACGGCGGCCAGATATTGGTCAGGCGTGGGGCTGGTGAAGATCGCACCCGGACAGGCGGCGTCGAGCATTCCCTGCCCCACGTAGCCGATATTTAACGGTTCGTGACCGCTGCCGCTGCCGCTGATGACCGTCACTTTGCCCATTACCGGGGCGTCGCGCCGGTAGACTACATGGGGATGGTAACGTACCCGCACCAGATCTGCGTGGGCCAGGGCAAACCCTTCGAGGCTCTCGATCACTGCGCTCGATGGGTGATTGATAAGCTTCTGCATAGGCGAACAGGGGGAGATTGAAGACTTGCCAGGCGCCGACCGTTGCGCTTGTCGCTCCAAAGACTCCGACATAGACGGCACTAACCATATCCTCGATTGTTCAATTCCATTCTAGCGGCTTTTTTGCATTTGATCAATCCAGTCGCGCCATGAACTGGGCCAATTGTTGTTTGGCTTTGGCTGCTGCCTTCGCCCGGTGGCTGATCTGATTCTTAACAGCCGGGGGTAGTTCGGCCATTGTGGCGCTGAAGGGGGGCAAAAAGAAGACTGGGTCGTAGCCAAAGCCGTGGTCCCCGCGCGGCCGGTCGGTGATGATTCCCTCCACCGTCTCTTCGATTAGCAGGGTCTCGTGTGGGGGCAGGGCAAGGGCAACGGCACAACGAAAACGCGCCGTCCACGTTGCGGGCGGGAAAGGGCGTAGTTCGGCCAGAAGCCGCTCGTAGCGTTCGCGGTCCGAAAGTCCGGGGCCGCCGTAGCGCGCCGAATAGACGCCGGGGCGGCCCGCCAATACATCGACCTCGAGCCCGCTGTCATCGGCCCACGTCCAGAAACCCGACCAGGCGGCGTAGGTTTCGGCCTTGAGCCGGGCGTTTTCGGCAAAGGTTGCGCCTGTCTCTTCGACATCCTGGGTGATCCCCTCGGCGCGCAGCGAGGTGACAGTCAGGGGCAAATCCGCCAACAGCGCCTCATACTCGCGGATTTTTCCCGGGTTGTGTGTTGCAATCAGCAGCTTTGGTTTGTGCATTGGCGTCCTAGCTTGTCTGTCTGGTGTCTAGGCGGGGCCACCGATCAGACCTGTGATCAGTGGGGCGGACAGCCCATTTGTAGCGGCGGTTTCCATGCCGCCAACTGGCTGTGGGTAAGTACAGCAGTATGGAAACCGCCGCCACGAATCTTGGCTCCTGCCTATGCCGCGCATTTTTACCGCCTATATGTTTGACCGCGTTCCTATGCTATCATATAATGCGTCGCGGCCAGAATCTTCACCCCGGGCAGGCTGACATACTACTGTGTGCGCAAATGCGTGCGCTGTGATGCAAAGGCGGGAGCATGGTAGAATCTTACCATCCACTGCGGATCTTCTCCGGATCGGCGCATGTTGAACTGGCGCGCGAGATCGCCGCACTGGCGCATGTCGAACTCGGTCGCTCGACCACGCAACGGCTGCCCGACAGTGAAATCCATGTGACGCTAGACGAGGTAGTGCGCGACCAGGATATTTTCTTTATCCAGCCGTGCCCGGCGCCGGTCAACGACCACCTGATGGAACTGCTGCTCTACCTCGACGCCTTTCGGCGGGCGAGTGCGCATAGCGTGAGTGTGGTCATCCCCTACTTTCCCTATGCGCGGCAGGAGCGAATGGCGCGCGGGCGCGAGGCGATCAGCGCACGGGTGGTCGCCAATATGATCGAATGCCAGGGGGCGCGCCGGGTCATCTTTGTCGATATCCATGCGCGCGCGATCGCCGGTTTTTTTAATATCCCGGTGGACCCGCTCAGCGCTGTGCCGATCCTGGCGAACTATTTTCGCAAACCGGAATTTGCCAATGCGGTGATCGTCAGCCCCGATGTGGGGCGGGCGAGTATGGCGGGCAGATATGCAGAGTTGCTCAACTTGCCGCTGGTGGTGATGCACAAACGGCGCACCGGCTTTGCGAGCGTCGAGACGACACACGTGGTGGGCGACATCCAGGGTCGCCGGCCGATTATCATCGACGATATTATGGCCGGCGGGAGCGTCCTCAAACAGATCGACGCGCTGTACGCCAATGGCGCCCAGGGTAACGCCTATTTTGCTGTAACCCACCCTGTGCTCCTACCCACGGCGCTCGAACAACTTGCCAACGACGATCGGATCGAGAAATTGGTCGTGACCAATACGCTCCCCGTGCCGCGTGCGAAACAGACAGCAAAGCTAGAGGTGATTTCGATTGCGCCGCTCATCTCCGACATCATCACTCGCATCTATCGTGGTGAAAGCATTTCAGAGCGGCTACTGTTGACGTAAGAGTTGACGTAAGAGTTGACATAAGAAACGTCCGGCATGAGTTTCAAGGAATGAGGAGTGACGAGTGAGGAGTAAGCATAATTTGTCTATCACCTATCACTCCCACTCCTTACTCCTCAACTCTCCCAACGGGTCTTGGACGATCTCTTACGATTCGTAGAGGAGGCACATTTTGTTTGGCCGAACACAAAGACCGGCGCCTGATTCACTCGAAGTGATTATCGGGCCGCGCGCTACGTTTAATGGGAATCTGCGCTGTGATGCCAGCATCCGCATCGATGGTGCTGTCGATGGTGGGCACATCGAGACACCGGCAAATGTCATTCTGACAGAGACGGCGCGCGTCCAATGTGATATTACGGCGAAAGCCGTCAGCATTCGCGGAAAATATAAGGGCACCATCCGCGCCGATCGCGCCGAGTTGCTCGAAGGGAGCCAGATCTTTGGCGCGCTCTATGTCAACAGCTTTTTTATGGATGAAGGGGTGCTCTTGCGCGCCGAACTCAACATTCAGGGTGGGGCACAAGCAGAGGAGGAGCCC
>QEUW01000400.1 GCA_003577005.1 Chloroflexota bacterium | reverse complement strand
TCCCTGCCGACAGCGCCGAACGCTTTATCGACCCCGACGGCCAGATCCAGGTGAGCCATGACGACCTGGTGTGGTTACGGCTCTAAAAAGACGCTAGACGATGGACGATGAATGATACATTATGGTTTGCCGCCCATCACCCTGCTAAGGAGATAGATCATGCCCATCATTCTGCTGGGCTTCGAGCCTGACGAACTTAGCGTTGAGCAGCGGCGCCAGATCGAACAGTTGGCGCCCCACATGCAACTGCTTCAAACCACCGACCGGCCAACCATCGAACGGGCCCTGGCCGACATCGAGATCGCCGTGCGCCGCTTTCCCACCGACCTGCTGGCGCAGGCGCCCAATCTGCGCTGGTATCAGCAGTGGGGCGCCGGGGCAGACTGGTTGCTCAATCAGCCGGAGGTGGTTGCGTCCGACCTCATCATCACCACGGGTTCGGGGGTTCACGCCATCCCTATCACCGAGCACATCATCGCCATGTTGCTGGCCTTTGCCCGCGGCATTCCCCCGGCCATCCGCCAGCAAACCGGGCGAGTTTGGCGAGCGCCGGAGTGGGAGCAGCTCTTCGAACTGCCGGGCCGGACGATGCTGCTCATCGGCGTGGGGACGATTGGTGAACAGACGGCCAAAGTCGCCGCCGCACTGGGCATGCGCGTGATCGGCGTGCGCCGCGACCCGTCGATCCCCGCTGTGGGTGTGGAGGAGATGTACGCCTCCGACCAGTTGCTCGATCTGCTTCCACAAGCCGATGTCGTCGTGTTGACTGCGCCGCTGACGCCTGAAACTCGCAACTTGATCGGGCCGCGTGAGCTTGCAGCCATGAAAGCAACCGCGATCCTCATCAATATCGGGCGGGGCGGAACCATCGACGAGCCAGCGCTGATCCAGGCGCTGCAAGAGGGCCGCATTGCCGGCGCCGGGCTGGATGTCTTTGCCAGGGAGCCCCTGCCGCCCGATTCGCCGCTGTGGGGCATGGAGAATGTCATCGTCACAGCACACTATGCCGGGGCAACGCCGGTTTACGATGACCGGGCCATGGCGATCTTTCTGGAGAACCTGCGCCGCTATCTGGCCGGCGAACCACTCCAAAACATGGTGGATAAGACACTGGGCTATTGAATTTGGGTCTGCCATCGGGCTGGGTTATACTAGCTTATCCTTACAGTGTAAGCACAAAAGCAAGCATCAAGCTAACCCAGGTGAACAGAAAGATGGGCACGGTCCGTAAGGTCTTTAAAACCGGCAACAGCATCGTTGTTTCCTTGCCAAAAGAGATTTCGGATGCTCTGCATTTGGGTGAGGGCAGCGAAGTCGTCGTCGAGCTTGACGAAGCGCGCCGCCAGATCATGATTTCGCCGGTCAAATCCACTGCCGCCGATGTCGATCCGCTCTTTGCCAAACAGGTCGCCGAGTTTATCGAAGAGTATCGTCCGGCCCTGGAGGCGCTTGCCCAGTGAAGTATCTGTCGGCAGCGCAGGTGCTTTTTATTCACGCCCGCCTCATTTCTGAAACTGGCGGCGCGCCTGGCATTCGCGATCTGGGCTTGTTAGTGGCGTCGATAGCACGTCCACAAGCTACATTTGGTGGTGAGGACTTATATCCGGATCTTTTTACCAAAGCCGCCGCGTTGATGGATTCGCTGATCCGCAACCATCCCTTTGTGGATGGCAACAAGCGCGCCGGCATCACAGCCGCGGGGATTTTCCTCTTGCTGAACGGGCGCCGCCTTACAGCAAGCAATGCGACCCTAGAGCAGTTTACACTCCTGGTTGCCCAATCTCAGGTCCCCTTTTTACAGATGGCAAAATGGTTCCAAAATTACAGCAAGGAGATCGATTCCAACCTATGACTGAGCAACGGAAACGGTACGCCATCGTCGGCACGGGCGGCCGCGCCGGGATGTATGTCGACGCGATTGCACGCAACTTCAAAGAGCACGCGGCCCTCGTCGGCCTGTGCGACCTAAGCCAGACGCGCATGGAGTGGTACAATCAACGTCTGGCCGAGCAGCACAACTTGCCGCCCGTTCCTACCTTCGACGCCGAGGAATTCGACCGCATGATCGCCGAAACCCGGCCCCACGTGGTCATCGTCACGACCATGGATTCGACGCACCACCTCTACATCAACCGGGCTATGGAGTTGGGCTGCGATGCCATCGCCGAAAAACCGATGACCATCGACGCGGCCAAGGCGCGCTCGATCTTCGAGACGATTGAACGAACCGGCCGCCAACTGCGCGTCACCTTCAACTACCGCTATGCACCCATTGCCACCGCGGTGCGCGAGCAGATCATGGAGGGGAAGATTGGCCGGCCGCTCCATATCAACTTCCAGTGGGTGCTCGATACCTTTCACGGCGCTGACTATTTCCGCCGCTGGCACCGCGAAAAGGACAAGTCAGGCGGGTTGCTCGTCCACAAGGCGACGCACCATTTTGACCTGATCAACTGGTGGATTCAATCTTACCCCCAACAGGTCTTTGCAATGGGGGATCTGCTCTTCTACGGTCGCAAAAATGCTGAGAAACGCGGCGAAGCATACACCTACGACCGCTACACCGGCCAGGGCGAAGCTGCTCGCGATCCCTTCGCCCTTCGTCTCGACGCCAACCCTACGCTGCGGGGTCTCTATCTGGAGGCAGAAAAGGATACCGGTTATTTGCGTGACCGCAACGTCTTTGGCGACAACATCAGCGCCGAAGATACCATGAGCGTCACCGCCCGCTATCGCAACAACGCCATCTTGACCTACTCGCTCATTGCCTACAGCCCGTGGGAAGGCTATCGCGTCGCCATTACCGGTGACAAAGGCCGGCTCGAAGTCGATCTCACCGAACAGGTTGGGCGCACCTTTGTCGCCGGGCAGGAAGAGACACCCATCTTTGCCCCCAGCGACCCCGACGTAGTCGCCCGCTTTGGCGGCAAAGAGATCCGCCTCTTCCCCATGTTTGGCCGGCCTTACGAAGTTCCAATCCCTGAGTCCACGGGCGGCCACGGTGGCGCCGATCCGGTCATGCTGGAGCAGATCTTCTCGCCCAACCCGCCGGCTGACCCGTACAACCGCGCCGCCTCGCACATCGACGGCGCCGCTTCGATCCTGCTGGGGATCGCAGCCAACGAGTCGATCGCAAGCGGCAAACCGGTCAATGTCGATGACCTGCTCAAACTGCCGGCGGGATGAGTAACGAGTGATAAGTGACGAGTGACTTGCGGCAAATACTCACTCCTCCCTTATCACTCCTCACGCTTTACGCTTCAAATCGCAAAAAGAAAGGAATTATCAATGCCAATTCTTGATAAATTTCGTCTCGACGGCCGTGTGGCGCTGGTAACCGGCGGCAACCGCGGTCTGGGCAAGCAGATGTCCATCGCCCTGGCCGAGGCGGGCGCCCAGGTAGCGCTTACCAGCCGCAAAGCCGAGGATGCCCAGGCCGTCGCCACCCAGATTCAGGAAGCCACAGGCCGCACCGCGTGCGGCTACGCCTGCGAGATCACCGACCCGCAACAAGTCGAGAATCTGGCCCGCCAGGTGCTGAGCGACTTCGGTCAGGTGGACATCCTGGTCAACAACGCCGGTATCAACATCCGCCGCCCCATCGAAGAGCTTTCGCTGGAAGAGTTCAAGCTGGTACAGGAGACAAATGTCACCGGGCCGTGGGTGCTCTGCCGCGCCTTGGCTTCCCATTTCAAAGAACGTAGATACGGGCGTGTCATCAACATCGGCTCGACCCTCTCGGTCATCAGCATTGCCGACCGCACGCCCTATGCTTCGAGCAAGGGCGCTATCTTGCAGATGACGCGCACGCTGGCGCTCGAGTGGGCGCCCTATGGCATCACCGTCAACTGCGTCATGCCCGGCCCTTTTGGCACCGAGATGAACCAGCCGTTGATGAACGATCCAGCCGCTTACCAGGCCTTTATCAGCAAAGTGCCGCTAGGCCGATGGGGCAATCTGGATGAGATCGGCGGGCTGATTGTCTTCCTGGCCAGCGACGCCAGCAGCTTTATCACCGGTGCGCCGATTCCGATCGATGGTGGATGGACGGTGCAATAACTGGGAATAGGGAATAGGGGGTAGGGATTGGGTGGACGTGCGCAAACCTACTTCCCAATCCCTACCCCCTACCCCCACATTACGGAGGAATCATGCCCATCCTTGCTGACGATGGCAGGGCGCTGATCGTGGCGATGGACCACGGGCGCACCCACGGGGTGATCGAAGGGCTGGCCGACCCCGGCCGCGTGATCGAAATGGCGGTGGCCGGCGGCGCCGATGGGGTGATGACTACCTTTGGCATCGTCAAACGCTATCGTGACCAGCTCATCGGTCGCATCCCGACGATCCTGCGGCTCGACGGCGGGCCGAGCCTCTACCGCGAAGATTGGCTGGCCTACACCGAGTGGACGCTCATGCACTCGGTCGAAGATGCGCTGGCGCTGGGTGCGGACGCGGTGGTGCTCATGGCCTTTACGGGCATCCCCGTCGAGATGAAGACGCTGAGCATCGTGGCCAAAGTCGCCGGCGAATGTCTGCGCGCCAAGCTGCCGCTCGTGGTGGAAGCGTTGCCTGGCCGCTGCGCCCGCATCCCCGATGACAAAGCACCCGACGCGATGGCCTCGGCAGCCCGTCTGGGTTTTGAACACGGCGCTGATTTGATCAAGACCTATTATACGGGAACCTCAACAGGCTTCCGCCAGGTGATCGACAATTGTCCGGTTCCCGTGCTCATTGCCGGCGGACCACGCATGGATAGTGTCGAAGAAACGCTCCAGGTGGTAGAAGGCGCGCTCGCAGCCGGGGCAAAGGGTGTCGTCTTTGGCCGCAACATCTGGCAACACGATGACCCACCAGCCATGTTGCGAGCGCTGCGTGGCTTGATCCACGGTAGTGCGGGACACAATTGACAATTGTTCAGCAGCAGCGATCAGTCTGCCAGGGCGTAAGCTTAGGCGCTTTTGCGTCCCCTGCCTACCGGACAGTTGCACAAGTTTGGCAACGGATCATTGGTCAATCTGCCAAAGGGATAGTCGCTATGCAAGCTGCCCCCCTTCTGCTCGGTCTCGACATCGGCACAACCAACATCAAGGCTGTTGTATTTGATCTGGAAGGGCAGCCGCTTGCCCACGCCAGTATCCGCACGCCCACCCATTATCCGCAGCCGGGCCGGGCTCATTACGAGCCGGAAGAGTTGTGGCAGGCGACAGTGCGGGCGTTGAAGGCGGTCACGACGCAAGTGGAGCAGCCTGGCCGGATCATGGGGCTGGCGGTGGCCAGCTTTGCCGAAACAGGGGTGGCGCTCGATGCCCACAGCCAGCCCACCGGCCCAGCCATCGCCTGGTTTGACAATCGCACCGCGGCGCAGGCGGCCCGGCTGGAACAGACCATCGGGCAGGAACGGCTCTTTGCCATCACCGGGATCGCGCTGGAGTCGATCTTTGGCCTCTGCAAATGGCTCTGGCTGCGCGAGCATGAACCAGAAAGCGCGGCGCGCACCCAGCGCTGGCTCAACATGGCCGAGTACATCGCCTACCGGCTGTGTGGCATCCAAGCTACAGATTTTTCGCTCGCCTCACGCACGCTCTGGCTCGACCTCCACCGGCGCCGGTGGTCCGACGAGATCCTGGCGTGGACGGAGACGCCGGAGCACTTGCTTGCTCCCCTTGCGCCCAGCGGGACCCGGCTCGGCCCGGTCCTGCCGGAAGTGGCAGCGGCCACCGGGCTGCCGGTGAGCGCTCAGGTGGCCGTGGGCGGGCATGACCATGTCTGCGGTGCGCTGGCGCTAGGCGTCACCGAGCCGGGCGACATGCTCAACTCCATCGGAACGGCCGAGGCGGTCTTTCTGCCGCTGGCGCAGCCGCTCACCGACCCGGAGGTGGGCCGGCAGGGTTATTCGCAGGGGGTCCATGTAGGCGGTCACTATTACATCTTTGGCGGGCTCTACACTTCCGGCGCCTGTATCGATTGGTTTTGCGAAAACCTGGCCGGCGGCGCCGATTACGCCACCCTTACCGCCGAGGCTGCTGCAACGCCGGTGGGCAGCCTCGGCGTCTTCTTCCTGCCCCATCTGCGGCTGGCCAATCCACCCCATCTCGACCCGCAGGCGCGCGGCGCTTTCATTGGGTTGCATACGGCTGCCACACGCGGGGCGCTCTTCCGTGCGGTGCTGGAGGGGCTGGCCTATGAGGTGCGTAATTCGCTGGAGCCACTGTTGGCGCACACAGGGCTGGCCCAGGTACGCAACATCGATGTCAGCGGTGGGGGCGCCGCGAACGAACTGGCGCTGGCAATCAAGGCTAGCGTGCTCAACCATCCGCTGCGCGTTGCCAGTGTACACGAGGCGACGGCTCTCGGCGCTGCCATCTTGGGCGGGATCGGCGCCGGCATCTATACCGACCTGGAGGATGCTCTGCGCCGGGTCCGTTCTGAACGGCAGATCGTCACACCCATCCCGGATGCTGTGGCCCGCTACGACCAGACGTATCGCAACGTCTATGTCCACCTCTATGCTGCCTTGCAGCCGTTACATCATGCGATCACGACGTAGGGCGAAAGTAGATTTGGCACCGCGACAGCCTTGGTCGTTGGATGCGCCGACGATGACCAAGGCCCTGATCACGAGCGTGTCTTCTGCTAAAGAACCGCTGTGATCATATTCGTTGGGACAGAATTGTCTCTCATACGGCTTCTGTGCTAAGATTTCGTCCTGACAGTCTACTCAACGGAGAAACGAAAATGAAAGGTTTCTTGCGCTTTCTTTTGTTCGTAGCGGTAATCGCCGGTGTGATCTACGTTGTTCGCAAGATGCTTGCACCGTCGGACAACGAATTTGCGCGGAGTGGCAGCGGCGTCTTGCCGCAAACGCCGATCAAATCGCTCGATGACGCACCATTAGGGGGTGAAATCAGCCCTGAGTTGCTCAAAATTCTGGTTTGCCCGGAAGACAAGGGGCCGCTCGAATTGGTGGACGATGGCAAATTTCTGCTGAACCCGCGCAACGGCTACAAATACCCGATCCGCAACGGCATCCCTGTCATGCTCATCGAAGAAGGAAAAAAGTACCGCGACCCAAGCTTTGCCGGTGGCAACGGCGCCGGTCAGCCGGCGTAATCTGTGAGGCATGATGGTCTACATTCTAGCGGCCGTCCGTACGCCAATCGGCAAGTTTGGCGGGGTGTTCAAAGATGTCTCGCCGGTGGAGCTGGCGGCGCAGGTAATGCGCGGCGCGCTGGCGCGGGCGGGTGTAGAGGGTAGCGCACTCGACCTGGTGATCTTTGGCAACATCCTCAAACACGGCCACGGGCAGTTGTTGCCACGCCATGCCGCGCTCAAGGCGGGTATCCCCCAAGCGGTAGATGCCTATGCTGTAGACATGCTCTGCTCGTCGGGTATGATGAGCGTGATCAACGGCGCAATGGCGATCCGCGCCGGCGAGGCCGACTTGGTGCTGGCAGGTGGCGTGGAGTCGATGTCGCAGGCTGGTTTCTTGTTGAGCCACAAAGCGCGTTGGGGCTACAAGTTGCTGAGCCGCGACAATTATGAGCAACTGACCGACCTGCTCGTCTATGATGGTCTTACCGACCCATTGAGCGGCGAGCTCATGGGCGAAGAGACCGAGCGATTGATCGCTATGCACGGTATTACGCGCACCGAGCTGGACGAGGTGGCCTGTCTTTCGCACCAGCGGGCGGCTGCGGCCGCAGCGAGCGGGGCCTATCAGGCTGAGATCGTGCCGCTGACGCTCACCAACCGGCGCGGAGCTGTGACCGTGGATCAAGACGAAGGTATCCGCCCCGATACGACGTTGGAGACGCTGGCAGAGCTGCGCCCAGTTTTCAATGCACAGGGGATGCTCACCGCCGGCAACTCCAGCCAGATTTCTGACGGTGCAGCGGCGTTGTTGCTGGCCAGCGAACGGGCGGTGCAGGCGCACGGTCTGCGACCGCTGGGCCGTTTCTTAGGGGGGGCGTGGGCCGCCGTTGAACCGTGGCGTTTTGTCGAGGGGCCGCTGCCGGCCATCGACAAACTGCTGTCCAGGCTGGATGCACAGGTGAACGATTTTCAGCTTTTTGAAAACAACGAGGCGTTCGCCCTCAACAGCGTGCTCATCCAGCGGGCGCTAAGGCTCTCATACGAACGGCTCAACGTTCACGGTGGCGCCATCGCCCTGGGCCACCCGATTGGCGCATCGGGCGCCCGCATTATTGTGACGCTGCTCCACGCCTTACAACGCCACAAACAGGAGCGCGGGATCGCCTCGCTCTGTCATGGGATGGGTGGTGGCACAGCGGCGGCGGTGGAGATTGAACAGTGATACGTAATGCGTAATACGTGATGCGTGATCACGCATTACGCATCACGTATCACTAAAGCACCTTGAGCACGACGTTGGCCTTGCTCCACAGCTCTTCGAGGCGGTAGTGGTGGCGCATGTCTTCTGAAAAGAGGTGGACTATTACATCGCCGTAGTCAAGGAGCACCCAGCCGCCGCTGTTCTCTTCCAGACCGTTGATGCTGAGGGGCCGGATGTTTTGCTCGATTTGCAGCTTTTCACGCAGATCGTCCTGAATGGCCCTGCCCTGGCGCTCGTTATCGATGGTGGCGATGATAAAGTAGTCCGCAATCGAAGTTTGTTCATGTACGTCTAACAGCACAATGTCAGACGCTTGTTTGTCCTCGACAATATCAATGATCTGTCGAGCCAGTGTGTTGCTATCCAGAATGCCTCCTAGTTGATCTCTGTTGGCCCC
>QEUW01000399.1 GCA_003577005.1 Chloroflexota bacterium | reverse complement strand
TGGACCAGGAGACCGGCCCCCAGGGACAGACGCTGCAACAGGCCACGCTGGCAGCCGCCCGCTCCCACGGCGTGCGCCTGCTTGGCCCCAACTGTGTCGGCTTGATGGTTCCTGGCATTGGGTTGAACGCCAGCTTTGCCCATACGCAGCCGCTGCCCGGCAACATCGCCTTTGTGACGCAGTCGGGTGCGTTGGCCACCGTGGTGCTCGACTGGGCCAAGGCCGATGGCATCGGTTTTTCCAGTTTTATCTCGTTGGGCAACAGCGTGGATGTCGATTTTGGCGATGTGCTGGAGTACCTGGGCCGCGACCCGGCGACACAGGCGATCCTGCTCTACATCGAGTCGATCCGGGATGCGCCCAAGTTTCTGCGCGCTGCGCAGCGCGCCGCCCGCAGCAAGCCGATCATCGCGGTCAAGGCAGGCCGGGTGAGCGAAGGCGCCCAGGCCGCCTTTTCGCACACCGGCGCGCTGGCCGGCGCCGACGATGTCTTTGACGCTGCACTGCGCCGCGCCGGCATCCTGCGCGTTGACACCATCGAGGATCTCTTCAACGCCGTGGCGACGCTGGCCCGTACCCGGCCCTTGCAGGGTGTGCGACTGGTCATCTTCACCAACGGCGGCGGCCCCGGCGTGATGGCCACCGACGCCCTGGTTCTGCGCGGCGGCCAACTGGCGTCGCTCGGCCCGGAGACCTTGCAGCGGCTGGATAGCTTCTTGCCAGCCAACTGGTCGCGCGGCAACCCCGTCGATATCATCGGCGACGCGCTGCCGTTGCGCTATGTGCAGACCTTACAGGCTCTGCTCGACGACCCCGGTGCGGATGCGGTGCTCTTTATCCACTCGCCGTCGGCCATTGTGCCCAGCTATGAGATCGCCCTGGAACTGGCGCCGGCCATCCAGGCCGCCCGGCGCAACGTGTTGACCTGCTGGCTGGGCCGCGAGAGCACCGCAGCCGCCCGCCGCATCTGCGCCGAGGCCGGCATCCCCGCCTATGATTCGCCCGAAGATGCGGTGGACGCTTTCTTGCAGATGGTGCATTACCGGCGCGCCCAGGCGCAGTTACTGGAAGAGCGTTTGCCCACCGGGCCGGTGGTCCCACGGGCTAGGGCGGAGCAGGCGCGCGCCGTGGTTCAGGCTGCGCTCGACGCTGGCCGGGAAATCCTGACCGAGCCCGAAGCCAAGCAAGTGCTAGCAGCCTATGGCATTCCGGTTGTCACGACCCGGTTTGCCAGGACGCCGGATGAATGCGCCGCCCTGGCCGCCGAGATGGGCGGCCCGCTGGCGCTCAAGATCGTCTCGCCGGAGATCACCCACAAGAGCGATATCGGTGGGGTCGCGCTCGCTCTGGAGACGCCAGCCGAAGTGCGGGCGGCGGCAGTGGCGATGCAAGGTCATATCTGCGAAGTGCGGCCCGATGCGACGATCAACGGTTTTAGCGTCCAGGCGATGGCGCGCCGGCCCCACGCCCACGAACTCATCGTAGGTGTCGCCACCGACCCGATCTTTGGCCCGGTGATCCTCTTTGGCCAAGGGGGCGCGGCGGTGGAGGTGGTGGGCGACCGCGCCGTGGCGCTGCCGCCGCTGAATCTGAATCTGGCGCATGATCTGGTCGCCCGCACGCGCGTTGCCAGACTGCTGGCCGGTTATCGCAACCAGCCACCCGCCGATATGAGCGCCATCTACGCTACCCTGCTGGCGGTGGCCCAGCTGGTTGCTGACCTCCCGGAGCTCTGCGAACTGGACATCAACCCGCTTCTGGCCGACGACCAGGGTGTCCTGGCGCTCGATGCCCGCCTGCGGGTGCGCGTCGAGCTCGCCTCCCACTGAACGCCTGGGCGATCTTTATGAAGACAGGCTCGTCTCGAAAGTGAATACCATTCACCCTTTGATTGGTGCTTGACATCCATTCTAATTGCGCATATCCTCGTGTCTGGAACGATATCGAACCTTTGATAATCATTGCTCGCAAGACCTCCGGAAAGTGGCCACAGATTGTTTGGCTGGCGAAGCTGCCCCTGGCCCCTCGCGGAGGTTGGGTCGTTGCCAATACACCAAAGGTTGCTCTGTAAGCCGCTGTTGCGCACGAGCTAGTGAAGGTCGGAGACGAAGCTAGCTATGATCGAGGAAATCAACGCAAACGAATCCGCGCAACCTCAGGATGATACACGAGAAGACGAACCTGACGCGGCGTGTACGGTCGTCGGGATCGGCGCCTCTGCTGGCGGCCTGCCGGCGCTGCAACGCTTTTTTGCGACCCTAGCGCCCGATAGCGGCATGGCCTTTGTCGTCATCATGCACCTGGCGCCGGAACGGGAGAGTCATCTGGCCACGCTGTTGCAGCGCCATACGGCGATGCCCGTCATTCAAGTAACCGAGAAGACACTGGTTGAACCCAACCGGGTCTATGTCATTCCACCCAACTGTAATCTCGCCGACACCGGCACGCATCTGCAATTGATTCCTCTCGAGGAGGAGCGGCAGGCACGTGCGCCGGTTGACTTTTTCTTTCGCACCCTGGCCGAACAACGCGGCGACGGTGTGGCTATCATTCTCTCCGGCAGCGGCGCCGACGGCGCACTAGGCATCAAGGCCATCAAAGAATATGGGGGTCTGCTCATGGTGCAGGACCCCGTGGATGCCGAGTACGATGGCATGCCGCAGAGCGCCATTGCCACCGGCCTGGTTGATGTCATTTTGCCCGTGGAAGAGTTGGCGCGTGAACTGCTCACCTACCAGCAGAACAGAAAAATCATCAAACTGCCCGACGAGCCGGCTGCCCTCCCCGATGAAGACCAGGATGCGCTCCACCAGATTCTGGTCCAGATCCAGCTTCGCACCGGCCACGACTTCAGCCAGTACAAACGCTCGACGGTGCTGCGGCGGATCGGCCGGCGCATGCAAGTGACGCACAGTACAGCTCTAAAGACTTATCTCAACCTGCTGCGCCGGTCACCCGCCGAGGTTGCGTTGCTCTTCCAGGATCTGCTGATCAGCGTGACCAGTTTTTTTCGCGACAGAGAAACCTTTGGCATCCTGGAAGGAGAGATTATTCCGCAGCTTTTTGCCAACAAGGGCGCCGGCGACACGGTACGGGTCTGGGTGGTGGGGTGCGCCACGGGTGAAGAGGCCTATTCCCTAGCTTTCTTGCTGCTGGAGCAGGCGGCAAGGTTAGGGTATGCGCCGGAGATTCAGATCTTCGCCACCGATCTGGACGAGCAGGCGCTGCGCATCGCGCGCCAGGGTATCTATCCCGCCGCCATTGTCGCTGATATCGCCGAGGAGCGGCTTGGACGCTTCTTTACCCAAGAGGATGACCACGTTCGCGTGAAAGCCGGGGTGCGCGAACGAGTGCTCTTTGCGCTGCACAACGTGATCAAGGACCCACCCTTCTCCCGCCTCGATCTGATCAGTTGCCGGAATTTATTGATCTACCTCCAGCACGAGCTGCAAGAGCGGGTGTTCGGGGTCTTCCATTATGCCCTGCGCCCGCAAGGCTATTTGTTGCTCGGCAGCGCGGAATCAGCCGAAAGTGCGACGGAACTCTTTGTCACGTTGGATAAGAAACACCGCGTCTACCAGCGCCGGGAAGGTGCAAGCGCCCAGCCCATCCTCGCTTCGCTGCCAGCGGCGCCGGTGAACGCGCCGCGGCCAGCCAGCGCCGGCGTCCTGCCACTGCTCACCAGACGCTCAGGCGCGGCGCTCCACTACCAGGTGCTCGAGGAGTTGGCGCCGCCCAGCCTGTTGGTCGATGAGCAACTGATGGTCTTGCACCTTTCCGAAACGGTGGGTCGCTATCTCGTGCCCCCTGGGGGTTCGCTGACCGGCGATATCACCCGCCTCGTCCGCCCCGAACTGCAGGCCGGGCTACGTTCGGCGCTCTACCAGGCCTTCGGGCATGGCAGAGCCACCGTTACCCCACCCGTGCCGGTCCAGTTCAACGGCTCGCCCCATCTCGTCAGCATGGCCGTGCGGCCGCGCCAGCAGGCCGGCGATAGACGCCTGGCTCTAGTGACCTTTCTCGAAGATGAGAGTGGAAGGCTGGAGGATGGGCTCGACAGCGCCGAAGTGCGCGAGCGCGATGCCACGATTCGGCGGCTAGCTGAGAAGTTGAGGCACGAACATGAGCAGCTCCAGGCCATGCAGGAAGAACACGAAACTTCTGAGGAGGAGCTCCGGGCCTCCAACGAGGAATTGCAGTCGACCAACGAGGAATATAAATCGACGCTCGAAGAACTGGAAACGAGCAAGGAGGAGTTGCAGTCGATCAATGAGGAGTTACAGACCGTCAATCAGGAATTGAAGAACAAGGTTGAGGAAGTCACCCAGGCGCACAGCGATCTGCAGAACCTGCTGGCGACGACTGACATCGCCACGCTCTTCCTGGACCGAGACCTGATCATCAAATGGTACACACCCCGCGTGCCCGAACTGTTCCATCTTGTATCCTCCGATCAGGGCCGGCCCATTGGCCAGCTGAAACCCAAGATCAGCTACGCTGCCCTGGAGGCCGACGCCCAACGGGTGTTGCAAGGCCAGGAGCTGGTGGAATGCGAGGCGCCGAGTGAAGACGGACGCTGGTTTTTGGTGCGTCAGCGCCCCTACCGCACCGCTGACGGCCACATCGATGGCGTGGTGATCACCTTTTTTGACCTCACCGAGCGCCGGCAGGCCGAGCAGAGAAAGGTTCGTTTGCTGCACGAGGTGGAGCGTCAGCGCACCCTGCTGCGTACCTTGAACAGAACGCTGGCCCGCGCCCAAGAACATGAACGGCAGGAACTGGCCCGTAACCTGCATGACCTGATCGGGCAGAACTTGACCGCGCTGAGCCTCAGCTTGAAGCTGATTCAAACGCAACTGGCCGCCAGCTCGCTGGCGGCCAATCCGGTAGATGCTACCCTTCAGGAGGCGCGCAGGCTGGCCGAACAACTGACGGAACAGGTGCGCGACGTCATGTCCGATTTGCGCCCCCCCATGCTGGCCGACTATGGGCTGTTGGCCGCCTTGCGCTGGTATGCCACACAGTTTGCCCGCCGCACCGGCCTCACCGTCGATGTGCAGGGCGAACAATCCTTCCCGCGCCTGCCGGAGGAGGTGGAATTAACGCTCTTCCGGATTGCCCAGGAAGCGTTCAACAACGTCGCCAAACATGCCCAGGCAACCCATGTAACGGTTACTCTGGTGGCGGAAGACCGGTATATTCGTCTATCGGTGGCCGATAATGGCCGCGGGATGGTGTTGGCCGGTTCCGCCGATCCAGAACAGCTGCAGGGTTGGGGTGTGCTGATCATGCGCGAACGCGCCGAGAGTGTGGGGGGCCGGTTTGAGCTCCAATCGGGGCCGGGCCAGGGCGTTACTATTGCGGTGGAGGTGGAGAGATGACGATTGCCATTGTGTTGGCCGACGACCATGGCGTCGTGCGCGCCGGGTTGCGCCTGCTGCTCGAATCTCAGCCCGACCTCAAGGTCGTGGGGGAAGCCACCAACGGGCGTGACGCGCTGCGCGCCGTCGCCCAGTTGCGTCCCCAGGTTGCCGTAATCGATATTGCCATGCCGGAGTTAAACGGCATCGAAGCTACGCGCCAGATCCGCGCCGAATATCCTTCGACCCAAGTCATCATCTTGTCGATGTATGCCAATCCCGAGCACACCTACCGCGCCTTGCGCGCGGGTGCGCGCGGGTACGTGCCGAAGGAGTCCGCGGGGGATGAATTGATCAAGGCGGTTCGGGCGGTGTGTGCGGGCCGGCGCCATTTGAGCCCCAAAATTGCCGATGAATTCGTCGATGAATATCTGGTCCAGCGCACGCTGCTGGAGCCAGAGAGCCCGCTAGAGCTACTGTCGGCCCGCGAGCGTGAGGTGCTGCAACTGGTGGTGGAAGGCAACTCAACCGCACAGATCGCCGAACAGTTGGCGCTCTCACCCAAGACGGTGGATACCTATCGCAGCCGGCTCATGCAAAAGCTGGAGATCGACAATTTGCCCCAACTCGTCCTCTTTGCCCTGCGGCACGGCATCATTTCGTCCGAGTAGGGTGCCGCTTCGTTTTTCTGCAAACCTTCCTGGAAGCTCAAAGCTTCCAGGAAGGTGGATTGCACCCGTCTGTCTAAAAATCCCTACAACAAATATCAAGCTTACCCTCTAGCCAGGCGGCGGCCCGGCGCATACACTGTGAATGCCCCGGTGGGCAACGGCGCTTACGGGGAGCAGCCCCGGTTGGCGTAGCGTCTGGTATCCATCTTTGGAACGGATGGCAAAACCTGACCGGGACGCCCGTCGGTCACGTCATTTCACTGAACATACCTCCTCGCGCCGTTGCCCTCAGCTTTGCATCGGGGTGACTGGGTCACACATCCGCGGCCCATTCTGGAATCAAAGGCAAAGCGATGAGCATCACCGTTTTCCTGACCGACAAGCATGAGAAGATGCGCACCCTGTTGCGCATCTTGCTTGAGACGCAGCCTGACTTCGTTGTCGTTGGGGAAGCCACCGATGGGCTGAGCGCCGCCGGTGCGATAGCCAATAGCCATCCCGATATCGTCGTGCTGGATCTGGTGCTGCCCGTGCGCCGCAGTCTGGAGGCAGCCCAGCGCATTAGTACACTCTGCCCGTCTGCTCGGGTGATCCTGCTTGGATTGTGTCTGAACGGCGGGGATGTGCGCCAGGCACTTGAGGTTGGTGTTCGTGGCTTTGTGTTGAAAGAGGCGGCCGGCAACGAGCTGATCGAGGCGATCCGCACGCTCTCTGCCGGCGAGTGCTATCTGAGCCGCAAGCTGGTGGAATACGGGGTGGAACCGCTACCGTTGAAATAGCCGCAAATGGAACTGTGGGGAGATGGATGCATGGAGGTTACATGGAGAACACATCCCTCATTCGAGTTCTGGTCGTAGACGACCATCGGGCGGT
>QEUW01000398.1 GCA_003577005.1 Chloroflexota bacterium | reverse complement strand
AAGCTCGACGAACTGATCACGCAGACCTATCGGCTCGACCAGATCAACGAAGCCTTTGCCGATATGGAAGCCGGCAAGAATGCACGCGGGGTGATCGTCTTTCCTTCCTGATCAGCGAACAACCAGCGGGATGAGGCGTATGCTCGCCTCATCCCGCTGCTGATGTAAGCCACGCCAACATCATGCGAATTTGCTGCGCATGGCCCGTGGTGCGATAAAACTCATCGACCTCCTGCCAGTGTGGGCCGGCTGGTGTGACCTGTTCGAAAGGCAACTCGACCAGCGCGGCCACATCAATGGCATCAAAGTTTTGGGGCAGGTTGCGAGCTAGAGCAGCGCGGCATTGTTGCTCGACCTTGCCAAAGTAGGCGATATTGTCGTGTAGCAATTGCGGGCCGATGGTCACCGGTGCGTGGCAGTAGAGCACCGTCGCCGGGTGGAGGGCCGCCAACCGCGCCAGTGTCTCGCGCATCACCGGTAAGCCTTCCACTGTCCGCGCAAAGGGGAAGGGCAACTCGGCCGCGTCGGCGGCGAGCAGTGTGTTGATTTCGGGTAGGTAAATGGCAATCTGATCCTCGGTGTGGCCCGGCGCGGGAAAGAGTTCCAGCGTCAGGTCACCGCCGTCGATGGTTAGGCTGCCGTCGAAGGAGAGGGTGGGCGGCACGAGGGCCACGTCGCTAAAAATGGCCTGCTCCTTCTCCTGCCTCTCGCTCAGATAGGCGGTTGCCTCGGGGTGGCGGATGAGGTCAGCACAACGCTGGCTGCCGAGGATCGGCGCCGGGCAACGGGCTCTCGGCCCGGCAAACAGCCCGTTGCCCCAACAGTGGTCGTAGTCAGCGTGGGTGTTAACCACCAGCAGTTGCCGCCCTTCGTTCAGGTAGGGTTGGGCATAGGCGACCATCTGCGCTGCGGTCGCCGGGTTGATGGCAGTATCTACCAACACGACGTACCGTTGGGTCACCACAATGAAGACATCCACCAGGCGTCCATTGCGGCAGACCAGAATACGCTCATCCCACCCTTGATTGGGAACCAGGTTGAGTTCATTTGTGTGAGGCATACGCATCCGTGACGCACAACTGAGCGCAGCCGTGACACAGGTCACGGCTGCGCAATCACTATTTGCACTACCACAACGGCATCACCAACAACTGCTCGTATACGAAGCTGCCAGGAACTGCTTGGGTGGCGCGATTCTTCTCGCTCAGCCGTAGATGCCGCAACGCTTCGTATACGCTCTCCAGGTCGTCCGTTACCGCACTGGCGCCCCAGGCCCCGAGTTGTTGAGCAAGAACGGCGAATGGAGCCGGGGCAGCAATGGCTCTCGTACATCGACTACCGTCCCAGTATCAGGTTCACCGGTGAAGTCTTCGACAAGGCCGCGCTGGTCGACCGCTCGCGCCTCGAACTCGTAAAGGCCATCGACCGTCGTAACAAAGAGCGCCTCGGTGGCAACCGTCTGTTGTTGCCAGAGGACCCACGGGCCACCGTCGAGACGGTAGCGGATATCGTAATATTGGATGCTGGAACCGCCACCATCATCACCAGCCCACCGCACGACAAACTGAGGCGTCAGCGTAAACAAAGGCAGTGGTAAGACCTGCGAGGTTGGTGGCCGGATGTCCACGACGGTAGCGGCTTCAACACCGCCATACCCCTCAACGTTGCCCACGGTGTCGATGCCACGGGCGCGGAACTCGTAGAGCCGGCCGTGCTCGCCGTTAGGGAACTCTGCTGATGTCTCGGTTACGCAGGTAAGCCAATCGACCCAGTCACCCCCGTCGATGCGATACTGAACATCATAGCAGGCGATGCCGGAACTGCCGGGGTCTGTCCCACTCCACGAGACGGTAAAGTTGCGCGAACTGAACGGCGGCAGCGGGTTGACTGTGACAACCGGCGGTTCATCGTCGGTGACGACAGTATAATCCACCACCAGCCGGGGGAAAAAGTCGGTCGTGGTCTCGCGTGAGTAAAAAGCCCGCTCGCGCTGCTGGACGCGCTCGTCACCAATGATCAACATGCCGTAGTTGGGGTACGAGCCATCCACCCAGCCGGCCACCACGTCTGTGACGTTCCACTCATACCAGTCCAGGGCGCTGCCCACACCGGCGGTGGTGTCCACCCCTGTCCACGACGGCTCCAGGTTCCAGGTCACCTCGGTTTCGCTCCAGTTTGACGCCACCCGGCGTAAGACGGCGTTCATCGAAGCGTCTTTTGGTGGGCTAGAGAAGGCAAGCCGTAAGCGCAGGCGTGCGTCCTGAACCACTGCGTTGTCGGGGATATTGCCGCCGATATCAAAACGGACCAGGATGCGTTGGGCGCCAAAGCGGTCGCCGATATTGTTAAAACCGAGATAGAGCGAATCGGCGCCAAAGTTTTGATTTGGGCGCTCCGAAGCGATATAGGTGTCGGCCACCGGCGGCAATTCGACCACCGTATGCACTCCACTGGCCGAGACTTCTTCGTTCAGCACGCGCGGCGCACGCACTGGCGCTTCCCGCTGGAGACCACGCTGCAACTCATCCACCAACGCTGGAGTACCGATGGGCTGCTCTTCTTGCGCCGCAACCGGCTCACCGGCGACGCCGGCAAGGAGCAAAAGGAAAACGATTATCCCGTGCCTCACCAGCGTTTTCAGGCCAAAGCATCTCTCTTTCACGCCACCCGTCCCCTCTCTTATGGACCGACCACAAATGCAGTTCTCATTCCCGCTGCCTGGGTGTGCCGATCAGACCAGTACACAATTGTTTTGAGCAACTTCTTTGAATACGTAAAGTAGCGAGCCTACGCTGCAAGAACAGTGGGTGAGGACATACAAAAAGGTCACAACTTTAGGAACATCACTTTTCTAAAATAGGTCCGTACATCCATCCTTTTTTTATGTCAGGACGTAGTGACCGTCACACAATGTTGTTGTTTATATGGGGAGGTTGCTTGTTTATAGTTGTGACTTGCGCTGCAAGGAGATCCGCTTTCCATCTTAGCAACCAGGGTGTATTGACACATCAGGTTAGATAGGGTGCTACAGGTGCGATACACTTGAAAAGTGCGTTGCACCTCCCATTAAGCTCTCTAATCTCATGTGTCAGTACAACCAGGGAGTTAGCAACTAGGGAGCTATACATAAAGGAGTAAAGAAAAATGCGGAGAAAAGTGAGTAGTGTCATACTCCTATTTGTGCTGTTGAGCGCTGGCCTTTTGTTGCCCCAGGTACTGCATGCGCAGGTGGGCCAATGGCAGGCGTTGTATTGGACGAATACTACGTTTGGCGGCGAACCGGAACTGGTGCGCACCGAATCGCAAATCAACCATGAGTGGGGAACGGGGTCTCCAGCGCCAGGCATCCCTGCCGATCGTTTCTCGGCCCGCTGGACGGGCACCTTTGCCTTTGAACCGGGCCGCTATCGCTTTACCGTGACGGTGGATGATGGCGCGCGTCTGTGGGTCAACAACCAGCTCATCATCGATGAATGGACGGTCCAATCCGAGCAGATATTCACGGCCGATGTCACGCTCCCAGGCGGGAACATCCCGATCCGGCTCGATTACTTCGAGAATACCGGGGTGGCGCTCATCCGCCTCGATTGGACGCGTATTGGCAACGGGATAGACGATCCGGCTCTGCCTGCCGGCTTCTGGCGCGGTGAATACTTCAACAACCGTTCGTTGAGCGGCCTCCCGGCCCTGTTGCGCAACGACGCAAATATCAACTTCAGTTGGGGTCAGGGTTCTCCGGAACCCAATATCATTGACGTTGACAATTTCTCGGTACGCTGGACGCGTTCGCTGAATCTGCCAGCCGGTCGCTACCGCTTTACGGTCACGGTGGATGATGGGGTCCGGTTGTGGGTCAACAACCAGTTGATTATCGACGAGTGGCAGACTCAGTCGGCGACTACCTACTCCGCGGAGGTCGACCTGCCGGGTGGCTCGGTGCCGGTGCGGATGGAGTATTTTGAGGCAGAAGGCAATGCGGTGGCGCAGTTGAGTTGGACACGGCTGACCGCTGCCCCACCTGCTGCCCCGCCGCCTGCCCCGCCCCCGGCTGAAGGGGCTCCGGTGAATGTCTGGCGCGGTGAGTACTTCAACAATCCCAATCTGGCGGGCGAACCGGCGCTGGTGCGCCATGACCCGCAACTCAACTTCAACTGGAGGCTGGACTCACCAGAACCAAACGTGATCGACCCCGACCGCTTCTCGGTACGCTGGACGCGTACGCTTAGCCTGGCCTCTGGTCGTTACGAATTCACCGTGCGTGTCGATGATGGTGTGCGGCTTTGGGTCGATGGACGACGGATCATCGACCAATGGCGCGCTCAACCGCTACAAACTTTTACAGCCCAGGTCGATGTGACCGGCGGGGCAACGCCGGTGCGTGTAGAGTATTTTGAAGATGCCGGCGAGGCCCGGATCGAGGTGACGTGGCGGCGGATTGGTGACTTGGCTCTCACGCCAACCCAGCCGGTTGTCGTGCCGCCACCAGCAGTGCCGCCACCAGCAGTGCCACCGCCAGCAGTGCCGCCACCAGCAGCGCCGGTTGCTACAGTCACGGGTGCCTATTTTCTCAATGTACGAAGCGGGCCCGGGGTACAATTCCCTCCGCTGGCAGTCGTTGCCGGGGGCCAGACCGTCACCATGCTGGGCCGCAGCCCAGCGACAGGTTGGATCCAGATCCAGTTGCCCGACTGGCGCGCTGGCTGGGTCAACGGCCGTTACCTGGCTCCAAGCGTGCCCTTTACCAACTTGCCGGTGACAGGATAACGTCAAACCCCGCATAGCAGAGGGTAAGATTTATTTTGAGGGGTGCGCACTCCCAGATGCGCACCCCTTAACTGTGTCTTTTCTTTGCAACGCACTACCCCTTGATCCCGGTCAGGGCGATGCCCTGGACAAAATAACGTTGGGCCAGCAAAAAGAGGAGAATCGTGGGCAAGGTGGCAATGGTCGTGCCGGCCATCAGCACCCCCCACTCGATCCGGTGTTGCGAGCGGAAGAGCGTCAACCCCAGTTGGATCGTGCGCATTTTATCGCTCTGTACGATGACCAGCGGCCACAAAAAGTCGTTCCAGACCGCCTGGAAACTAAAGATGGCGACAACGGCCAACACCGCACCCGACAGCGGCAGAATGATGCGCCAGAAGATGCTCGCTTCTGAGGCGCCATCGACGCGCGCGGCGTCTTCCAATTCGCTCGGCAAGGTGAGAAAGAACTGGCGCAACAGAAAGACGTAGAAGCCGTTGCCAATGCTGGGAAGGATCAGCCCAGCGTAGCTGTCGAGCCAACCGACCCCGCCTTGTCCCAGCCAGTTATTGCCCCCGGCAAACGGCGTCCACTTGACAATCAGAAAGGTGGGGATCAGGGCGATCAGCCCTGGCAACATCATCACGGCGAGGACCACGATAAAAAAGGTCTCGCGCAGACGCCAGCGTAAACGGGCAAAGGCATAGCCGGCCATGGCGTTGAGCAAGACGTTGAGTACCGTTGCCGTGGTCGCCACAATCAGGCTGTTCATAAAGTACAAGTTGAACCTGCCGCGGGTCAGGGCGCGGAGATAATGCGCCAACGTATATTCCAGCGTAATGATCTCTGGCGGCATCCTGAAGATCGATGCTTCCGGCTTGAACGAGGTAAAGACCATCCATACAAAGGGAACCAGCATCGAGACCGCCGCCACGATCAGCACCGTATAGACCAGCACGCGCACCACGATGGCGACAGCGTTCTGGCGCACGGCGGGTCGGGACGATGGGGCCAGCAATGGTTGCGGCTGCACCAGTTGGCTCATCTCAAACCTCCATGCCTTTAGTCATCAGGCGCAGATTGGCGATGGACAGGCCGAGCAGAAGGGCAAAAAGCACCCACGCCTGCGCCGATGCATACCCCATATTGAAAAAACGGAAACCGTTGAGATAGATCTGGTGGACAATCGTCGTCGTGGCAAAGGCAGGGCCGCCATCGGTCATGGCATAGATCGGGCCAAAGATCTGGAATGAACCGATGATGCTGCTGACCAGCACATAGATCGTCACCGGGTTGAGCAGGGGCAAGGTAACATGCCAGAACGATTGCCAACTGTTGGCGCCATCCACACGGGCGGCTTCGTAGAGCGTATCAGGGATACCCTGCAAACCGGCCAGATAGATAATCATCGGGCCGCCAACGCCCGCCCAGACGCTCATCAAGATAATCGAGGGCATGGCCTGGGTTGTGCTTTGCAGCCATTGCAGCGGGGGCAGGCCAAAGAGGTGCAGAAAGGCGTTGAGCAGACCAAAGTTGGGGTCAAAGAGCCACAGCCAGACCATCGACAACGCAATCGTCGAAGTCACCAAAGGCAGATAAAAGACGATGCGGAAAAAGGTGCGGAAGCGGACGTACGAGTCAACCACCAGGGCCAGGGCCAATCCGCCCACCATCATCAGCGGGATGTTGCCGGCGGTAAAATAGGCTGAGTTGCGCAACGAGCGCCAAAAGAGCGCATCGTTCCATAATTGGACAAAGTTATCGACCCCGACCCAGCGCGCCGGCTGCAGCACATTGTAGCTGGTAAAGCTAAAATAGAGCGAGGCCAGTGACGGGATGATCCAGTAGACGGTCAGCGGGATCATCAGGGGCAGGATAAAGAGAATAGCGGCCTTTTCTTCTCTGGTTAGCCGCCAGGACCAGCGGCGGTGAACACGCACGGTGGTTTGCTGCATGGTTGGTGGGTTGCTCTTTGTAGGCAGGTAGACAGGTAGACAGAGTGGGGGCACGACCTGTTTACCTGTCTACCTATTACGACAACGTTAAATTGGCGCATGTGAGGTGGGCCGACCTCCGGGAGGTGACCGGAGACAACCTGATTTGTCGAGCATTTATCCGGTCACCTCCCGGAGGTCTTATCGAAATGTAACGTTGTCGAACTATTTAC
>QEUW01000025.1 GCA_003577005.1 Chloroflexota bacterium | reverse complement strand
TTGGCTGCAAACCGGCCAGGATTTCTGCTTCCAGCGGCGTCTCTTCAGGCAGGTCTGCCACCGGCTCCAGATCTTCGGGCTGGGGCGGGGCAAAGACCGCATCGGCCGGCAGCCAGGGCGTCGCCTCTTCATCGACCACCACCGGTTCTGGTTCGAGAGTAGGCGGCGGTTCGACGACTGGCGTTTCGCTGCTTTCCTCAGCAGTCTCGGCAGTATCCTCCTCAGGGGCCGGGGTGGATGAAGAGGCTCTTGTGCTGCCACATCCACCGCCGGTACGAGTACCAGGCTGGCGCAGATCAGTAATGCAAAGAGCCGGTGGCATTGAATACGCATACTGTTCATAGATTTTGCTCCGATCTGTTTTACTATACTATTGGTGATCCTGTCGTGTGCGCCGCCCGGACGGGCGGCATAGCGCATCAATTCAACGTAAGACGAAAACCGACGGTCGCCCGCGCGGCCAGCGCATAGTGGGCATAGAAACGGGTGAGCCGTCACATTGGATTCTCCTCCTTTCATAAAATTAGCGCACCCAAAACCACATAGCGCTCTGCCAGGCTGCGGCCAGTGTATCGACTGGAAAGATAAGGGGCGGATGTCCAAAACTCATCAAAGTGCGTGTCCAGACGGCGTCCAAATTGCGCTTTGTCTTGGACGAAGTTTGGATAGGGGCGTGCTTGCCGCAGGGATTGTCGACTTAGAAGGTACGCGGTTGGGATCGGCCAGCCAGAGGCGCAACGCACTTTGCAAGTGCATCGCACCTGAGCAACTGCATAACTTCTACAGTTATTAAAGTTGTGATTCTGGTGTTTTTCAGCTAGGATTAGCAAACGTACGGCATAAAAAAATCGAATAGGAGGAGGTCGTGGCCCAGTTAGAGCTTTACGTGTTTGGTCCGCCCCGTCTCACGCGTGCTGGCCACCTCTGTGAGATCAGCCTCAAAAAGGCGCTGGCCCTCTTCATCTATCTCGCCGTCACCAGGCAACAGCACAGCCGCGACAGCCTGGCTACCCTCTTCTGGCCCGAAAATAATCAGCGCGAGGCGCGCGCCAACCTACGCCGCACCCTCTACCGCATCAACGAAATCATCGGCGACGAGTGGCTGATTGCCAGCGCCGAAACCATCAGCTTTGCAACTCAGGTCGACTTCTGGCTTGACAGTGAGGTTTTCCAGCGTCATCTGGCGGATACACTGCCGCACAGCAACAGAGCGCCCTTGCCGCCAGATTGTTTGGCAAAGTTAGCGATGGCAGTGCAACTCTACACAGACGACTTTCTGGCCGGCTTTACCTTGCCCGACTGCCCTGCCTTCGATGATTGGCAATACTATCAGCGCGAAGACCTGCGCCGCTCGTTTACCAGCGTTTTGGAACAATTGGTGCAGAGTTATCAGGCAGCGGGCGAATACGACCAGGCCATTGGCTATGCGCGGCGCTGGCTGGTGCTCGACCCACTCTATGAGCCAGTGCATCGCCATCTGATGCAGCTCTATGCCTGGTCGGGTCAGTACTCAGCTGCGCTGCGCCAGTATGCCGAGTGTGAGCGCATCATGGCCGAGGAGTTTGACGCGCCGCCGGAAGAGGAAACGCGGGCGCTCATGGAGGCAATCCGTAGCAAGCAATTGGCGCCACCGGTGGTCGCTGCGAGTGTCACCGTCGCCCGACAGTCAGTTCTCCTCTCTGCCCCACCGCCGCGACGCCATAACCTGCCGGCGCAGACCACGCCCTTTGTCGGCCGTGAACAGGAATTGGTCGATCTTCTCAACCGGTTGCACAACCCCGCTTGTCGCCTGCTGACGCTGGCCGGGCCGGGTGGTGTCGGCAAGACGCGCCTGGCATTACAGGCTGCCCAACTGATTCTGGATGCCAGTGCGGATCCACCCGGCGCCAGCGACGCGGGGCCGGTGTTCATCGATGGCGTCTTTTTTGTTTCGCTGGTCGCAACCCGTACACCGGCAGATATTCCGACCGCCGTGGCGGCTGCGCTTGAGATCAACCTCTACAGCGACGCAACCGCCAAAGAACAATTGCTTGCCAGTCTGCGCGAGCGGTCGCTGTTGTTGATCCTCGACAACTTCGACCACATGCTGGACGGCGCCGAACTGGTGGCAGAACTGGTGGCGACAGCGCCCAACCTCAAGCTGCTTGTCACTTCGCGCGAGGCGCTCAACCTGGCCGAAGAGTGGTTTCACCCAATCATCGGCCTCTCGTACCCGGCCAGCGACGAAGCGGTGACACGGCCGCTGGCCGAATACGGCGCGGTGCAGCTCTTTGAACAATGTGCGCACCGGGCGCGCATCGATTTCTCGCTCGCCGCAGAAGAGATTCATGCGCTGCGTATCTGTCGGTTGGTGGATGGGTTGCCGTTGGCGCTCGAGCTGGCTGCCGCCTGGCTCAAGACATTGTCAGCAGCAACCATTGCCGATGAGATCGAGCGTGGGATCGACCTGCTCATCACCCAACAGCGCAATGTGCCCGAACGCCACCGCAACATGCGTGCGGTGCTCGAACAGACCTGGAAGATGCTCCCTGCCAAAGAACAGGATGTGCTCATGCGTCTCTCGATCTTTCGTGGGGGCTTTCGCCAGGAAGCAGCGGCGCAGGTGACGGGCGCCTCGCTCTTGACCCTGGCCACGCTCATCGAAAAGTCGCTCGTGCGGGCGACGGCGAACGGTCGCTATCAACTGCACGAGTTGTTGCGACAGTTTGCAGGCGAGCAGTTGGCCGCCCGGCCCGCCGAGGAAGAGACCACACGCGCCAAACACAGCCGCTTCTATCTCCAACTTCTGGCCGGCTATGAGACCCAGCTCTACAACAAACATCAACAGCAGGCCCTAGCCGACCTGGGGGCCGAGATCGACAACATTCAAGCGGCGTGGGAGTGGGCGCTCAACGCCGGTCAACTGGAGGCGGTCGAGCAGGCGGTAGAGCCGTTGTACCACTTCTACTGGACGCGCAGCCGCGGTCTTGAGGGCGCCGCGCTCTTTTCGCAGGCGCTGGCTCACTTGCAGGAGGCGCCGCAACTGCGCCAACATCCGCGCCACGAACACTTGTTGCGCCACCTGCTCATCCAGCGTGGGGTCTTCCACTTCTTTCTGGGTGACTATGAAGCCTGCGAACATGACAGCGCCAGCGCACTGTTGCTGTCACGCAAATTGGGGCAGCAGACCGAAGTCGCCGAGGCGTTGATCATCCTGGGCATCACGGCAGCGTGGCGGGGACAGCGAACGGCGGCACAGGAACATCTCGAAGAAAGTCGCGCCATCTTTGAACAGACCGGCAACATCCACGGCCTGGCCGATGTCATCCATCATCTGGCTATGCTCCACCTGCAATTTGGCGATTTTGCTCAAGGCCACCGGCTCGCTTCGGAAAGCCTCATGCTCTGCCGCGACCTGGAACGGCCAGACTGGACGGCCTGGGCGCACGATGCGCTAGGCTGGCATGCGTTTCTGACCGGCGACTATGAGGCCGCCCAAGCACACTATGAACGCTCCCTCACCCTCTTCGAGCACATCGGCCACGAACGGGGCGTCGCTCTGGGATGGGGTGGGCTGGGGATGGTGGCCTGGGCCAAGGGGGGCGAGGCGCTTGTCAGAGCCAGGACCCTGACCGAACAGAGCCTGGCTACCTTCCGCCGCATTGGTTATCGTCTCCACATCGCCAGCCGGCTCAGCATGATAGCGCTGATTTTCAATGATTTGGGCGACTACCAGGCGGCGCACGCATACGCTCAGGAAGGTCTGTCCGTCGCCTCAGAGACAGGCAGCCCTGTTTTTATGGCCTATAATCTCTTTTGTCTGGCCGAATCGGCCTACCGGCGGTCCGACTATGTAACCGCCCGCCGCCACTTGCGCGAGCTGCTCATCCTGGCAAGGCAGGTGAACCTGCTACCGTCGCTGGCTATTGCCTTGTACCATGCAGGCGTGCTCCTGTTGGTGGAATGCGATCAGGAGCCGGAGCAGGCATCTCGTCGCCGCCAGCAAATGTTGGCTATACAACTGCTGGGGTCTGTCGCCGCATACCCGGCCTGCTGGCATATCTACCGCACGCGCGCACGGCGGCTCCTCGAACAAGTGCCGGTCGAAGAGGAGGCCGGCGAAAAGGTTCCGGGGCGCGACTTGCGTACCATAGCAGAAGAGGTAATCGGCCTCTTATAAGGAGGCATCAATGGTACAACTGGAACTGCACCTCTTCGGCCCGCCACGCGTGCTGCGCAGCGGGCAAATCGTCGAGTTTGGATTGCGGAAGGCGCTTGCGCTCTTCCTTTATCTTGCTGCTACCAAACAGCCGCACAGCCGCGACGCCCTGGCTACTCTCTTCTGGCCCGATGATGACCAGCGCGGCGCGCGGGGAAAGTTGCGGCGCGCCCTCTACCGCATTAGCGAGGCGCTCGGCGCTGATCTGCTGATGACCGCGGGTGATACCGTTGGTCTTTCTCCCCATGCCAATCTCTGGATCGATGTTGCGCGCTTCGAGCACTGTCTGGCCGGTGCATTGCCAAAGAGCGGCTCAGCCGCACAGCCACCGGAAACAGCCGTGGCGCGCCTGGCAGAGGCAGTCGAACTCTACACCAGCGACTTTCTGGCTGGC
Organism: Chloroflexota bacterium; assembly: GCA_003577005.1. The sequence goes on along the minus strand of QEUW01000025.1, from coordinate 34,789 downwards.
TTTACCCTCCCCGACTGCCCGGCATTCGACGACTGGCAGTTCTTTCGCCGTGAGGAATTGCGCCACTCTTTGGCGAAAGGGCTGGAGCAGTTGGTGCAACAATACGAACAAGCGCACAATTTTGACCGCGCCCTGCTCTACGCCCGCCGCTGGCTGGCCCTTGACCCGCTTCACGAGCCGGTTCACCGCCACTTGATGCAACTCTATGCCCGGTCGGGTCAACAATCTGCGGCGCTGCGGCAATATGCCGAGTGCCAGCGGATTCTGCAGGAAGAGTTAGGGGGGCCGCCAGAACCGGAAACTGTGGCGCTGCACGAAGCGATCCGCACAAAACAGTTTCCACCACACGGGGAACAAGTTGGCGCCCCCCCTTCCAGGATGGAGCCGTTGCCGGTGCGCACAACCACCCTGGCAGGGCGGCAACAAGACTCGGTGACCGCTGCGCCCCTGCGCGCGGCCGTACCTCGCCACAACCTGCCCGCTCAACCGACCCCCTTTGTAGGTCGTAAAGAGGAAGTGGCCGAAATTCTCAGCCGCTTGCGCAACCCTGCCTGTCACCTGCTGACGTTGACCGGTCCTGGCGGTGTTGGCAAAACGCGGCTGGCTTTGCAGATAGGGCAACTGTTATGGGAGAGAGCGGCGAGCGAACCCTTTATCGATGGCATCTTCTATGTTGGCCTGACAAATGCCCAGAGCAGCGGGGAAATTTGCCCGGCCATCGCCACGACCGTGGGCCTGGACCTGTACAGTGACCGCCCGGTGCAAGAACAGGTGCTCGACTATTTATCTTCGTGTGCGCTCCTGCTGATTCTGGATAACTTCGACCAGGTGCTGGATGGCGCCGAACTGGTGGCGCAACTGGTAGCAGCAGCGCCCAACCTCAAGTTGCTCGTTACTTCGCGCGAGGCGCTCAACCTGGCTGAAGAGTGGTTCCATCCGATCACCGGCCTCTCGTACCCGGCTACCGATGCTGAACCTCTCCAATCGGTGGCCGGGTACGGCGCAGTGCAGTTGTTCGAGCAATGCGCCCACCGGGCGCGTATTGATTTTTCGTTGGCGCAAGAAGAAGCGCATGTGCTACGCATCTGCCGGATGGTGGATGGGTTGCCACTGGCGCTGGAGTTGGCCGCCGCCTGGCTCAAGACATTGTCAGCAGCAACCATTGCCGATGAGATCGAGCGCGGCATCGACATCCTCACCACGCAGCAGCGCAATGTGCCCGAACGCCACCGCAGTATGCGCGCCGTCTTGGAACAATCCTGGGCGCTGCTGAGTGAGATTGAACGCACGGTGCTGACGCGCTTCGCCATCTTCCGCGGTGGCGTTCGGCGCCAGGCAGCGCGCGAGGTGGCGGGCGCCACCGTGTTGACCCTGGGCCGGCTGGTGGACAAATCGCTGGTACGGGCGACACCAAGCGGGCGTTTTCAACTCCATGAATTGCTGCGCCAGTTTGCCGCCGAGCAACTGGCTGCCCGGCCCGAAGATGAAGCGAAGACTCGCACCCTTCACAGCCGCTACTATCTGCAATTTCTGGCCCAATATGACCAGTCGATGTATAACCAACAGTTGCAGGGCGCACTGGCAGATGTGGCGGAAGATCTGGAAAACATCCGCACGGCCTGGGACTGGGCGATTGCACAGGGTGATCTGGAGGTGCTCGAACCAGCGATTGTTGCGCTCTATCGCTTCTTCTGGACCCGCAGCCGCGGCCGCGAAGGCGCCGACCTCTTTGCCCGTTCTCTGGTTCAACTGGAACAGGCGACTGGGGTGCAGAACCATCCTCGTTACGAGTTTGTCCGCCGCTCGCTGATCCACCAACGCGGGATGTTCTACTATTTCCTGGGCGATTACGAAGCCGCCGAACAGGACATGATCTGGTCGCTCGTCCTGGCTCGCAAGTTGGCCTTGCAGACACCACTTGGCGACGCCCTCGTGATCCTGGGTGCGATTTCTGTCTGGCAGGGCGACTGGTCGACAGCGTTGGAGCGTCTGCGCGAGAGTTACACTATCTTTGAACAGATCGGCCACCGTGACGGGCTAGCTGATGTATTGCAAGAACTGTCTATGCACCACCTGCACTTTGGCGAGTTTGCCAGGGGCAAGGCGCTGGCTACCGAAAGCCTGACCATCTGCCACGAACTCGACCGCCCCGATTGGACGGCCTGGGCCCACGACGCCCTGGGCTGGTCTTGTTTCTTGCTCGGCGAGTACGAAGTTGCCCGCACACATTATGAAACCTCCCTGGCGATCTTCGACCGCCTCGGCCATGAACGAGGCCGGGCGCTGGCTTTGGGCGGGTTTGGCATGGTCGCCTGGGCGCAAGGTGGCGAGCAGTTGGGCCACGCCAAAGGGTGGCTCCAGCAGAGCCTGGAAATTTGTCGCAAGATCGGCTTCCGGCTTCACATTGCCAGCCGCCTCGCCATGATGGCGTTGGTGCTCAACGAACTTGGGGACTATCAAGCGGCGCAGGCTCATGCACAAGACGGGTTGGCCCTGGCTTCTGAGACCGGCAGCAGGCTCTTCATTGCCTACAATCTCTTTTGTCTGGTCGAGACCGCTTACCGCCAAGCTGATTTTTTTACGGCTCGCGGCTACCTGCGCGAAGTGCTTATGCTCACCAGCCAGACCGGATTGTTGCCATCGCTCGCCAGTGGGTTGTATCATGCAGGTGTGCTACTGGCATTGGAAGTCCAGCAGGCCGTGGTCGACGCGGCGGCCGCACCTTCACAGCTGGCGCGGGCAGTGCAGTTATTGACGCTGGTGGCTCAACATCCGGCCTGCTGGTCCGCCTTTCGCACGCGAGCGCAGCAAAAACTGACGCAATTTGTAGTGCAACTGCCCGCCGAACTGTCCCCCGCTGTTCAGGCACAGAGCCGAATGCTCGATTTACATTCCGCTGCTGAAGACCTACTGGCGCTGCTCTGAGGAATCCCTGTAGATAATCTCCCTATGCGTAGTGCGAATTCCATGATGCGCAAGAGCCCGCGTTAGAGGCTGCACACTGCGCAGAAGAAGGTGATTGATAGACGCTTCACGAAGGAGGGTGTTGTGACCCTACTGAACCTCTACTTGTTTGGGCCGCCCCGTGTGGTGCGCGACGGCCATGTGATCGACATCAGTTTGCGCAAGGCGTTGGCGCTCTTTGTTTACCTGGCGGCGACCAGGCAGCCACACAGCCGCGACGCCCTGGCTACCCTCTTCTGGCCAGAGAACAATCAGCGCGAGGCGCGGGCCAGCCTGCGCCGCACGCTCTATCGGCTCAATGAGCAGCTTGGCAGCGACTTGTTGGAGAGTGGAGGCGAGACGGTGGGCCTGTCGCCGCAAGTATCCTTGTCGGTCGATGTCGAGCGTTACCAAGAACTTGTGCGCGCGGCCCTTGGGCGCAATGAACAACGACTTGCGCTCGACCCGGCGGCGCTGGAACAGGCGGTCGCCGCTGCCGAGCTCTATACCGACGATTTCATGGCCGGCTTTACCTTGCCCGATTGCCCGGCTTTCGACGACTGGCAGTTCTTCCAGCGCGAGGGGCTGCGCCAATCCCTGGCCCGCCTCCTGTCCGCTCTGGCTGATGCCTATCAAAGCAATGGGGACTATGAAAGGGCTATTGGTTTCGCACGCCGCTGGCTGGCGCTCGACCCGCTACACGAACCTATCCATCGCCACTTGATAAAATTGTATGCTTCTGTCGGCCAACATGCGGCGGCGTTGCGCCAGTATGCTGAATGTGAACGAATTCTGGACGAAGAACTGGGTGCGCCGCCGGAGGATGAGACACGAGCCCTCTATGAGGCCATCCGCACCAAACGCTTCTCCCCACCACAAGAGCCAAGTGTGCGACACGAGAACCAGGGCGCCAGAACAGACGCACGGAGTCTGGCCGCCGGGCCACTCGCAGGCACTGCACCGCCTCCGCTCCCCGGTGTCCAAGCAGTCGGGCATCGGCGACTGGGGGCGGCCAGACCCAATCTGCCGGTGCAGGCGACACCCTTTGTCGGGCGTGAAGAGGAAATAGCCGAGATTATTGTCCGCCTGCGCAACCCGGATTGCCGGCTGCTGACGCTAGCGGGGCCCGGTGGCGTCGGCAAAACGCGGCTAGCTCTCCAGGTAGCCCAGATCCTCTGGGAGACGCAAGAAGACGCTGAGGAATTTGCCGACGGTATCTTCTTTGTCCCACTCATCGTTGCCCAGAGTACGGCTGAGATGGCCGCGGCGATAGCCAACGCCATCGGGCTAGAGCTCTACAACGATCCGCCAGTGTTGGAGCAAGTGGTCAACCATCTGCGCGAGCGGCGTATCCTGCTGGTGCTGGACAACTTTGAGCATGTGCTGGCCGGAGCAGAGGTGGTGGCAGAGCTATTGGCCGTGGCGCCGGGCGTGAAGCTGCTGATCACCTCGCGCGAGGCGCTAAATCTGACTGAGGAATGGTTTCACCCCATTGCCGGCCTCTCCTTTCCCTTGGCCGATGACCGTGAGCAGCCCATCGAGGCGTACGGCGCCGTGCAGCTGTTCGAGCAGTGCGCCCAGCGTGCGCGCATCGACTTTTCGTTAGCGGCTGAACGCCCCCACGTTGTGCAGATCTGCCGGCTCGTAGATGGTGTGCCGCTCGCCCTGGAGTTAGCGGCGGCCTGGCTGAAGACGCTGTCGGCAGCCACCATCGCCGATGAAATTACGCATGGGATCGACATTCTGGCTACCCACCAACGCAATGTGCCGGCGCGTCACCGCACTATGCGCGCCGTGCTTGAACAAACCTGGGCGATGTTGACCGCTGCTGAGCAAGATGTGCTCATGCGGCTGTCGATCTTTCGCAGCGGTTTCCGGCGTCAGGCAGCTACCCAGGTGGCCGGCGCCTCACTATTGACTGTCAGTACGCTCGTGGACAAATCGTTGGTACGGGCGACCCCCAGCGGTCGCTTTCAATTGCACGAGTTGTTGCGCCAGTTTGCCGGCGAGCAACTGGCCGCCCGGCCTGATGAGGATGCAGCGACGCGCACCCGGCATAGCCGCTTTTATCTACAGTTTCTCGCCCAATACAACGAAATGTTGTTTAGTAGACAACAACAGCGTGCGCTTGCCGAGATCGCCGAAGAGATCGACAACATTCGTATGGCCTGGGAGTGGGCCTTTGCCCAGGGTGACCCGGATCACCTTGAGCAGGCCATCGAGCCGTTGTACCGTTTCTACTGGACGCGCAGCCGTGGCCGCGAAGGCGCCGAGACCTTCGACCAGGCAGTGACCTGGCTCAACCAATCAGCCACCCTGCGCCAGCATCCGCGGTACGAATTCATCCTGCGCCGGCTCGTGGTGCAGCGGGGGCAATTCTACCAGTTTCTGGGCGACTCGGAAGCCTGTGAACGCGATATGCTCACGGGGCTGATGCTGGCGCGCAAACTGGGGCTGAAGGAGCAGATCGCGCCTGCCTTGAACACCTTAGGCGTAATTGCTTCCTGGCGAGGGCACTGGACGACAGCGCAAGAGCGTCTGCAAGAGAGCCATGCTCTCTTTATCGAGACCGGCAATCTTCACGGCGTAGCCGATACGCTCCACGAATTGGCGTTGCTCCACCTTCACTTTGGTGAGTTTGCCGAAGGCAAACGGTTGGCCGAAGAGAGCCTTACCATCAGCCGTGACCTGGAACGTCCTGATTGGACAGCCTGGGCGCATGATGGTCTGGGCTGGACTTGCTTCCTGCTGGGCGAATATGAAACGGCGCGCTCGCATTACGAAACATCGCTGGCGTTGTTCGAACGTATCGGCCATGAGCGGGGGGTTGCGCTGGGATTGGGTGGTCTCGGTATGCTGGCCTGGGCGCAAGGGGGAGAACAGCTTGCCGAAGCAAAGAGACTCACCGAGCGCAGCCTTGCCGTGATCCGCAAGATCGGTTACCGGCTCCACACTGCCAGCCGCCTCAGCATGCTCGCCCTCATTCTCAACGATCTCCAAGAGTATGAGGCGGCTCAAGCATGCGCCCAGGAAGGGCTTGTTCTGGCTTCGGAGGTGAACAGCCCGATCTTTATCGCCTATAATCTCTTCGTACTTGCTGAAACGGCTTATCGCCAGGCCGACTTTGCCGGCGGTCGGCGCTATCTACGTGAGCTTCTTACCCTTACAACACAGATGAGTCTGCTGCCATCGCTCGCCATCGCCCTCTATCATGTGGCTGCGTTGCTGGCGCTTGAAGTCACCCAGGACGATCCGGTGCCGGCACAGCCACAACTTGTGCGGGCAATCCAATTGTTGGCGCTGGTGGGAGAGCACCCGGCCTGTTGGTGCGCCTATCGGACACGAGCTCAGCAGTTGTTAGTGGATGTGGCGGCCCGCCTGCCCGCCGAAGTGGTGGCTGCGGCGCAGGCGCAGGGGCGGATGCGCGATCTGCGTGCAACAGCCGAAGAGATGGTTGCCCTGCTATAGACGCAACAGAGGTGAGTAAGACTGGCTCGCTCAGCAATCCAAATTTTGCAATCCAGATCTATGTTGTCTGGTAGAGGCGGTTTACGCGACCAGAGACCAGACCACCGCCCAGCGTCACCTGGCGACAGCGCTCCAGCCAGCGGCAACATTGGAGTTGTTGCCGCTGGTGATGATGGTGCTTGATTACAGCACTGTGCTGCTGACGACGATTTGTCCCCCGATGCGCGCGATCGCTTTAGTAGACGAAGATCGCCAGTGCAGCAAAGAGAATACCCAGACCGAGAAGAAAGAGATCCACCTTCGTTCGCTCTTTTGGCTGCGTCGCGATCAGCTTGCCAACGTGGCGGCTGTGTGCATGCCAGCGGCTCAGATTCAAGATCCCTAACAGTGCAATCAGTGTGGAAAAGCCAGTCACAATCCAGCCCCAGGGGTGGCTGCCGGTCAAGGTAGCCCACCAGGAGGCGGTGGCGAGACTCACTACATAAAGCGGCATAATCAACACGGTCACTGGTACGGAGTCCGCGGCGTACTGTTCGCTACGCCACCGGTAGAAGCGATCTGCCTGTATCAACGCCAGTGCGCCTTTGAACAAACAAGGCAAGGCAATGAGCCAACTAAGCACTTGGAACATGATTGTCTCCCGGTGGTACCTGGACATAGAGCCGGCTGCGGGAGACGAGCCCCGCCAGCCCTAGCGAGGGCAAAACCTGGCTCTGGACCGACGACAACGATTGGTTGAGGAATTGCAACCGGCCCGTAAAGGTGCCAATAGGGATGCGCAAGGGCCGCTCGCCGGGTGGTAACTCGATCAATTCGCCGATCAACTCGGCCACCTCCTGTGGGTCGCCAGCGTTGTCGGGCATGAGCATGAGCGGGAAGTCTTCGACAAACCGTTGCGCCAGCCGCCCTACCTCGCCATATTCGACAAAGACCTCCGCATTCTCGGCCAGTTGGATATGTTGCGCCAGGCTGCTGGCATAGGTGCAAGCCTGGACGATCGTTGAGTCGATGCCCAGGCCGTAGAGCTCGTAGTGCATCGCCTCGGCCATGGCTTCCAGGGCAGCCTTAGAGGCGCTGTACAGACCCATAAAGGGATAGACGATCTTGCCGGCTGAACTGGAGATATAGATCAAAAGCCCCGACCGCTGGCGACGCATATAAGGCGCCACAGCCCGGTTGACCCGAAATGTACCTAACAGGTTTACATTGAAGATCGCTTGCGCCTGCTCTTCGCTGATAGCTTCGGTAATACCGACCAGGTTGAAGCCTGCATTGTTGACGACCACATCAATCCGCCCGGTGCGGTCGATCAGGGCTTGTACCCCGGACGCAACCGAGGCATCGTCAGCCACATCGAGTTGAAGCACTTGGAGCGCAAGTTGTTCGGTCTCAGCAAGGGTACGCAGTTCGGTCGCAACCCCGGCATTGCGCCCATCTACTTCGCGCATGGTGGCAAAGACGTGGTGACCGCGCCGGGCGAGTGTGATGCTGGCCTGACGGCCAAAACCACTGGCCGAGCCGGTAATTAGTATCGTATGAGGACGGTTCATGATGAGTTTCCCTCCGCGGGCGTCCCAGATTAGCCTGGACCGGTTGAACCGGGATGGTCCAGACTAGTTCTGCCCGGAGCGCATCGTTAGGCAAAGAGTGCAGAGTTGTCGACAAAGATCAGATACTCTTTGACCAGCTTTTGCTCCAGCCGGAAGACGACAGCAAAAGGCACAGTGAGGGTCGTGGCGTCATGGCGTGTATAGGTCACCTGGCCGGTGCAGATGGTGGCGTCGGGGTGAACCCAGGCCGACAGATCGGCGTGGCTGATCCCCTGTAGCGCGGTAAAAAGACCGGATACCGCGGTGCGGATCGCCTCACGACCGAAGATCGGTTGGGCATTCCCAAAACGGAACATACACTCCGGGTGGAGAAAGCTCAAAAACCTATCCACGTCAAAGCTGTCGACAGCAGCAAACATGGCCGTCAGCCAACCGGGCAGTGGCCGTCCTGCTCCATTGGATGTGGGTTGTCCAATCATGATTACCTGGTCGATAGTAAAAACAGCGGTTTGCATGAGCGAATCCTTTCTAGTGGTACGGATGCTGGTGATACGGACGTTGGTACAAAGCAAGTGAAATACCCTACGGGCACAAAGACGAGGGTTAGTGAAGTCCCAAGATAGCATCCAAAGGGACCGCTCCCGCTTTTGCTCCGTTCTATCTCTAAAGGCGATCTTACAGGAATGTCGTCCTTGATCCGTCCACCGATGCGTCCTTTTACAGTATCAATTGTGTAACTTTGGGCTCAATATCATCGATAGCCGAATTCTGCCCTACACAAAAACTTGACGGAGCATCGTTCTTGCGGCACTATTGCAGGGGAAACAGGCCCCGGTGACGGCATCATAGAACTGGAGCGTGCGCTGTATGCCACGAGCCGGTATGCAATGCTGTGGGACCGACGCCTGTCCAAAACCGAGGGGAAATAGAGGAGGAACCAGCGCCATGAGTACGAACGGGCAGGTCGATCTAGTCGCCATGGGAAAGCGAGCGCAGACCGCCAGCCGCAAACTGGCTACCCTGACGACCGACCAGAAAAACCAGGCTCTCTTTGCCATCGCCGACGAACTAGAAGCGCAGGCGCAAACTGTCATTGCGCAAAATCAACTCGATTTGAGCGATGGCCGCGCCAACGGCCTGACCGAGGGTTTGCTCGACCGGCTCATGCTCAACGAGCAACGCATCCAGGGGCTGGCCGATGATGCGCGCAAGGTCGCGGCCCTGCCCGATCCGGTGGGCTCCGAATTTGACAGTCGCGTCCTCCCCAACGGTCTGCGGCTGAGCCGGCGCCGCATCCCCATCGGCGTCATCGGGGTCATCTATGAGGCGCGGCCCAACGTCACCATCGACATCGCCACGCTCTGTCTCAAAACGGGCAACGCCGCCATCTTGCGCGGGGGGAAAGAGACGCTGCGCACCAATGGAGCGCTGGTGAACGTCATCCACGCTGCGCTCGAACGGGTTCATTTTCCCACCGCTGCCGTCCAGTACATCGACAGCCCGGATCGGGCGCTGGTGGCCCAGTTGCTGCGGCTCGACCAATATGTGGACATGATCATCCCGCGTGGCGGCGCAGCGCTCCACCGGCTCTGCCGCGAACAGAGCAGCATCCCCGTCATCACCGGCGGGATCGGCATCTGCCACCTCTATGTGGATGAAAGCGCCGACCTGGAGAAGTCGCTGGATGTGATCGAGAACGCCAAAGTTCAGCGTCCCAGCGTCTGCAATGCGCTGGACACGCTGCTGGTCAACCGCAAAGTGGCGGAGGAATTTCTGCCCCGCGTGGCGCAGCGGCTGGCCCAACGCAAAGTGGAATTGCGCGCCGCCGGCCAGGCCTTTGACATCCTCCAGCGCAATGGTCACGGTGCAACCGTAGTGCCTGCCGGCCCGGAAGACTTTGACACCGAATGGATGGCGCTTATCCTCGGCATCAAGGTGGTCGATTCGCTCGACGAGGCCATCAGTCACATTCAGATACACAGTTGTGACCACTCGGATGGCATCTTGACCAACGACTGGCAGAACGCTACTCGCTTTGTCAACGAGGTCAACTCATCGGCGGTCTTTGTCAACGCCAGCACCCGCTTCAACGATGGTGGCCAGTTTGGCCTGGGCGCCGAAGTTGCGGTCAGTACACAAAAACTCCACGCCCGCGGCCCCATGGGGCTGGAAGAGTTGACGACCTACAAATGGGTCTGCCTGGGCGACTGGCACGTGAGAAAGTAATTGGCAATTGACAATTGACACTCATCAATCGTCAGTGCTTCGCCGCCTTCCGGAGTTTATCATCAACAATTGACCGTTTAACATTGACCATTGGCAATTAGACCGGTGGGGTGCCCCATGAATCGTTCGCTCTACTATGTCAACGGCAACTATATGCCGGCAGCCGAGGCTGCGCTGCCACTCAACGACCTGGGTCTCGTACGTGGGTATGGCGTCTTTGACCTGTTGCGCACCTATGACGGGATGCCGTTCAAGCTGCGCGAACATGTGGAACGGCTGGAGCGTTCGGCGCAGGCGATTGGGCTGGAATTACCTGGGAGCGTAGACGAGATCGAGGCCATTGCGCGCGAAACCTACCGGCGCAATAGCCTGGCAAACGCAACGATCCGTATTGTCGTGACCGGTGGGGCCTCACCCAATTTTATGACCCCACAGGGCAGGCCAAGCCTGGTCGTCATGGTCGAGCCGGTGGCGCCCAATCCGCCGGAAGAATATGAGCACGGGGCCAGGCTCATCAGTGTGGAAATGGCACGCTTTCTGCCCCGGGTCAAGAGCCTGAACTATATCGGCGCCATCATGGCGATGAAAGAAGCGGATCGAGCCGGCGCCGTCGAGGCGCTCTACTGCGACGCTGCGGGCGAGGTGAGCGAATGCACCCGTTCCAACTTTTTTGCTTTCTACGGCGACCGGCTGGTTACGCCGCGTGACAATGTGCTCTTGGGCATTACACGAGCCGTCGTGATGGAAATCGCCGCCGACTCGTTCGAGGTGGTGGAATCGGCGCTTCGATATGACGAGGTGCTTACGGCTGACGAGCTTTTTATCACCAGTTCGACCAAAGAGATTCTCCCCATCGTTCAGGTAGACCAACAGCGCATCGGGCAGGGCCGGCCCGGTCCGCGCACGCAGCGATTAGGCGATCTCTTCCGCGCCTATGTTCGGGCTGACCAGCTCCGCTCTACCGAACAACTCTATCCAACATAATCATCAGTGATGAGTGAGAAGTGATGAGTGAGAAGTGATGAGTGAGGAGTGAGGAGTGAGGAGTGATAGGTATAATGCACGGGCTACTGATCACTCCTCACTGTTATTCCACCACTGGAACTGTAAGCGTTTGCCCCACCCGAATCGCCTCGGGCGATGTCAGTGTGCTCCGATTGGCGTCGTACAGCTCGGCCACCCGATTTGTTCCGTACAGCTTGTAGCTGATAGTCCAGAGCGACTCCCCTTCCTGCACCGTGTAAGTTTCGGGCAGGCGGATGATCAGGTTGGTGGCATCTACTTCGGTGACATTGGGTGCGCGAGCGGCCAGCTCAATGATCGATGCGCGCTGGTCAAAGAGTTGGACAACGCCCTGAAGCTTGAGCGTCGTCCCCTGGAGCAGCGCCACGACCTCTAGGTCAGCCAGGTCTGGGCGATTGGTCTGGGCGAGGAATCCTTGCAGGTCAAAGCTACTTTGATCGGGCAGGATGGGCGTGACGCCTGCGACCGGCTCTTGGGGCGCCACCGGCTGCACCAGATCGGGTGGAACCTCCGGTGTGGGAGAAGGCTCTGTAGTGGGAACGGCGGGATCAGCTCCGGCGCCAGGGGTGGCCGTTGTGTCGTTAGCAAGATCTACGGTTGGCGTGGGGGTATTTTGAGCAGTTCCGGCGTTCCCCGCTGACCAGTTGCGGCGCAAGACATCGGCAATCGGCTCAAGGGCCAGCCACAGAACAAACAGCCCAAGCGCCACAGCCACCGCACCGTAGAGCACGGGATTGGCGCGCGCGGCTGTGGGGCGTTCAACTCTTGCCGCTACAACCGGAGGTTCGGAAAGCCAAGCGGGCGGCGCCGGCCCCTGGGCCGCCCGGGCAACGGCGGAGTGCCGCGTCTCCGGCAGCGAACGCAACCCCGTCTGTTGCGAGCGGAGCAACCATTCGGCCTCGGGTCGCAGCACATCATCGACCGGGATGGACGAGACATGGCGGCGCATCTGGTCCTGGTCTCCCAGGCGTTGGGCAAGGATGGCCGCCAACAGGTGCAGCTCTGAACTCGGCTGGTAGGCCAGCCCGCGTTCAACCTCCAGAAGCGCAAGTGTCAACTCGCCGGCAGCAGCCATTTGAGCTGCACGGTCGTAAAAGTAACGGGCTGCGTAATCAGGCGTGATCAAGTGGCGCAAATCGGCGCCGCAGACCGCGCAGCGCTCCACGTCAGGCGAAATGTGGGCAAGATGGCCACAATGGAAGCAGGTGACTTCGTACATAGCCTGCGGTCAAAACCTGGTGGTTCGAGTTTCGATCTTGGCGGACAGCTGCGCTGGGTGGCTGCACGGGTGGGTGGTTGGCATGTCGCACAAGTGTAACACGAACTGAATGAAATTGCAAAGCCGCCGAATCTGGCCGGGACCTCCGCAGGGAGGTAGACAAGCGCGAGCAAGATGGCATCTTGCCTTACCTCTCGATGGCATTCTACGCCAAGAGTCTACGATGTGGTATAATTGAACGGAGTCCCAATGTCTGTGCCAGGTTGAGCAAAAGGAGGAGCCATGTCCACACATCCCTGGTTCGCCCATTACGAAAACGGGGTGCCCACCTCGGTCACGATTCCCGATATTCCCTTGCCTCAATTGTTGGTCGATTCTGCGCAAAAATATCCTAACCATACTGCGCTGCGGTTTGTCTTGAAGTACCTACCGTTGGGGATCAAGATCCAATCGACCTTCACCTATCGCCAGTTGGACGAGGCCACCGACCGCTTTGCCGCCGCCTTACAGAAACTGGGTGTGCGTAAGGGGGATCGGGTGGCGATCATGATGCCCAACATCCCCCAACTGGTGATCGCCTATTTTGGCGCCTTAAAGGCCGGCGCTACCGTCGTCAGCACCAATCCCACGTATACGCCGCGCGAACTGCAACATCAATTGAGTGATAGCGGCGCCGAGACCATCATATTGCTCAGTGGCCTTTATGACCGGCTGGCGCAAATTCGCGAACATACGCCGGTCAAGCATATGATCATCGCCGATATCCCGGCGACTTTGGGGTGGCCGTTCAACCGGCTGGTCGAGAAACAGGTGCGCGCTAGCGGCATCATGAAGGATGTGCCTTCTGCGCCCGGGATCTATGACTTTGATGCGCTGCTCAAAGAGGCAGGCGCTCGACCTTCGCGTGTACCCATCGAGCCGGATGATGTGGCGCTCTTTCAGTACACCGGCGGTACGACCGGCACACCCAGGGCAGCCATGCTTACCCACCGCAATCTGGTCGCCAACACGGCTCAGATGCAAGCCTGGTTTGCCACTGCCGAGGCGGGCAAAGAAAAGGTGCTGGGCGCTCTCCCTTTCTTCCATGTCTATGGCATGACCGTAGCCATGCTCTTTGGCCTCTCCACCGGCGCAGAGTTGATCATTACGCCCGACCCGCGTAACCTCAACCTGGTGCTCGAGATCATTCAGAACGAAAAGATCACCATCTATCCCGGTGTACCGGCCATGTATGTGGGGATCATCAACCACCCCAAAGTCAAGGAATACAACCTGCACTCCATCAAGGCCTGCCTCAGTGGGGCGGCCGCCCTGCCGGTGGAAGTCGCCCAGAAATTTATGGAGATCACCGGGGGCCGGCTGGTGGAGGGGTATGGCTTGACCGAATCATCTCCGGTGGCCGTAGCCAACCCCATCAACGGCGAGGCGCGCGTGGGCTCAATTGGCCTGCCCTTGCCCAACACCGAGGTCCGCATTGTCGCCCTGGAGCCGGACGCCAACGGGCGCTACCAGCCGCTGGAGCTGGGTCAGGAAGGCGAACTGGCAATCCGCGGTCCACAAGTGATGAAAGGCTACTGGAATCGCCCCGCCGAGACGGCTCAAGCCCTCACCACCGACGGCTGGCTCCTCACCGGTGATATCGCCCGCATGGATGAGGATGGGTACTTCTACATCGTGGACCGGAAGAAGGACTTGATCATCGCCAGCGGTTATAATGTGGTGCCGCGCGAGGTGGAAGAGGTGCTCTTTACGCACCCGGCTGTCCGGGAAGCTGCCGTCGCTGGTGTGCCCGATGCCCGGCGCGGAGAGACGGTCAAAGCCTTTGTAGTGCTCAAAGAAGGCCATTCTGTGACCGACACAGAGATTCGCGCCTTCTGCAAAGAGAATCTCGCTCCCTATAAGGTGCCAACCCAGATCGAATTCCGCCAGGAGTTGCCCAAAAGTCTGGCAGGCAAAGTGTTACGCCGCCTCCTGGTCGAAGGAGAGAAAGAGAAACAGAAAGAGAAGGTTGCCGAGTAGGGGGTGGGGAATGAGAAGTAGAGAATGGAGCGGCCCCTCCAATCCCATTCCCTACTCTCCCCTCCCACGTCTCCGCTGCCACAATTGCACAAGGCCAGCGATTGCCGCGCCAAGCAACCAGCCGGCGACCACATCGCCCACGTAGTGAATACCCAGACGGACACGAGACCAGCCGATGAGCACAGTGAGGGGCCAGAGCAGCCACCCCCACCCTGGCCAGAGCTGGGTGGACCAAACGGCAATGACGGCCATGCGCATGGCGTGGCCGCTGGGAAAGCTATGTTCATCTGGCCCTCTGCCGTATAAGAATGAATCGATCCTTGGCCGCTTCCTGCGTACAAGTTGTTTGAACGTTAACGTCAGGATGATCTGCACAGCCAGGCTGACCGACCAGCCATAGAAGCGTCGCTGGCGCACACTGCCATCCTCAGCCTGTTTGCGAACGGCATCCCGTAGCAGCCAGATCGTGACGAGGCCCCACAGCCAGCTATCGCCCAAATGGGCGCAGGTGCGCGCAAGCCAGTAGCGCCACGAATGCGTCCCGTTGCCGAGAGCGATACGCATAGACAGGGATCTGTCCCACTCATCCAGCAGACACAACAGAGAGCGGAAAGCGTCACCCATTTGCCCCTCGGCTCAGTTGCGGGGAAAGCGGTCAAGATAGGCGCGCACCTGCGCCAACTGGTGGGGTTTGTCCACATCCATGCCCGTTTCAGCAAAGGGCAGGATGACAACTTCGCCGCGTACACCGAGCAACCGCTCCATCACCCCCACCAGGTCGGAGATCTGGAGTTGGCGCAACAAAAATTTGAGGATCACGCCCGGCCCCAGCATCCATAACTGGCGAAAGATATGTTTGCGCTGCTCGATCAGCTGGCCGATAAGCGCCTGCCGTCTCAGCGCTGCCTCGATCTTCGCCAGATAGATCCCGCCATTGCAGAAGCGCCCTTCGATCAGAGGAAGATAGCTACGCCGGCTCTCCGGAAAGGTCTTTTCCATCGTGGTACGCTCGACGATCCCCCAATAGACATCCTTGTCCAGCGGCTGGCAGGCGTGTAAAAACCAATCGACCTGTGCGCTGGTGATCAACGGGAGGTCACCACTGAGCACCAGGGCATGGCGAGCGGGTGAGACGCGTTCGGCCAGCCAGGCGAAGCCACTGATGACGTTATCGAAAATCGTCCCCTGTCCAGACAGATAGTAAATTTTGCCACTGGTGGAAATTCTATCATACGCCTCCAGGCCGACGATGAGAATGTGGTCGATCATAGGGCTGCCGGCCAGGGCCTCCAACACGTGCTCGATCATGGGCTGATTAGCCACTGGGATGAGCACCTTGTTGGCGACGCCATTTTCCACTGCCAGGGGGTCCGGGTGGCCAGGGTCTTGACCGGCAAGCAGAACAACGTCAAATAGGGTCTGTGTCATAGCCATTCACAAAAGGCCAGGGGCGGCGTTTGCCGCCGCCCCTCTCCTACTGCCGGGTTGTTCTATCGATTATCAGTGAGGGCCCCCTACCGTCTGGTCTGGTCAATGGCAACGCGCAAGTTGTACTCTTCCGCCATCAACTGTTCAAGCCGGCGTTCCAACTGGTTGAGCCGTCGACGGTCGGGGGCCGGCTTTTTTGCCCGTTCCGCCTCCAACTGCCGTTGCACCTGCTCGATCAGGCGGCGCACTTCCTGCTTGCGGGCGATCAAGTCAAAGCGGTCAGGCATGGTTTGATGCGTAATGCGTGATGCGTAATGCCTAATGCCTTAATCACGTATCACGCATTACGCATTACTATTACGCATCACTCCTTGATAAACGGTTCCTCCGAGAAGTCGCGCGGCACGCGTGGGCGGTAGAGAAGATGGGCCAGCCCCACGCTGAAAAAATAGAGCACGATCAACGGCGCCATAACAATCGTCATATTGACCGGGTCGATGGTAGGCGTGATAATAGCGGCGACAATCGCGATGACGACGATCGCATGGCGCCAATAAGCCAGCAGTTGCTGGCCGCTGACGATGCCTGCCCGCGCCAGAAAGGCCAGCACGACGGGTGTTTCAAACGAGACGCCAATCCAAAAGACGACGCGCGTAATAAACCCCACATACTTGTCAAACGTCCAGGTCTGTTCGATCAGATCGCCCAGAAAGCCCTGGAGAAAGGAGATAGCAACCGGCAACATCACATAGAACGCAAACGCCATCCCCCCAATAAAGAGGGCCATGATCGCCGGCAAGGCCATCAGCAAATTGCGCTTCTCGTGGGGGTAGAGACCCGGCATCACAAAAGCGACTAGGTGGTAGACGATGATGGGCATAGAAAGCGAAGCACCCACCATAAAGCTCACTTTGAAGACATTGATAATCGTATCGGTGGGGCCGATGGCAATCAACAGCGCGCTATCATCAAGCGGCGTGCGGATAAACTGGAGAAGCGGCCGCGCAAAAACAAACGCCAACATGGTGCCGACAAAGAGGCTGGCGACCACCCACATCAGACGCACGCGGAGCTCGTTGAGATGCTCCATGAGCGTCATCTGGCTGGCTTCTACGGGGTCAAAGGATTGGGCTTGTTGAGTCATCCTACACTCTCTGCGGGGTCACTGGCGCCGTTGACACTCACGGTCGCCGCACTCGTCACCGGTGCCCTATCGGCTGAAGACGCTTCAACCGGTTGGACCACTTCATCCTGACCGGTGGAGGGGGCCGGCTCGCCCTGCTTTGATGGCAGGATCGTCTTTTCGTCACCATCGTCTGTCACCGCTTCGGCTTTGGCTGTGGCTGCTGTTTCACTGGAAGCAGGAGGTTGAGCGCCATCTGTGGCTGTAGCTGGTGGGGATGTCTTGCTTGCCTTGGCGGCTGCTGCCGGTTTGGCCGTTTTGGTGGTGGTATTCGTCGCACCCGTTCTGGCCGTTGTCGATTTTGCGGCTGTAGTCGAGGCAGGCTTGGGCGTAGTAGAGACCGCTTTTGAGGCCGGCGTTGTCTTTTTTGTGTTGGCGTTCAGACTTTTGATATCTTTTGCCAGTTCTTCGTCGGCCAGATCGTTTAGCAGTTTGCGCGGATTCAAATCTTGCAGGTCTTTGAACTCTTCGCTAAATTGTGCGGTCAATTCACGCCCAATATTGCGCATGTAGCCCCAGGCCTTGGCGATCTGGCGCAAGGTTCCTGGCAATCGCTCTGGGCCCAAGATGATCAGCGCCAGAATTGCGATAAAAAAGAGTTCGGGCAGACCAATGCCAAAGATGCTATCCATAGTTAAAACGGTTTCCTCAGGGCCTCATCCAACGCCGAGCCCAGCACACCATTGACAAAGCGAGGGCTGCTATCGCTGCCAAAGGTCTTCCCCAGTTCTACCGCCTCGTTGATCACAACCTTGGGCGGCGTATCTGCGTCCCGGCAACCCAGTTCAAAGAGCGCAAGCCGTAAAATATTTCGATCTACCACCGCAAGTTGCTCGACCGGCCATTCTGGCGCATATTTCTGAATCAATGCATCCAGCGCCGTCTTGTGTTTGACCACCCCACTCACGAGCCAACGCAAAAAACTTTCGCCCTGGGAGAACCCCTCAAATTCAGCGCCGCCACGATCAGCCAGCCGCTCGGCGATGACTGCTCCGGCCTGATGCCCTGTTATATCCATCTCGAACAGCGCCTGCAACGCCAACTGCCGGGCGCGGCGCCGTTCGCGAATCCAATGCTGCTGGTGCGGAGCACCAGGTGACGGATCCGCCTGCGCTACAGGTGAGATGGAATCTTGCGCGGATTGCGCACCGGTGGATTGCTCGACCATCATCCTTGCCTGCTACATCATGACCAGACCGCCATCGACCGCCAGCACTTGACCAGTGATAAAGCTCGACCGTTCGGCGGCCAGAAACGCAACGGCCCAGGCTACTTCTTCGGGCGTCCCCATGCGCCCCATGGGTGTCCCTTGCAAGATTGCCTGGCGCTGTTCATCGCTGAGCACCTCGGTCAGTGCAGTGGGGATAAACCCTGGCGCCACGGCATTGACCGTGATATTGCGGCTCGCTACTTCGCGCGCCAGACTTTTGGTAAAACCAATGATACCTGCTTTACTGGCAGCGTAGTTCGACTGTCCGGCTTGGCCCGTAAGCCCGACCACACTGCTGACGTTGATGATGCGCCCCCAACGGTTCTTGATCATCCCGCGCAACGCCGCGCGGGTGACAGCGTACACACTTTTGAGGTTGGTGTTGATAACCGTGTCCCAATCCTCTTCTTTCATCGTCATCAACAACGTATCGCGCGTCGTGCCGGCGTTGTTGACCAGGATGTCCAGCCCGCCCAACTCCTGTTGTACCTGCTTGACCAGTTCCGCCGCATGCCCGGTATTGCTGACATCCGCCTGGTAAACTCCGCAGGCGCCGCCAGCCGTGCGAATTTTGTCGGCGACCCGGTGGGCGCCCTCGGGATTGCCGCGGTAGTGGATAGCCACTTTGGCCCCTCCGGCCGCCAGTTCCTGGGCAATGGCCGCACCGATCCCACTGCTGCTCCCAGTTACCAACGCCACTTTTCCAGCAAAATCTACGCTCATGATTTGATTATACCCATTCTTGCCAAAAAATGCGAGTTATCAACAAAGCCGGGGGCGTCAAGCCAAGATGCCCCCAAAGCGACTGGATAGTCCACGAGTTGGAGACTGATCAACAGTACAGTTAGACCAATGGCGCAATGCGCAAAAAGACACAATGCATCGACATAGGCAAGCCATTTTCAAGTAAACTCTGAATCGAATGAGGAGATACAACGTACCACGGAAAGCGCGAAAGGTCAAACATGCGCTTTATACGGGTGCGTCCAGAAAAAGGGGCGAGGTTGCACGACCCCCTTCCAGGAAGGGGGCGGAAACCGTCTGGTCGAGCAACCGTCTTTGCCCCCTTCCTGGAAGGTCGGCGGCCTGCCCCAAATTTCGGACACACCCGCTTTATACTGGGCAGAATCCCAAATTTGACTGCGAGTAAAGCAAATCAGCTTGATCCGCTTCATCCGCAATCTATCTCGCCCAAGATATGACTGCTATCCTATCAGGCTGGCGACAAAGGATCGTACACTCTCTGATATGTGAATTGTCTCGCGTTGGGCGTTGCGGTCGATGCGACGCATGAGGCCGGCCAGCACATCGCCGGGGCCAATTTCCACAAACCGGGTGACGCCGGCGGCGAGCGCCGTTTGCATCGACGCCGTCCAACGTACGCTGCCGGTCAGTTGAGCGGCCAGCTCTGCTCGAATGGCCGCGACCGATGTCAATGGCTGGGCCTGGGTGTTGCCGATCACCGGCACCATTGGGGGCATCATAGGCGTGGCGTCGATCTCCTGGGCAAGCGCCTCTGCTACCGGCTGCATGAGCGGGCTGTGGGCGGCGATACTCACAGCCAGCGGAACGATCTTGCGTGCGCCAGCAGCCGCAAGCGCAGCCATAGCGGCCTCCATCCCACGGTGGTCACCAGAGATGACGACCTGGCCGGGGCAGTTGTCATTGGCGACTTGGGCAATCCCCCCGGCTGCGGTTGCCTCGGCGCAGATGGTGGTGGCCTGGGCCTCGTCAAGACCGAGCACGGCGGCCATCAACCCGGGCTGTTCTGTCCCGGCGGCCTTCATCAACTCGCCTCGTCTGCGCACTAGACGCAGACCATCCGCAAAGGTGAGGCTGCCGGCGGCCACCAGCGCACTATACTCGCCCATGCTGTGGCCGGCGACAAAGGTAGCGCCGGTAGAGTCACCGGTTGGCAAAGCCCTACCTCCCAATTCGCTTGCCACCGCACGGAGGATGGCTACGCTTGTAACCAGCAGAGCCGGTTGGGCATTGACCGTATCGGTCAGTTCGGCTTCCAGGCCTTCAAAACAGAGCTGGCTGAGGGGAAAACCGAGTAGGTCATCGGCCTCTTCAAAGGTGGCGCGGGCAACTGGATAGGTGCGAGCCAGTTCCTGCCCCATGCCTACCTGCTGGCTGCCCTGGCCGGGGAAGAGAAAAGCTGTGTGCGGAGTCTGCGCGATAAAGCTAAATTCTGACATGGCGTAGGCTGGTGTTCGATGGGAGGGTGGCAAGTCTATTCGTCATCACGCCGCGCGCGTACGACGGGCGGTTGTATGGCCCCCGTGGCGCCGAACAAAACGGGGACCTGGCCTTGACGCCAGATCCCCTCGTGCGAACTCAGGATGATTTGAGCGCGTCGCCGACATCGATGACCTGGCGACCCCGGTAATAACCACAATGAGGGCAAACACGGTGAGGTAACGTCATCTGGTGGCATTGGGTACATTCGACAAGCTTGGGTACACCAATCGCGTCGTGTGCGCGGCGGCTCCTTTTACGGGTCTTGCTCAGTTTTCGTTTTGGCAGAGGCGCCATAATTTTTTCTCCTAAACTAATTTTGCTGATGCCGCCTTTGTTCATATTCTTACGGCGGCTCTTAAGCAGCTCTACATCACTCTTTGTTCTCTAGATCTGAAGAAGTACGCAATTCGAGCAGCGCCGCCCAGCGTGGGTCCACGACTTCATCCTCTGCGGCCGCCTCATCGTCGCGCAACAGCCGCACATCCCCCAGGTTGGCGAGCAACTCTTCCAGATTAGGACAGGCGCCCGGTCCCCCCCAGTTGCAACCTGGATACATAGGTAGCGCAAGCCAGATATTTTGCCGGACGATCTCGGTAATATCGAGGATGTGCTGTTCATTGATGAGCAACGCTTCGTCTTCCAGGTCATCGGCGTCGCCCTCAAATTCCTCGGGGCGGAGATAGCGACCGGACTCGACTTCGGTCAGGGGGCGAAAGCTCTCGGTAAGCTCAAACCGCACAGGTACAGCGATCGGCTCCAGACAGCGATTACAGGTGGAACGCACAGCAGTGCTAAGTTCTCCCGTCGCCAACACACCACTGTTGGTGCGCATCAACTGTAATTTCCCGACCAGTGGGCCCAAGATTTCCAGATCAGGGTCGATCTCGGAAATATCCTCCACCAATTCATAACGACGGACAGCCCCGGTCGGCTCTTTTAGTAGTTGGGCAACGTTGTATTGCATTGCGGTCTCTTTTTGCCCATTTCGGACATGTCAAGGTGCAACCCAGAAAGCGACAAACGATTTATTATTATAGCTTTTCGACAGCGTCCTGTCAAAAATAATGAGGTGGACAGGGTAATCCCCGCACCAAACCCGCACGAGCTAAGCGGGCGGCGCAGCGCAATAACGAAGCGGCGGTTACGAGTGCAGTTCGGGGTCAGGACCCGCAGCATTGGCTCGACTGTTACGCATGACCTGCACCCCGTTGTCCACTTGGGCGCTGATACTTTGGAGCTTTTGCGCCAACTCCTCCAACACCTGCATGGCGTAGTGGTCGGCCTCCTCGGCGCGGCGGCGGGCGGCGGCGCGGCCCTCTTCGATGATCCGTTCGGCCTCTTGTTGGGCAGCCTGGACCAACGACTGTTCGCTCAAGAGCGCAGCCGCATGTTGGCGTGCGTCCTGGATGATCCGTTCAGCCTCGGCGCGCGCCTCGCTCAGGATCAGGTCGCGTTCAGCCAGCGTACGCTCGCTCTCCATGATCGCGCTGGGGACATTGATCCGCATCCGTTCCAGCAGTTGGGCCACCACCGAACTATCGATGACGCTTAGTCCGGTCAGCGGGATGCGCCACCCGCGATTCAGGGCGTCGGTGAGTTGGTCGATCAGTTGTAAGACGGCGATAAGGCACCTCCTCTCTAGCCGCGATGGGTCAGCTTCTCTTTGCGACCGCCGATAGGCTGCGCCGGCCCGCCATTTGCATGTACATCAAACTTACTGGCCAACGCCTTTTGCACATGCGCGGGCGCCCAGCGCGAGAAATCACCACCCAGGCTGGCCACCTCTTTGAGTATTGTTGCGCTCAACTGAGAAAAGGCGCCGTCACAAAAGAGACAACAGACGTCGACCTCTTCTTCCAGGTCGCGATTGGCCCAACCGATCTGATATTCGTACTGGAAATCGGCGACGTTACGCAACCCCCGGACAATCACCTTGGCTCCCTGTTGCCGGGCGAATGCCACCGTCAAACCAGAATAGGGGATCACCGTAACATTCGGTAGGTGTGCCAGCGCCACTGTGGCCAGGCCCAGCCGTTCCTCGGTGCTAAAGAGCAATTTTTTGGGTGGCGCGTCATAGACAGCGACGATCACTTCGGCAAAGAGAGAACTGGCGCGGGTGGCAATGTCGATATGGCCGTTGTGGATCGGGTCAAACGTGCCAGGATAGAGCGCCCGTGTCATAGGGTGCAACCTTTCGGCAGTAGTTAGGATTTGGGCTTTCGCATTTGAATACAGATGGTCACAAGTAAACACAGGGGGCAGCCGGCAAAATCTGGCTCGATCTGCGCACATCTATGGTCAAAATACATGGTCGGCCTACCTGGTGTCAGCTTCCGGCAGAAAGTCGGCAAAGACCCGATTGCCCACCAGCAAACCTTGTCTGGTCAGCCGCACACGTTGCTCATCGACCACGAGTAGACCATCACGGGCAAAGCGGCTGATCTGCCCGGCAAAAACCTGTAACATATCTTGCCCGTGGCGGTGCCGGAAGCGCACCAACGGCACTCCCTCCTGGATCAACCGCAGGCCAAGCATCATCGTTTCACCCATGGCAAGTTGCGGGCCAATGGTTTCTGAAAATTCCTCTACCGGCTCGCCGTCTTTCATGCGCCGGATATAGGAGGGCACGGGCTTGCGGTTGCCCCAGCGTCTTCCCTGCCGTGCGCCATCTTCGGCAGCGCTACAAAGGTGGCTGTGGGCGCCCGGCCCAATACCAAGATACTCCTCGTTGCGCCAATAGAGCAGATTGTGCCGGCAGGCGTAGACCGGCGCGGTCTGTCCGCTATCGGTTGGCGAACGCCGGGCCCAGTTTGATACCTCATAGTGGAGGTAACCGGCATCCGCCAGCCGCTGTTGAGCATGCTCATAGAGCGTAGCAGCTTCATCTTCATCTGGAGCATCTACCTGGCCGCTTGCCACCCAGTGGTGAAGAGGCGTGTTTTCCTCGACGATCAGGCTGTAGAGGCTGAGGTGCTCTGGAGCCAGGGCCACGGCCTGTGCTAACGTCGCATCCCAACTCGAAAGCGACTGGCCGGGCAGGCCAAAGATGAAATCCAGGTTGATGTTGGTAAAACCGGCGCTACGGGCGGCATCATAGGCGACCAGGACATCTTCGACATCGTGAATACGCCCAAGAAAACGCAGTTCCTCCGGCTGAAAACTTTGGACGCCCAGACTCAGCCGGTTGACGCCAAGTTCCCGCAACAGTTGAAACTTCGCGCGGTCCACGGCCCCGGGATTGGCCTCACAGCTGACCTCGCAGGTGGAATCCCATAAAAAATTTGTTTGTACTGCGGCCAAGAGCTGCGCCAATTGTTCTGGCGCCAACACGGTGGGCGTCCCACCCCCGACAAAGAGAGAAGTAAGGGTACGCCCGGCCAATACCGGGCTCCAGCGCCGCATCTCCGCACAGAGCGCGTCGACCGTCTCTTGAAAACGAGTGTGCAAACCGGCGTACGTATTGAAATCGCAGTAAACACACTTCTTCTCGCAGAACGGAATGTGAATATAGAGACCCAAACCCGGGTCGGGTGTCTGGAATGGAATCACAAGCAATGAACTCACGGCATTCCGGTCACAACGCGGAATGCCGAATGTGGAGTCGCCCAAATCCGCTCAGCGATTTTCTAGCCGGAAGCCATGTCCGCGCACGGTAATAATGTAGCGGAACTCGTCGTCTGCCTCGGCAATGCGTTCACGCAGGCGGCGCACCAGCGCGTCAATTGCCTGTTCGCTGACCCCTTCGCTGCTGGCTTCGGGCCAAACCGCCTGGATGATCTGTTCGCGCGTCACGACGCTGCCGCCCGAATCCCACAATGCCTCCAGCAGCCGATACTGGTGGAGGCTGAGCGGTGGGTCGGCCAGAATGCCGTTGATCCAGACCTGGCGCGTCTCTTTATCCAGCCGCAGCCCCTGGTTGTCGTTATTGAGCGTGAGGGGCGCAGTAGCGCCGGCATCAACAAACGCAAGTTTGAAACGCAAGGCGATTTGGATCTCATCACCATCTTGTAACGGCGTTGGCTCGCTCACTTCCTGGCCGTTGACATGCGTTCCATTTTTGCTACCCAGGTCTTCGACCCAATATCCTTCGCCCTGCCAGGCAATCCGGGCGTGGTAGCGGCTGACCTGGCGGTCAGGCAGAGAGACATCGCATTCTTCGCTGCGCCCGATGGTCAGCGGGCGACTGCGGTCGAGGGGCCAGCGCCGGCCGGCCTCGGCGCCGCGCTGCAAGACCAGCATCGCAGTCTCACGCGTGCGCGGGCGCGGCTGGCTCAGTTCAGCCTCCGCGGAAGGGGGAAGTACCTGAGTTGACATACTGCATCCTTTCTGAGCAAAACCGCCGATTACTCGTTAGAAGCCTCGACTAGCCGAACGATACTTTCAACCGAGTTGACACTTTTTTCAGTCTATCGCATAATGTCTGTTATAGAAACTTCGCCGGTGGCTACCGGCTCGACACAAATGATTCCCGTACTCCGCTGTAGCGCAACCTGATCGGATTGGTTCACCTGTCCAAGGTAGGAGTTTTTGTGTGCAGACCATTTTAGAGCCAGGTACTGTTTTACGCAAACGTTACGAAATCTTGGAATTGGTTGGCCAGGGGGGGATGGGTGCAGTCTATAAGGCTGCCGACCGCCGGCTTGAAGGGCGCATCTGCGCGATCAAAGAGATTCTACCCCATCTCACCGAAAGTGCGGTTTCGCCCGAGGAACTCGAACAGGTAGCCGAACAGTTCCGTATGGAGGCCAGCGTTCTGGCGCGGTTGGACCACCCTTTGCTCCCCAAGGTCTCAGACTATTTCTCCAACGGCAGCCGCGAATATTTGGTGATGGATTATGTTCCTGGCCGCGACCTCCAGGATCTGTTGCACGAAAAACAGCGGCTCAGCGAATTCTTCACCGAGGAGCAGGTAGTGGAGTGGGCCATCGAGCTGCTCGATGCGCTTGACTATTTGCACGCCCAGGACCCGCCGGTTCTACACCGGGACATCAAACCGAGCAATATCAAGTTGACCCCGCGGGGTGATATCAAGCTGGTGGATTTTGGTCTGGTAAAGCTGTTACAACCCAAGGATAGCCGCACCGTGACCGTCGTCCAGGGGCGCGGCACCGTCGCCTACACACCGCTCGAACAGTACGGCGGTGACACGGGCCATACCGATGCGCGCAGCGACCTCTACAGCCTGTCGGCCACCCTCTATCACCTGCTGGCCGGGCAGCCGCCCCTCGATGCCAAGGAACGCTTTCTGCGACCGGGCAGCCTGCCGTCACTCTGCGCCATCAACCCTTCGGTTACGCCACGCATCGAACGGGTCATCTTCCAGGCGCTTTCTATGCACCCAAACGAGCGACCGGCCACCGCGCGCGAGATGCGCGAGCTGTTGATCGGCTCAAAACCCCTGCCCCAACCACTGCCTAACCCCGCGCCCTACGCTCTGCCGCGCATCAGTTGGTCCAAGGTCATTGCCCAAAACCGTGCGTTGATCGGCGTGGCATTGGCGCTGTTGGTCGTCGCCATCGTGCTGAGCATGATGTAAAACACAATACCCTGCTGAAAGGCAATCCATGAGTACAAAGTTTCGCTGGGGAATCCTGGCGCCGGGCAACATTGCCCGCAAGTTTGTCACCGGCGTCCAGGCGTTGGCCGACCATGAAGTGATAGCCGTCGGGTCACGCGATCAGGCCCGGGCCGACGCCTTTGCCGACGAGTTTGGCATCCGCAACCGCCACGCCAGTTACGAGGCGCTGGCCGCCGACCCGGAGGTGGACGCCATCTACGTGGCGACACCCCACCCTATGCACAAAGAGAACACGCTGACTTCTCTACGCGCCGGCAAGCACGTCCTGTGCGAGAAGCCGTTTACGATCAACGCGGCCGAAGCGCAGGTGATCATCAACGAGGCGCGAGAGCGCAAGCTCTTCTTGATGGAAGCAATGTGGACCCGCTTCATTCCCCTCATGGCAGAAGTGCGGCGGTTGATCGCCGATGGCGCGATCGGTAAGGTGCGGATGGTGTCCGCCGATTTCGGCTACCGCGCCGGCTTCCGGCCCGAGAGCCGCGCCTTTGACCTTGCGCTGGGCGGCGGCGCGCTGCTCGACGTGGGTGTCTATCCCATCTCGCTGGCCTCCATGCTCCTGGGCACACCCGATCGCATCACCGGGCTGGCTGACCTGGGGCAAACCGGCGTGGATGAGCAATCGGCCTTTATCCTGGGCTATCCTGGTGGCGAGCTGGCGATCCTCTACACCGCCGTGCGCACATCGACGCCGCAGGAGGCTATAATCATGGGCGAGAACGGCATGATCCGCATCCACCCGCCCTTCTGGATCCCCAACAAGATGACGCTCACCATCGCCGGCAGAGGCGCCCAGGAAGTGGAGATCCCCTACGAGGCCAACGGCTACAACTACGAGGCCGCCGAAGTAGCAAACTGTGTCCGCGCCGGCAAGCTCGAAAGCGACATCATGACGCTGGACGAGAGCCTGTCCATCATGCAGACGATGGACGCTATCCGGGCGCAGTGGAGGATGAAGTATCCGATGGAGTAGAAATACGCGCTCGTCCTATCGCTCTTTGAATCCCAACGCGGTAAGTTCAGCCACCATCATCATCCAGGTCGACCAGCACTTGTCGCAAGGGCCCCACCAGTGCCGGCAGATCTTGTTGAATGGTATCCCACAAGATCAGGGGAGAGACCGAAAAATAGACATGTACCAACCGGTTACGCATGGCGCGCATGATCGACCAAGGCACAGTTGGGTGCTGCTCGGTTAGCGATTCAGGCAGGTGACCGGCGGCTTCACCCATAATGGCAAAATCGGCCATGACTGCCTTCATTGTCTTGCGATCAGCCTGAAATTGATCAAAGGTCATGCTGGCAACAAATTGCTGAATTTCCTCGATGGACTCAAGAATATCAAGGATTCGTTCACGCGATGATCTAGTTGACATGGATGCTTTCCGCCAACACACGGTCACGGATGCGTGGCTTCAGCCCATCAAGCGTACCAAGGTCCACTGGACAGCCCAGCAATTCCTCCAGGTGAAATTGCAAGCGCAATAGGCCAAATAGACCAGTGGGGCGATCAAATTCGACCAGTAGATCGACATCGCTATGCTGCGTTGTTTCATCGCGCGCTGTGGAACCAAATAGCGCCAGCGATACTACGCCAAATTGTTTACGCAATTCTTCACGGTGTGTCGATAACCGCTGCAATGCCTCGGCTCGTTTCATTCTCTATCTCCATTTAAATCGTTACACCACACCTGCTTAACGATCATGATTATACCACAGGCCTAGCGAGCCCAGCGTAACAGCGAAAGACTTTCTTCAACCTCCTAGACCATCGTCACCAACGAGAGGGTCGTCGCGATGAGCATACGCTCGTTCCAGGTGCTGCGTGGGCAGAGCCTGAGGTTGGCTGGAATGCCATCCGCAGCGGCAAAGCCTCTGCCGGTCAGGACAATCTTCAACAAATCTGTTGGTCATCTCCCGGAAGTCAGATTGCAGCGAGATTCGCCACTTTTGAGATCCCTGCGCTCTTGAATCCACACAGTTGCACCCTGAACCACGCATGCTATAATGAGCTTGTGTAGCACCAACTGATCGATGAACAACAACCGCGCCTTGTCTGAATGAAACTTATGACGCATCCTCCCGTTCGTAACGCACAGCCAGAGCACGAGCGCATCGAGCGCCTCCTTGCACGGCTGCGAGAGATTGCCCCCGATACAGCGGCTGTCGGCCGCGTTGTACGGGTTCCTTTGCGTATCAGCCCGCTGGGCGCGCATATTGACCACCAACTTGGCCGTGTCATGGGCATGGCCATAGACCGGGCCATCCTGTTGGCCTTTGCACCCACGGCCAATGGCTCTGTCTTTGTCGAAAGCCTGAACTTTGAGACGCCCACCCACTTTCAGCTTGACACTGTCCCGCCCTATCAGAAAGGAGATTGGGGCAACTATCTCCGTGGCGCTGTGCTCGCCTTGCAGCGCGACCACCGGCTTACCCACGGTATCGCCGGTGTGATGGACAGCGACATGCCTATCGGCGGGCTGAGTTCGTCGGCGGCGGTCACCATCGCCTATCTGCTGGCGCTGGAGAGCGCCAACGGTCTGGAGAAATCCCCGAACGAAAATATCGCGCTCGTCACCCGAACGGAGCATGAGTACATCGGGCTCAACAACGGCATCCTCGACCAGACCTCGATCCTCTTTAGCCAGTGCAACCACCTGACCCGTATCGATTGCCAGACGGTGCGGATCGAGCGCGTCCCCACTGCGGCGCCAACCGGCAGCTTTGCGATCATGGCGGTTTATTCTGGGGTGGATCGGGCGCTGGTAGGGACGAGCTACAACAATCGAGTGGCCGAATGCCAGGCCGCGGCGAGCCAACTGCTCACCTACGCCGGTCAGGAGAACGTCACCTCGCCACGGCTGCGCGAGGTCGATCCAGCCATCTTCGCCGCCTACGGCTCACGCCTGGAGGAGCCGCTGCGCCGCCGGGCGACCCACTTTTTTACCGAAATGGAGCGGGTGGAAGCAGGTGAGGCGGCCTGGCGCGCCGGTGATCTTGCTCGCTTTGGCGAATTGGTCTCAGCCTCCGGCGCCAGTTCCATCGCCAACTATGAGTGCGGCTGCCCGCAACTGATCTCGCTCTACCAGATCTTGCGCGAGACGCCCGGCGTCTACGGTGTCCGTTTTAGCGGCGCCGGTTTCCGCGGCAACTGCCTGGCGCTCATCGACCCGGCGCAGCGCGAACCCATCGCCGAACACCTCCACCGCCGCTACCCGCGCGCCCATCCAGAGATGGCCGACCGCTATAGCATCCACTTTTGCCAATCCGCTGACGCAGCACAACTGTTGAGCTAACCACTATAGACCGCGGATCGGGCGGATGCGGTGGATTTTGGCGGATCTTGGCGGATCTTGATTCGCGCCAGCCCGCTGAACCTCCCCAATCCGCGGTCTAATCTACTCTCTGAGCACGGAGCATGTATGCAAGGCATCATTCTTGCCGCGGGCAAGGGGAAGCGGCTGCACCCGGTCACCACTCGGCGCACCAAGGCGATGGCGCCCGTGGCGGGCAAGCCGATGGTCGAACGAGTGATCGATATGCTGGCCGCCAATGGCGTCAGCGAGTTCATCGTGCTGGTCAGCCCGGAAGACCCAGAGATCGTACCCCACTTCGAGCGGATGCGGCCGGAGCTGGACATCCGCTTTGTCGTCCAACCCGAACGGTTGGGGATGGCCCACGCACTGGGTCTGGCGGCGCCTTTTATCGGCGGTGACTTTGTCCTCTCCGCCTGCGACAACCTAACCCCCAATGGGCATGTAGCCGAGTTGCTGGCCGCCCACCGCAGCCGCAATGCCCTGGCAACGCTCAGCCTCATGCCTATCGACATTGCCCAGGCGAGTAGCACCGGCATCGTCGATTGGCAAGATGGCTGGGTGGGACGAGTGGTCGAAAAACCCAGGCCGGAAGAGGCGCCGTCCAACATCTCCAGCCTGCCGCTCTATGTCTTCAGCCCCCGCATCCTTGCCCACCTGCCTGCGGTGCCTCTCTCGCCACGGGGTGAATACGAATTGCAAGACGCCATCCAACTGCTGATCGAACACGATGGCGGCGTCACCGGCGTACTCACCGACCGTCGCATCCAACTGACCAATGCCGCCGACCTGTTGGCGCTCAACCGTCACTACCTGGCGCTGGATGGCCTACAAAAAGTGATTCTGACCGACCAGGTCGGTGCCCGAACGCGCTTTATCACACCGGTGCGGATTGAGGAGGGTGTGGTCATCGGGCCGGATTGTGTCATCGGCCCACATGTCTACATCGAGGAAAATTGCCAGCTAGGCGCCGGAGTGCGCCTTGAGAATGTGGTGGTGTTGCGTGGTGCGTCTCTGGCCGATGGTGAGAGACACGCGGACAAGGTAGTCATGTAGCAGGGACACCTCATTAACAGTTGTCAATTGACAATTGACAATTGTTAATTCTCACTGCAGCCGCCCCCTCAGCTTGGGGTCCAGATGGTCGCGCAGGGCGTCGCCCACCAGATTGAAGGCCAGGATGGTGACCGTGATCGCCACGCCGGGGAAGATGACCAGCCACCACTCGGGGCGGAACTGGTTGGCAAGCACGCCGCCCAACATGTTGCCCCAGCTCGGCAACGGCTGTGGGATGCCCAACCCCAAAAAGCTCAGGGCCGCCTCGGCAAAGATCGCCCCGCCGAGTGACGCGCTAAACAAGACCAGCGCCGGTGCGATGCATTGGGGCGCTACATGCTTGAACATGATCCCCGTGTGCGAGACGCCAATGGCGCGCGCCGCCTCCACGTAGGCCATCTCCTTCACGGACAGAACCACCGAACGGATGACGCGCACCGTTCCCGCAATGCCCAACAGCGTGATGGCAAAGACCACTGTGCCAAAGCCGCCTCCCAGCGCGGCCAGGAGCAACATCGCCAGGATGATGCCCGGAAACGCCAGCAACACATCGATCACGCGCTGGCTGCCCAGGTCGAACCAGCCCCCGATATAGCCGGTGGCAATACCCCACGCCACCCCGATCAACTTGCTCAGCACCGTAGAGACGATGGCGACCGACAGCGAGATGCGCGCCCCGTGGATCAACCGGCTCAGCACATCGCGGCCCAGGTTGTCGGTGCCAAGCCAGTGGCCGATGGAGGGCGGGCGCCGCAGCGCACGAAAGTCTGCCTCCAGCGGATGGTACGGCGCCACCTGGTCGGCAAAGAGGGCGATCGCCACTAGCAGCACCAGGAAGGCCGCCGACACTGCGCCCAGTCTGGATGTTGCGACAAAGCGACGAAACGGCTCCCACGGGCCTTTGCCCACATCCAGCCGCTGCGGCAGAGCGGGCTGGTCGATAGCGGCGGCTCCCCGTGTCGTCATACAGGTTCCTCGTTATTCATAGCGGATGCGCGGGTCCACCCAGGCGTAGAGCAGGTCAATCGCCAGGTTGATAAAGACAAAGATAACGGCAAAAAGCAGGGTCAGGTTCTGCACCATCATCCAGTCGCGTTCGACGGCTCCCTGCGCCAGCGCGGAGCCAAGCCCCGGAAAGCCAAAGGCCCGTTCCACTGCCACCGCACCGCCCAACAGCCCGGCCAATGCCAGCCCCGACAGCGTGATCACCGGCAGCATCGCGTTCTTAAGCACGTGACGAAAGATAACCATCCACTGGCCCAATCCCTTGGCTCTGGCCGTACGCACATAATCTTCGCGCAAGGTTTCGAGCACGGTTGTACGCGTCATGCGGGCGATAAGCGCAGCAATGCCTGTGCCAATGGCAATCGACGGCCCAACGACCATGAGCAGGTTTTCTCTGGGATTGTCCCACAGTTGCACAATGGTGATCGATGGCCGCCAGTTGAAGACCAGGACGGTAAAGAGGATCATCGCCAGCCCCAACCAAAAGCTAGGGATCGCCATAAACAAGGTGACCAGGAAGCGCAGGATATAGTCCAACGTCGATTCACGCCACAGCGCGCTGATGATCCCCACCGGCACGCCAATCAGCCAAGACAACAGGATCGACAACAGGGCGATCTCCGCCGTAATCGGGCCGCGCCGTAGGATCGTGTCACGGATCGGTGTATCGACCCAGAATGAGTAACCCAGATCCCCGCGGAACACATCGGCCATCCAACTCAGATATTGCATGTGCAGCGGCTTGTCCAGGCCGAGGCTGGCGCGCGCCGCCTGCAACTCGGCCTCCGACAGGACATAGATGCCGGTGGCCTCGCCGTAGATCATCGCCAGCGGGTCGCCTGGCAGCACACGCATCGCCAGAAAGATGACGATGGTCACGCCAAAGATGGTGAGGATGGCGAGCAGCAGCCGCCGGAGGACGTACTTTGCCATGATAACGAGTGATGAGTGAGGAGTAATGAGTGAGGGGTGAGGAGTGAGCAGGGACGGATAGCGTCTTACTGATCACTGGTCACTCATCACTCATTACTCCTGCTTGAATCAGCGGTCCAACCAAACCGTCTCAAAGCGGTCCCACTTGGACCACGCCCGTTGCTCAAAGGCGATGCCCTTGACCGACTGGTGGGCCAGCGGCGAGTGGGCGCAGAAACCGATCAGGAAGAAAGGTGGGTTCTCGTCGAGCATGTCGAGCCCCTGGTTGACCAATGCCCGGCGCTGTTCTGGGTCGATCTCGGTGGCCAGTTCGTCCAGCAGCGCATCGAAATCGGGATTGGAATACTGCGACCAGTTCTGCGACGCCCCTGTCCGCAGATAAATGTTCCAGAGCGGGTACGGGTCGAGAATGGGCGAGGCATACGTGTCGGACTTGAAGAGGCTGAACTCGCCCGACGAAAGCACATCCGACGTGCGGGCGCGCTCGATTACATCGATGGTGCCGCGGATATTGAGGCTGGTGCGCAGCAGTTCGGCAAAGGCTGGAACCGCCACCTCAGACGAAGCCGCTTCGGTCCACGCCGTAAAGGTCGTCTCAAAGCCATCAGGATAGCCGGCCTCGGCTAGCAGCGCCCGTGCTGTCTCGATGTCTTCGGTCTTATCGGGGCGATAGCCCGGCATGGTCAGAATCTCTTCCATGGGAGTAGAGAAGGGGCTGGCGTGGGGCAGCCAGCGCGAGACAAAGGCAGGCTCCCAGACCGGCGTAAAGGCGTCGATGATCGCCTGGCGGTCGACGGCCAGGTGGATGGCGCGGCGCACCAACGGGTCGTCAAACGGCGGCTGGCTGTTGTTGATCGCCACCATGTGCGAGTTGAGGCAGGGGGCCTGGGCTGCCACCAGTTCGGGGCGATTCTGGCCCTCTAGCCACGTGTCCACTGAGACGTTGAACGAGAAGTCGGCCTGGCCAGTCAGCACCGCCGTGCCCCGATCTGCCCATGCGGCCACGTGGAGCAGTTCGATCCCGTCTACGTAAGGCAGTTCAGGGTTCCAATAGTCGGGGTTCGCTTCCAGCACCAGTTTTTCACCCTGGATATACTCGACAAACCTGAACGGGCCAGTGCCCGGCGGCACGGTCACACCGCGCAGGTCGGAGTCATTCTCTTCCAGCGTGGCCGCAGAGTAGATGATCATGCCGTCGCCCGCCAGGACTTCAAGGAAGTAGGGTGTCGGCGCCGAGAGGTTGAACTCTACCGTCCTATCGTCCACGGCGTTGACCGACTCCAACAAGGCCAGTTGCTCGCGGATGCCGCTGATGGAGATGTTAGACGGGGGGTTGATGATCCGCTCAAAGGTGGCGACCACATCTTCGGCGCTAAAGGGTGCGCCATCGTGGAAGGTGACGCCTTCACGCAAATGGAAGGTGTAGACCGTGCGGTCATCGGAGATCGACCAGTCGGTAGCCAGCGCCGGGACGATGCTCCGGTAGCCGTCGGCCAGGTTCCACATAACCAAACCGTTGTACATCATGGCGCAGCCGGCGCAGCCGCCGCCCTGATGCAGGTCGAAGTGCGTCGGGCTCATCCCCCACGCCGTCCGCACAGTGCCGCCCCGTTCTGGGTTTGGTTCTGGGGCAGCCATCATCCAATCCGCCGGCACCGGGGTGGCGTCGGTCTCCAATTCGATGGCGGCGGGCGGGGTTGCAATAAATTGAAGCGCGGCGCCTCCGCCCGGCGCCGCCGCACACGCCGCGACCAGCGCTATCAGCACGCCCAACACCGTCGACTGCCACAACATTCGTCTCATGGTTCGCTCCTTCCTCATTGGTTTGGGACCACAATGTCGATATAACTATAACGGTGAAGGGTTAAGAATGTCAAGGCAACAAAAAGTGCACCAGCAGAGACTTCCGGGAGATGTCCTCCGCATCTATCAAGATTTCGACGACGGTCTATTATTAGAGTGTCATTAAAGCCTTGCGCGGAGTTCGCAGAATTTGGATTACACTCTACTATGGGTGACGCTGCCCTAAACATGACAGGATGCGGACACACCGGTATAATAGCCCTATGCCATCCGATCTGCTCCTCCGCCGCAAGTGGACCTTCCGGGCGCATGGCCGGCAGGTGGTCTTTGTCAAGCGGCCGGTTGAACATACATCGCATGTCCTCATGAAGGCGTTTCTATGGGCGCTCTACCTACCGGATTATCCTAACTTGAAAGTGGAGGTCCCCGCCGGCGACCGCTATAAGCCAGACGTCGTCGCCTTCGACCCGGCGGACCCGGCTGCCGCGCCGCTCTTCTGGGGTGAGGCCGGCCAGGTCGGCGTGGAGAAGATCCGGGCGCTGGCGCGGCGTTATCCGCACACGCATTTTGCCATCGCCAAGTGGGATACC
>QEUW01000397.1 GCA_003577005.1 Chloroflexota bacterium | reverse complement strand
ACTTATTTGTGCTGCGGGTTCCTCCTTTTATTCTTGGGTTTCTATCTGTGGTGGTCCCCACCGCTCTATGCCCAACAACCAAGCGCAGCGCCGCTTTTCCTCCCCCTTGTTGCAGCAGGGGGCGCCGGCCAGCCGGTCGAGACGCCGCAACAGAGCAGCATCCAGTTGATCAACCAGGCGGTACTGGCGGGCCAGCTCACCGACGAGCAAGGGCTGATCCACCAGGTGCAGGCCGTGGTGGGCGACCCGGCGCTGCCAGCCCGCTACCTGGGCAACGATGCCGGGTTGGATGGTTCGACGGTTCTGGCCGAAGTGGTGGCAAAATTCGCCACGCTCACGCCAGCAACCCAGGCGCAATTGCAGCCCTACCTGCTGCCGCCGTCCGCACCCGGCAGTTGGTTTGCCCAACAGGAGGCAAACGCCGCTGGGATCGAGGAGACTCACCAGGAGTGGGATACCGTCGCCACGGCCAATGGTAAGGTGAAGGTCTGGTATCGCACCGCGACGGCCAGCCATGGGGCGCGGGCCATCGCCATCGCCCGCGCCATCGACCAGAAGGTCTGGCCGGCGCTGACCGAGTTGATGCGTGAGCCGCTGCCCGACTGCGGCGCCACGTGCCACACGGGCGGTGGCGACAGCCGCATCGACATCTATCTTACCAATGTACGCCGCAGCTATACGCAACCTTTCACTTGTTGTGACGGCTCCTCTGGGTTTGCGGTCATGAGGGCCGATGCTTCTTTCCCATACATTGCCCGCGCCCTCATGTATATTATCCAATACAGTTATCCCATCGACTCGATCACCGAATACAGATGGTTGATGCATGCCTCGGCGCAATACGCCATGCACTACGTGTACCCGGCGGCCAACGAGGACCCTGACTACCCGGCCCGGCACCAGGAACACGCCAAGGCCGGCGATTTTCTCTACCGCACCCTTTATCCGCTGGAGACGGTAGATGATGGCCATGAGTTCGGGGCCTATCTGCTCTTTTATTGGATCGACGATCCATCCACCCTGCCCAGCGTCTGGGAGGCCGCTACCAACCCCGACAGCCTGGCGGTGATCAACGAGCAGCTTTACAACGGCTTTCAGGAGATGTGGCCCAAATTTGCCGTTGACAACTGGAACCGCGAACCGGTTGACTATTACAAACGCAACGACGATCTCGCCATCGGCCCGGAGACCATCGAAGACTTTGAGATGAACGAGGCTGGGATTGAGGAATTTGTCATCGACATCCCGCATCTGACATCCTATTATTTCCGTTTCACTTTTCCGAACAGGTCGCTCAAGCGGATCACCGTCTTCAACCCGATTGCTGGGGCGGGTGACCCGACCGGCGCCCTGTGGGCCATTATGAAAATCGATGGGACTTGGCGTGCGCCCCAAGATTGGAGCGACCGCAGCTATGAAATTTTCTGCCGCGATGAACCCAATCAAAACCTGGAGGAACTGATCATCGTGCTGGCCAACAGCGAATGGCAAGATCGGGAGCACGTGGTGAAGACCGACATGGGCAGTGTACGCGTCTCGCCCGACTGCGGCGGGCTGCTGACCGGAACGTTCACGGTCCGCGATGCCGGGCAAACTACAATGCCAAGCGGTGCGCGCGGCGACTATGAACGAACGACCGTGGTCAACGTGCGACTCCGCTATGTCGAAGAGGAGAATGAGTACTGGGACGCCGGCTCAAGCTATACGCACAGCGGCTCGGTCTACGCCGAGGGGCGCGAGGTCAACACGGGTGAACTGGGCTATGTCATCGAGTGGACCGAGAGCGGCTCCGGCGAGTTCACCCAGGATGGCACACAGATCAAGGGCAGCGTTTACTACGGTGATGAACCGGGCGAGCAAGATGGAACATGGGTCGGCTCGATCATCCGGCTTCACAAGAGCGGCAGGACCACCTACTACCCGAGCGAGTTTGTAGTTCCCATCGAGGCTGACGAAAACACGACCCTCCTCTGCAACGACCCCACCGGCGTGCGGGGCGTGCGCAACGAGAACGGCGTCTTCGACATGACGTGCAGCGCCGAATGGAGCAACGACAGCGGCAGCGGGCGCCTCACCGTCACCGGCTCATTGCGGCTGGAGTAGGTCATCTATTCCATCCTTCGCAAGTAAGCCAGGCCGAGAGCAGAGATCAGTAGCGGGGCAACCACGCCCACGACTGTGAATGGGAGACCAAAGAGGATGCCCATCACTGTCCCTGAAATGAAGGCGGCCAGATACAGGTATACGCCCCACTTCTTCATTTGCCAATACCCAATGAGGCTGGCCAGGGTTACGGCAAGCGAGACCAGCCAGATCGGCCCAAACCAGACGCCATACGCTGCAGTGATCGTACCGTACATCATCGGCACGCTGAATACACTCAAGCCAAAGGCCACAAACCCAATGATGCAGACGATGGTGATGGAAAGCGGTCTATCTTGTGTCATCGGATTGGTCGTTCCTATCGCTGTAGGTGATTGCAGAAACTCGTTATCATCTGCCCATATCTTACCTCAAGCGGACTCTATACCGACTCACTCTATTCTCTACACCTTCTGCCATTCGGCGCCAATCGAGCTGTCATTGTCTTGATCGTCCGCATAGAGGGGCCAGGGCGATGCTGTTTCGCTGGAGATGACACTGATCCTGCGCCACAGCCGCCGCCTACTATCGGTGTCAAAATGAGAATTGCTGCATCCCCCATCGCTTCGGCGCCACCCCAGAAAACAGTGAGGGCGTCGCACGGGCCCGTGCGACGCCCTCTGTTTAACGATTTTGCGGTGCTACCTGTTTGCGGTACAACCATCACCTCACAGCCGCGTGGCCGGTTCTACCGCGCCGCGCAACTGTAGCTCGTCGGCAAAGTGACAAGCGGCCAGGTGCCCCGGCGTGATCTCGCGCAGCGCGGGCGTTTCGTGAGCACAGACATCCTTGGCATAGCGGCAGCGTGGGTGGAAGTAGCAGCCGCTGGGCGGGTTGGCCGGGTTGGGCACATCGCCTTCGAGGATAATGCGCGAGCGTTTGGAGCGAGGGTCCGGTTTTGGGATGGCCGAGAGCAGCGCCTCGGTGTAGGGGTGGAGCGGGTTGGCAAAGAGTTCTTTGGTCTCGCCGATCTCCACGATCTTGCCCACGTACATCACCCCCACATGGTCGCAAACGTGTTTGATGACGCTCATGTTGTGAGCAATAAAGAGGTAGGTCAAGTGCAACTGCTCTTGCAGGTCTTCGATCAGGTTGAGCACCTGTGCCTGCACCGACACATCGAGCGCCGAGACCGGTTCATCAGCGACGATAAATTCAGGGTTGAGCGCCAGCGCCCGCGCCAGGCCGATGCGTTGGCGCTGCCCGCCGCTAAAGGCGTGGGGATAGCGGTTCATGTACTCGGGGCTGAGACCAACCGAGCGCAAGAGCTGCGCCACCCGCTCTTCTAACTCCTTGCCCCGGCAGATGTTGTTGATGACCAGCGGCTCGCCCACGATCTGTTTGAGGGTAAGACGTGGGTTGAGCGACGAATAAGGGTCTTGGAACATGATCTGCATGTCGCGGCGCAGCGTGCGCATTTCCCGTGGCGCTAATTGGTCAACCTGGATCGGGCCAGCCTTTTTGTCGTGATAGACGATCTTGCCACCGGTCGGGTCCAGCAGGCGGATGATACAGCGCCCGGTTGTGCTCTTACCGCACCCGCTCTCTCCCACCAGACCAAAGGTATCCCCCCGGTTAATAGAGAAGGAGACGCCATCGACCGCCTTGACATAGCCGACGGTTCGCCGTAGAAACCCCTTACGAATGGGGAAGTGCATCTTTAGGTCGGTGACCTCAAGCAGGAGCTTGCCCTTACCATCCGGCCCTGCTTGTGCGCCAGCAACCGGTTCACGCTGGCCGCGTCCATTTGTCGTCTCAGCCATCTCTGGTTCTCTATCTCATCTCTGGTGACAACGCCGCTGCGGTAGGTGTGCGTTGCGGCTTTTCGGCGCCGCCATACAACAGACAGCGCACCTGCTGCCCGCCATCCAGCGTGATCATCGACGGTGTAATCTCGTTGCAGACGCCGGGCATAAACTCCGGACAACGGGGATGGAACGGGCAACCAAGCGGCACGACCGATGGATCGGGCACATTGCCCTTGATCACCGCCAGCCGTGTGCGGCCTTCTTCATCCAGCCGCGGGATAGAGCGGAGCAGCGCCTGGGTGTAGGGATGTTTGGAGGCGTAAAAGACCGAATCGACATCGGTCTTCTCCACGACCTTGCCCAGATACATCACCGCCACCTCGTCGCACATCTCGGCCACCACGCCCAGATCGTGGGTGATAAAGATGATGCTCATGTTGGTGGCCTCTTGCAGCTCCTGCATCAGCTCCAGGATCTGCGCCTGGGTCGTCACATCGAGCGCGGTGGTGGGTTCATCGGCGATCAGGAGCGCGGGGTTGCAACTGAGTGCAATGGCGATCATCACCCGCTGGCGCTGGCCGCCGCTCAACTGGTGGGGGTAGCTGTCAAAGATGCGCCCCGGTTCCGGCAGACGCACCTTGGCCAGGGCGTCCTCGGCGATGGCGCGCGCTTCGGTCTTGGTCACGTGTTGGTGCAGCGTGATCGCCTCCAACAGATGATTCCCCACTGTATAAAGCGGGTTGAGCGAAGTCATCGGCTCCTGGAAGATCATGGCGATGTCGTTGCCGCGGATGGCGCGCATCTCGCGGCCACGAGAGTTGAGCTGTGTGATATTGATCTCTTCGACCTGGCCGCCCCCGTGGCTGCGCCGGTAGTAGCGGATCGTCCCGCCCATGATCTTGCCCCGGCCGGGCAACATGTTCATGATGCATTGGGCGGTGACGCTCTTGCCGCAACCGCTTTCGCCGACGATCCCGAGCACCTCACCGCGCCGCAGCGTAAAGTCCACGCCGGAAAGCGCCCGGATGACGCCGCTTTCGGTGAAGAAATAGGCGTGCAGATCGTCCACCCGCAGAATGATGTCGCCGTTCTTAGACATAAACAGATACTCTCGACTTTGAATAACTACATAAGTTCACAGAGGGCACAGAGGCGACACAGAGGACGCTGAGTTATTTCTCGGTGTTCCTCTCTGTGCTCTCAGTGCAATCTCGGTGTCCTCTGTGAACCCAATCTCTATGAACCCAAGCTTAGATCGCAAAGGGGTCTGCCGCATCGCGGATGCCGTCGCCCACAAAGTTGAAGCTGAGCACGGCCATGATCACAAAGAGGCCGGGCAACATCAGCCACGGTTTTTTGACCACCACGCTCACAGTCTGAGCATCTTGCAGCAAGGTGCCCCAACTGACGGCCGGCGGCAGAATCCCCAGACCAAGAAAACTCAATGCCGTTTCCGCCAGGATCATGCCAGGGATGGCCAAGGTAGCAATGACAATGATGTGGCTCAGCGCATTGGGCAACATGTGGATCAGGATAATGCGCCTATGAGAGGCGCCGGCCGCCTTGGCCGCCGAGGCAAAATCCATCTCGCGATAGGCCAGCACCTTGGCGCGCACCTGGCGCGCCAGGCTCGTCCACCCCAGCAACGAGAGGATGATGGAGATAAAGAAAAAGCGCATGATATTGGTCATGTCGGCCGGCAAAGCGGCCGCAAAGGCAGCCCACAGGGCGATGCTGGGGAAGGACATCAACAACTCAGTCGTGCGCTGGATGATCGTATCGACCACGCCGCCAAAGTAGCCCGAGATCGTGCCCAAGATCGAGCCAAAGATGATAGTCAATGCAATGCCCACCAGGCCAATGGTCATCGAGACGCGGCCGCCCTGGATAATGCGCGAGACCATGTCGCGCCCATTCCGGTCCGTGCCGAGCAGATAGACAGTGCCCGGTTCATCTACGCCGTAGAAATGGCGATTAGTTGGAATGATCCCAAAGAGCTTGTAGGGCCGTCCCTCGACAAAGAAGCGGATCGGAAAGATCTGCGATGGGTCATCCTCATGCACCCAATCCAGGTTGACTGTGTCGAGCGATGTGCTGGTGCCATAGACAAAGGGGCGCAGGTGGAAGTTGCCATCGGCATCGAATATCCGCGGGCGCTGTGGCCCGCGCAGCACAAAATTCTCGTTGGAAGCCAGATGGTCGTAGGGAGCAAAGAAGTCAGCAAAGAGGACCACTGTATACATCAACACGAGGACAATTGCCCCGGCCACGGCCAGTCGATTGCGCAGAAAGCGACGCCACATCAAGCGCCCAATGGAAAGTTGGCCAATATCGCCGGAGACCTGTGCAGCCTGGGCGTATTCGGCAGCTTGCGGCGTCTCTTCTTCGTAGGTAGGGGGAACGCGAATCGCTTGCTCAGCCATAGGAATGCACCTCTACTCTTTGGGATTCAACAGCTATTTCCGCAGCACACCATACATATCACACCACGCATCATTCGTAACGAATGCGCGGGTCGACCGCGGCCAACAAGAGGTCGGCCAGAAAGTTGCCGATCACCAACATGCCGGCCAGAAACATCAAGACCGAACCGGCCAGAAACATATCCTGCTGGCGCAGTGCGTTGAAATAGAGCGGCCCGACCGTGGGCAACCCCATAACAATAGAGACGACCAGCGAGCCAGAGATGATCGACGGCAGGCTCAGCCCCAGCAACATGATCAGCGGGTGGATGGCATTGCGCACGGCATGTTTGACCACCACAGTGGACTCTCGCAGACCGCGGGCGCGCGCCGCCTGGACATACTGCATATTGAGCGTGTCCAACAAGTTGCCGCGCATAATGCGCATCAGACCGGCTGTGCCGGAAATGCCGACAATAAAGACGGGAATCCACAAATGTTTGAGCAAATCTATCAATTTGGCAAAACTCCAGGGGGCGTCGATGTACTCGCGCGAAAAGAGGCCCCCGACCGAAAAGCCAAAGAACCGTTGCGCTACCACCATCAACACCAGCGCCAACATAAAATCTGGGATCGACAACCC
>QEUW01000024.1 GCA_003577005.1 Chloroflexota bacterium | reverse complement strand
CAACGTGCGCGTGCAACCGCTGGCGCTGCCACCGGCGCTGCCCGGTGCAAAACCGGCCCGCGCCGAAGTGGAAGGCTATGATGCCATCCAACTCTTTGTAGACCGGGCGCTCACAGCCCTGCGCACCTTTGCTCTGACTGACCAAAACGCCCCGGCGGTGACGCGGATCTGTCAACGGCTGGACGGCATTCCCCTCGGCATTGAGCTGGCGGCCGGGTGGGTACACATGCTCACCCCAGAGCAGATCGCCGCCCGGCTGGAGCAAAATTTCGACCTGTTGGTCAGTGACAGCTGGACTGTCCTACCCCGTCAGCAGACGCTGCGCAGCGCTATCGAATGGAGTTACAATCTGCTGCCGGAGGCCGAGCGCCGGCTGTTGCGGCGCTTATCCGTTTTTGTCGGTGACTGGAGCCTTGCGGCAGCCGAAGCCGTCACGACCGGCATCTCCGGCAGTGATGCGGTCTGCTCTCAGAGACTGTCTGAAAAGTGGGGTGACAACCGGTGCGATGCACCCGCAGGGTGCGTTGCACCGCTCAACGAAGCCAACCTCCCAGGTGCATCGCACGCTTTGCGTGCAACGCACCAAGGCGACAATTCCCCTTTTCAAACAGCTTCTCAGCAGAAGGTGTTGATTTTGCTCAGCCGGCTGGTCAACAAATCACTGGTGATCGTTGGCCGGCCCGGCGAGACCGAGACCCGCTACCGGCTGCTGGAACCCATCCGGGAGTATCTGCGCGAGAAGCTGGCCGAGGCCGGGGAGGAGGCGGAGACGCGTGGCCGCCATTTCCGCTACTTTCTGGCCCTGGCTGAACAGTGGGAGATAGAGGTGACAGGCCCACCCCAACCCGCCGCGCTGGCAGCCTTCGACCTGGACTATGAGAACTTTCGCGCCGCGCTCGACTGGGGTTTTGCACCGCACCGTTCTGCCACAGCAGATGACCAGGTGGCTGCCACGCTGGCAGCCCGGTTGGGGTGCTTCTGGTATGTACGCCAGCACTGGCGCGAAGGCCGCGCCTGGCTGGCAAAAGCGCTGGCATCGCTCGACAGCGCCTCCCTGCCCGACCCGGCAAAAGAAGGCAAAAGCGATCTCGCCCTGCGCGCAAAACTCCTCTTTCTGGCCGGGAACCTGGCAAACGATGATTTGTCTGCCGCGCAAAGGCTGCTTGAAGAGAGCTTGACGCTCCAGCGCATGCTGGGTGATCGATGGGCGATTGCCCGTTGTCTACAAGAGCTTGGGTCAGTCGCCAACGAACAGGGCGATCATGGGCGCGCAGCGGCGCTCTTGACAGAAAGCCTTTACCGCAGTCGAGAATTGAGTGATGAGTGGATGATCGCCGTCTCGCTGCTGAAGCTGGCCGATCTGGCCGGCGAGCAGGCTGACCACCTGCGTTGTGAGGAATTTGCGGCTGAGTGCCTGCCCGTTGCACAACGGCTGAGCGACATCGGCATGCAGATTGCCTGTCTGAATCTGTTGGCACAGTCCGCCATCGGGACGGGACGCTGTGAGCAGGCCATTGCGCTGTTGGAAGAAGGGTTGGCGCTGGACCGCAGGCGCAACCCGCAAAGCAAGGGTGGCCCTTGGAGCTTTCGCAACCTGGGCCTGGCCTGGCAGATGGTGGGCAACTACACCCAGGCCGCCGGCTACTACCGCAAGAGCCTGCTCATGCGCTGGGAGCGGGAACAGCCGGCGGGCGTGGCCTGGGCGCTGGAAGGACTTGGCGAAGTAGCGGCGCTCACCGGCCAACCCCAACAGGCCGCACGCTTGTGGGGCGCCGCCGCAAGACTGCGCTGCGGTGTCGGATCAGTCA
This sequence comes from Chloroflexota bacterium, assembly GCA_003577005.1. The sequence continues at coordinate 44,422 of QEUW01000024.1, read as the reverse complement.
TGTCCAATAGCGACCGCCTGCGCCATGAGCAAATCGTCACTGCGGTGCGTTCCCAGCTTGGTCCGGGTGCATTTATGGCGGCTTGGGTCGAGGGGGAGTCGATATCGCTGGACCAGGTTGTTGCCTATGTCCTCGCTGGCCCACCCTTTGGGAACACAATGTAGCCCATTCGTTTTCATCCTAATGCCTGTTTGAGAATTCATGAGTTCCAGTGTAGGGATTCAAGTGGGCGTAACTGCGTTGCTCGTTCGGGTCGGTCGATTCGCCGCCGCTCATCCCCTTGCGTTATACTGAGAGATGAACTCGCTTGAATCCAGCGAATGGAGTTTATACCAGTACACAGAATGACAAACGAGATTTACATCCGCCAGGCAATACCGGCGGATGCGGCTGAACTTGCCCGGCTGCGCACGATCTTCGACGATGTGTTGACCTCGCCGGAGTTTGTCGCCCGGCGCCTGGTGGCGTGCCAGGATGTGGAGCGCGCCTATCTGGCGGCTGTCGCCGGGCGGATGGTTGGCTTTGCCTGCTTGCGGCTCATCCCTGCCCTCTTTGACGATGCACCGTACGCCGAGCTGACCGAATTGTTTGTCGAAGAGGCGCAGCGCCGGAACGGAATTGGGCTGGCGCTGGTGCGCCATGTGGAGGCGGAAGCGCGCGCCGCCGGCGCCGGCACACTCTTTCTGATGACCGGGTTTCACAACGCGGCGGCGCATCACTTTTACTATCGCAGCGGCTATTCCCTCCGCTGCCTCACGATGTACAAAACGCTGTGAGCGCAATTCTAGATCTGCTGGCGCTACCAGATTACCCGGTGTCGTTCTGGTTGGTCGCTCCTGCCATCGGATTCTGGGAACGGATTGAGCGGAGGGAAGTGTGTGATCCGTTCCTGGACAGCGCATCGGAACGGATTGTCGGCAAATGTGTCCGCTCTATCTGCTCCTAAAATCCGTTGACAGGGCTTTGCGTCTCCCCTCGCGCAAGGTGGGTTAAGGAGGACTGTGCGTGAACCCACAATACAACATGCGCGTCGGCGCCAACGCGGTGATTGTCCGTGATGATCAGCTCCTCGTGGTGGAATTCAACGACGCCACCGGTCCGCACTTCAACCTGCCGGGCGGCGGTATCGAGGCGAATGAGCATATCCTGGCCGGGCTACGGCGTGAGGTACGCGAGGAGACCTGCGCTGAGGTTACGGTCGACCGGTTATTGTTGGTAGGTGAGTATTTTCCACCCCACTATGCAGGATTCTACGGCCCGCTCCATAAGTTAACGCTGATTTTCCGCTGTGAACTAATACCCGGCAGTGTACCCCGGCTACCGGAGAATCCCGATCCCCATCAGGTGGCCGTGCGCTGGCTGCCGTTGCGTTCATTGCCAGAACAGCCGCTCTTGCCAGCGATGTTGGCAACACGTCTGCCAGCGCTGCTCGCCGACCCGCCGCCGTCGCTCTTTGTGGACGACGTCGGCATCCTGGACCCAACCATCTACAACCCAAACCGGATCATACCATGAGCCAGCCAATCCACTCCGACTCAAAAGCACCCGATCTCTCCGCCATCTTTGCTCATATCGACGCCCGGCGCCAATCCTTTGTCGACCGGTTGATCGACTATGTGCGCCGCCCCAGCATCAGCGCCCACGGCGTGGGGATGGACGAAGTGGCCGCCTTCCTGGTCGATCTGCTCAACGGCCTGGGGCTGGAGACACAGACAGTTCCCACGCCTGGTTGGCCGGTGGTGCTGGCGCGATGGCACGATGCGCCCGGCAAGCCAACCGTGCTGCTCTACGGCCACTATGACGTACAGCCGCCTGACCCGCTGGAAGAGTGGGTGTCGCCGCCCTTTGAACCGACAATACGCAATGGCCGGCTCTATGCGCGCGGCGTGGGCGACAACAAGGGCCAACATTTCGCTCAAATTCTCGCCATCGAGTCGTTGCTGGCTTGCTACGGCCAGTTGCCGTGTAATGTCATCGTCTTGCTCGAAGGTGAAGAGGAGGTAGGCAGCCCGCACATGCCCGAATTTGTCCGCCAGCACCGGGAGCAACTGGCGGCCGACCTGGTCATCACCGCCGATGGGCCGGTGCATGAGAACGGCCAGTCGTGCATTCGCTTTGGCGTGCGCGGGGTGGTCTCGCTTGAGTTGCGGGCGCGCGGGGCGAATCAGGACCTTCATTCGGGTAACTGGGGGGGCGTCGCTCCCAACCCTCTTTGGACGCTCGTTCACTTGCTGGCAACGATGAAGAATGAACAGGGGGAGATCACCATCGACGGTTTTTACGACAACGTCCAGCCGCCGACGCCCCTGGAACGAGCGGCGCTCGACAACCTGCCCATCGATGTACCGGGCGTCATGGCGGAGTTGGGTCTCGCGCAGCTCGACCAGCCGCTCGACCGGCCTTTCTACGACCGGCTGGCGCTCTGGCCTACGCTGACCATCAACGGGCTGCACGGCGGTTATGGCGGCCCTGGCTCGAAGACCGTGCTCCCCGGCGCGGCGTTTGCCAAGTGCGACATCCGTCTGGTGGAAGGGCAAACGCCGGAGGAGATTTTTGCCAAAGTTGAGGCGCACGTCAGGCGCCATGCGCCCACCGTCGAGGTGATTCGACAGGGGAGTATGGCCCCGTCGAAAACACCGCTCGATTCGCCGTTTACCCAGCCGTTGACCGCCGCTATTACCGCCGCCCAGGGCAAGCCCCCGCTGCACATTCCATCGATGGGGGGCAGCCTGCCCGATTATGTATTCACCAAGATTTTGGGTATCCCCGCCTTTGTCATCCCCTATGCCAACCCCGACGAGTCCAACCACGCCCCCAATGAAAATCTCGAACTCGATCGATTCATCGCCGGGGTGAGAACCGGAGCGGCCCTGTTGGCGTATTTGGGGAGTGAGGAGTAGGGGACGGGGGAATAGCATGGCTATCAGGTGCATCGCACGCTTTGCGTGCACCGCACCGGCCTGATAGTTCGTGCGATGCATCCGCAGGATGGGTTGCACGTGGTTCGTCCCCCGCACTGGCTTGCGGGTAAGGACAAAACCTTCAGGTCGGAGCGGACTGGCGCCTACCGAACCATTGTGGAGCAGGTTTACGACCAGTGAATCAATTCAATCCACAAAAAGATCAACCATCTTAAACCTCGTCACATCGACCAGCCCCTGGTCGGTGAGTTTGAGATGGGGAATGACCTCGAGCGCCTTGAAGCTCATGGCCATAAACGGGTCGTGCAACTCTGCCCCCTGGTTGCGGGCGGCGGCAATCAGCGCGTCGTAGGCGCGGCGTACAACAGCGATGGGTTGGTCGCTCATGACGCCGCCCACGGGCAGAGGCAATTCGGCGACCACCTGTTCCCCATCGGTCACGACCAGGCCGCCTCCTAACTCGGCCACCCGCCGCGCAGCCGCCATCATCGAGCCGTCGTCGGCGCCGATGACAATGAGGTTGTGATGGTCGTGGGCCACGGTGCCGGCGATAGCGCCACGGGTCAGGCCCATGCCGTGGATAAAGCCAAGCCCCAGCGCACCGCTGGCCTTGTGCCGTTCGATCACGGCGATCTTGAGCAGGTCACGGTCGATGTCGGCGACTGCTGCGCCGTCAACGACTGTTGGCGCCTCGATCACCTCGGTGGTGAGCAACTGGTGCTCGATCACTCCGATCACGCGCATCTGCGAACCACGCGCCGGGATGCGCAAGTCCACCCGGCCCCAGTCGATGTTGACGCTCCCCCCGATGCCGGTGGGGATAGGTGTAGGCGACGGCAGCGTGTCAGCCTTCATCTCACCCGCTTCGGCGACCAGGCGACCGGCGACATAGACCTGGCGCGGGCGGAAGTCGCCGAGGTCGTTGATGACCAGCAGATCGGCCACCCGCCCTGGCGCAATGGCGCCCCGGTCGTGCAAGCCAAACCACTCTGCCGTATTGAGCGTCGCCATCCGCACGGCGGTGATGGGGTCGATGCCGTAGGCGATGGCTTCGCGCACCATGTAATCGACGCTGCCCTGGTCGAGCAGGTCGCTGGGGATGCGGTCGTCGGTGCAGAAACAGAGACGGCGGCTGTTGTGCGGCGTGACCAGGGGGAGCAGGGCGTGCAAATTGTGGGCAATGGTTGCCTCGCGAATGAGGATGTACAGCCCGCGCGCCAGCTTTTCGGCAGCTTCTTCGACCGTCGTACCCTCGTGTTCGCTGCCGATGCCGGCCGCCACATAGGCGTTGAGCGGCTTGCCACGCAAGAGGGGCAAGTGCCCGTCGCGTGGGCGCCCTTGAAACGCCGCAATCTTTGCCAACACTTCGGGATCGCCCTGGACGACTGCGGGAAAGTTCATCACCTCGGCCAGTCCGAGTACGGTGCCACCCTCCAACAGCGCCGTCAGTTCTGTCGCCTCCAACCGGGCGCCACTTGTCGCCAGGTTCGTTGCCGGCACGCACGAAGAAGCCATGACATGGACTTTGAGCGGCAACCCGCGGCTGTTCTCCGCCATAAAGCGGATACCGGCCAGACCCGCGACATTGGCAATTTCGTGCGGGTCGGTGACCGCCGCCGTAACGCCGCGCGGCACCACGGCCTGGGCAAAGTACGCGGGAATACAGAGGCTGCTCTCGATATGGACATGGGCGTCGATCAGACCAGGGGCAAGATAGGCGCGGCGCAGATCCACTTCGTTCTTTGCTGCATAACCAGGGCCAATCCCTGCAATAAGCCCGTCGTAGATCGCTACATCGGCCAGCTCGATCGCGCCGGAAAAGACATTGATGATCTGCCCGTTGCGGAGAACCAGGTCAGCCGGCGCATCTCCGCGCGCCACAGCCAGCAATTCTGCCATGCCCATCTTCGCACCTCCCCATGATTCGATTCGGGTGATTATAGCATAAAGCGAAGGATGGTGTTAAGTGAAGAGCAAAGCTAGCGTCTTAGCAGCTGTTTGAAAAGGGTAGGTGCGTTGCACTCGAAGAGTGCATTGCACCTGGGCCGCCGGGCATTTCCTGAGGCGCCACACACCTTGCACGCGCATCGCACCAGCGTGGAGCTCTCTTTTCGAACAGGTTCTTATACCGAATCCCTCTGTTCACTGGACGTATATATCTGGGCTACTCGCCTGGATATTCGTCCAGTACACAACCGGATTTCGTATTAGTACTACAACGAGACTTCGTGTGACCGGTCCACCCCGCCCTCCGGGAGGTGACCAGAAATGATCTGGTCGACGAAGTTGATTCTGGTCACGGGGGCCCTTTGGGCGCGCAAAGTCGCGTTGTAGTATTAGGGTTCGCCGGTTCCTGGGACCGGCCATTCTACAAATGGGCTAGGTAGGTGCGACCGCGTGGCAAGCCAGCCACACCAGATGATCCAACAGGCCAGCGCGACAAATAGGAGAGAAGGGTTGGGAAGGAGAATGGGCGACGGAAGTGCGCAGAGACCGGCAACAAAGAGAAAAAACAACCAGCCACGGGATAACACTTTCTGGCGCAACAGATCAAGCGCAACCCAGGCTGTGGCTAGCCCGGCCATCATTAGCCCCGCACCCAGAAGACCCAGCGCCAGAGCATCGACCAGCGGCGTCAGGGTGGCGACTGTGTCGCTCTGGACAAAGACGGCGGGCAGTGCAGCCATCCAGACAAGGATGCCGGCAATGCTCAACACCGCGCCAATCAGCATCAAGCCCGATTGAAGCATCCCCTCCACCCGGTGCGCCGGCAGGTATGACCAGTGCAAAACGATCAGTACGACCATCCAGCTAAAGATTGCCACCAGCCAGAGCCACCAGCCCAGTTGCCACAACAACGCACGGTCCAGCACCCACGCCTGGCGCAGGTCAAACCCGTTCACCAGGCGTAGGCCAGGACGCATCACGAAGAGCGTATATAAACCGGCAACCAGAAAGGCAAGACCGGAAAAACGGGCAGCGAACAGGAGCTTCATCAGCCACCAGTTTACTCGATTTGACCCTGGTTGTCATCTGGCTCTTGGGGCTTGATCAAGAATCTGTTGCCTGCACGGCTCATTAGCCACGAGAGATATACCAGACATAGACAAGACCAGTCACCGCACCGTAGATAAGATGTCCCACCAGGCTCACCAACGTCATGCTGTCGAACATAAACAACGGCATCCCCATCATCGCCGGCATGATCACCAGCGGGCCAAGCACCCACCAGACCACGCCGTAGACGAGCCCCCACAGCAGCCCGGTAGTGTAGGTGGTGCTGCGATCGCCAAAGATCAAAGCGAACGTGGCGCCAATGAAGATGCTGATCACAAGATGCACGATCCACCCGACCGCCGCAGATTGGCTCCCGACCAGGCCGGCGATCATTGGCATCATCCCCATCATCGTCATCACCAACCCAAAGACAATGCCACCGGCAATGCCACCGGCGATGCCGCCGACGACTTTGTTGGATGTATTGGTAGTGCGGTTTGTAAGCGCCGTCATCTCGTTATCCTCCAGTTGGACCTGTGTAGAGTTGGCACGCAAGCCTGAGCGCGGCGGCTCAACGCTTGCTGCCAGACAACCAAAGCGATTATGTTGTAACGAGATTCCGGAATCTTCCTCTACTCTACCCGCCTGGCGGGATTCCGACTGTAAGCACGGGCACACGCACTGGTCAGACTCATGATTTCCTACGACAAAATAAGGATTGAGTTTCTAGCCAAACGCGGCTACAATAGAGACAGCAGCGCAACGGTCAACGTGCTTTTGCAGCGCGCTTCATCTTGGCCGTTTTTATGCAACAGACACTCAGCCGGCGGAGACCGAGAAGACCCCATGCAGATTACCTTTCTAGGTGCAGCGCAGGAAGTTACCGGCTCGATGCACCTCATCGAGGTCAACAACCGGCGCATTCTATTGGAGTGCGGCCTTTTCCAGGGGCATCGCGCTGATACATACGAGCGCAATCAGCATCTTCTGTTCGAGGCAGCTACCATCGATGCGCTCATTCTGAGCCACGCCCATATCGACCATTCAGGTAACATTCCTAATCTTGTCAAACAGGGCTTTACGGGTAACATCTGGTGTACTGCGGCCACACGTAACCTTTGTACCTACATGCTGATGGATAGTGGCCACATCCACGAGCAGGATGTGGCCTATCTCAACCGGCAGAAGGCCAAACGGGGCGAACCACCGGTCGAGCCGATCTATACTCGTAGCGATGCCCAGCACGCCCTCGCCCAGTTTATCGGTGTGGGGCTCCACCGGCGAGTCTCTGTAACCGATGGCGTGGATTTGACCTTCTACGAGGCCGGGCATATCTTGGGCGCAGCGTCTGTTGCCCTGGACATTCGGGAGCACCGGACCGGCAGGCAGTGGCGGCTGGTCTTTAGCGGCGATCTAGGCCGCCGCGAAACAACCATCCTGCACCTGCCGGAGCCACTGACCGAGGCCGACCTGCTGATCCTGGAGAGCACCTATGGCGACCGGCTCCACGAACCGTATGAGTCGACACGGCGGATGTTGCGCGATGTGGTCAACAGCACAGCGAGGCGTCGGGGCAAGGTGATTATTCCGGCCTTTGCCGTGGGCCGCGCGCAAGAGCTCGTCTATACGCTCAATCAGTTGGACGCTGCAGGTGACATCCCGCCCCTGCCCGTCTTTGTCGATAGCCCGCTGGCGGTCAACGCTACCGATGTCTTCCGCATGCACCCGGAAGAATGGAACGAGGAAGTGCAGCGCTTTCTGATCGAAGATGACCGCCGCAACCCCTTTGACTATGGGCGGGTCGAGTATATCCGCGAAGTGCGGCGTAGCAAACAGCTCAACCACCTTAGTTCGCCAGCTGTGATTATCGCAGCCAGCGGCATGGCCGAGAGTGGGCGGATTCTGCATCATCTAAAGAACAATATCGAAGACCTGGATAATACAATTCTATTTGTCAGTTTTCAGGCTGAACACACGTTGGGCCGGCGGATCAAAGATGGCGTCAGCCCGGTGCGGATCTTTGGCGAACAGTACGATGTGCGGGCGCGGGTGACGAGCATCGAAGGCTACAGCGCCCATGCGGATCAGGCTGGCCTGCTTGAGTGGGCCGGCAACTTTGACCCCAACCGGCTCCAGCAGCTCTTCCTCGTGCATGGCGAGCCGGAGCCGGCAGCGACGCTGGCCGAGCGGTTGCGTGCACAGCAGCCAGCGCAGGTGACCATCCCGGTGCGTGGGCAACAAGTCAAATTTTGAGTTGGTCAGAACTTTTTTCCAAGATTTTCGTCCTACCCTATAGCAACATCTTCTTATCTATTCTTAATGTGCAGAAGGAGCAATCTATGCAGCAACTGCAACGACTGGTGAGGAGAGTGCGGAGAGGGCTTTTGGCCTTTACGCTGGCTCTGGTCGTGCTTGGCGCGGTCATACCGGGCGCCGCCATCGCCGCTCCGGTCGAGTCCACCGTGACGCGCTGGTATGGCTGCGCCACCGTTCACATCGTCCGGCGCGGCCAAACCTTATCGGGGATCGCCCGCTATTACGGTGTGAGCCTTTACGCGCTGGCGCAGGCTAACGGGATCTATAACTTAAACAAGGTTTATGTGGGCCAGCGGCTTTGCATACCGGGTCACAAGCCCCCGCCGCCTCCGCCGCCCCCACCACCGCCGCCTCCACCGCCCCCACCACCGCCACCACCGCCGCCATGCGACTTTATCCTCTATACGGTGCGTCATGGCGATACGCTGGCCGGCATCGCTCGTTACTTTGGAACCGATGTGTGGACATTGATGCGGATCAACGGCCTGGCCAACCCCAATCACATCTATGTTGGGCAGGTGCTGCGCGTTCCATCATCATGTCAATACCCACCGCCGCCGCCACCGCCGCCACCGCCACCGCCACCGCCACCGCCGCCATACGGCAAATGGACCGGGTCGTACTTTAACAACCGTCATCTCTCCGGCCCGCCCATCTTCTCGCGCAATGAAGTGGAACTCAATTTCAACTGGGGGTATGGCAGCCCAGGCGTTGGCATCCCGGAGGACTACTTTAGCGCGGTGTGGATTCGCGATGAGTACTTCCGGGCCGGGACCTATCGCTTTTTTGCCACCGTCGATGATGGTGTGCGGCTCTATGTGGACAACACGCTCGTGATCGACGCCTGGCGCATCCAACCCGCTACTAGCTACTTTGGGGACATCTATTTGAGCGAGGGGTACCACCAGATCCGGGTGGAATTTTTTGAGGAGACCGGTGTTGCCAGTATTTCCGTTTTCTGGACACGGCTGTAAGGAGAAGCCAACCCGTTTACACCGGTGAGGAAGGTTTATCGAGCGGCAAGGCAAAGAAAAAGTTGGCGTACTGGCCGGGTACGCTCTCGGCCCAGACCCGGCCACCGTGCGCCTCCACCAGTTGTTTGACAATGGCCAAACCCAGGCCATTGCCACCGGTGGTTCGTGCCCGCGAATCATCCACCCGGTAGAAGCGCTCGAAGACATTGGGAAGGTGTTCAGGAGGTATACCCGACCCCTCGTTATAGACATTCACGTGGACTTCACCGTTGATCTGCCGGCCACCCACCACGATGGCGCCACCCGGTAGCGCATATTCCACGGCATTGTTGAGCAGGTTGCGCAGCACCTGACCGATCCGCTCGGCGTCGATGTAGAGGTCGGGCAGGTCGGGTGCTAGCGCCGTGGTGATGGTGTACCGGCCATTGATACGCCCCTGTACGACCTGTACCGAACGGTCCACTACATCGCCAATCGCCACCCGCTGGCGCGAAAGTCGCAACTGCCCCGCCTCGGCCACAGCCAGTTCCTGCAAGTCGTTGATCAGCCGATGGAGCAGCACGGCTTCTTCGTAGAGCGAGGCTACCACCTCAGGTGTGGGCTGGACAATACCATCCTGGATTGCCTCAAGATAGCCGCAAATGTTGGAAAGAGGGGTGCGCAGTTCGTGGGCGACATCTGAAACCATATTGCGGCGCAATTGTTCGATCCGCGCTAGGTTATCGGCCATGCTGTTAAAGGCATAGGCCAACTGGCCCAGTTCGTCATCGGCGCCGTTTTGGACGCGCTGGCTCAAGTCACCGCGCGCCATAGCCCGCACGGCGGTCGTCAGCGCCTGTACGCGGCTGAGGATACCGTGTGAAAGGGCTAGCGTCAGTACAATCGCCAGCCCGCCGGCCACCGACACGGCGATCAGGAGTGAACGGTTCACCTGGGCAATATAGGCCCGTTCGCTTGCGGTGTTGCGTACCGGTGGCAAGGGGGGGATACGCAGCGCACCGATAACTTCTCCATCCACCAGGAGCGGGAGCGCATCCGTATCGCCGGCGACCCCCGGCACAAGAGCTGGATCATCGGCGGTGTCGGCGATTACCTCCCCTTGTACGTCCGCCAGAATGATGCGCTCGTCGGTCAACTCGGCAAAGTAACGAACCGCCTCGACCACTTCTTCCCAATTGCGGGTGGCGGCGTAATGATTTGCCAGGATTTCGGGCAGTACCGTTGCCAGCAGGTCGCGGCGTACCTCACTTGCCTGCTGGCGCGAGACCAGATACTGCTCGAAACGCTGTTTGATCGCACCTGCGGCCAACCAGGCTGCAAGACCGCCCGTCGCTACCAGCACAAAGAGCATCAGCAGTAGCAACCGGACGCGTAAACTACCCACGGTCGGATTCTCCATTGAAGCGATAGCCAACCCCGTAGATCGTCTGGATAAAGCGGAGCCGGCTCGGGTCGGGCTCGATCTTTTTGCGCAGATTCATAATATGCGCATCCACTGTGCGTTCCAGCCCTTCATAATCATAGCCAAAGACCTGTTGTACCAGTTCCAGGCGAGTAAAAGCGCGGCCCGGTTCGCGGCTCATGGTTTCGAGCAGTTTGAACTCTTTGGGCGTCAGGGGCAGCGGTTTGCCACACCAGGTTACTTCATGGCGAAAGGGATCGATGACCAGTTCACCAAAGCGCATCACCTGGCGGCCACCTGCCCCATTATCGGCTGTGCGCCGTAACACAGTGTGGACCCGCGCCACGAGCTCGCGTGGGCTAAAGGGTTTGGTCATATAGTCATCTGCGCCCAGATAGAGCCCGTGCAAGATTTCATCTTCGGTGCTTTTAGCTGTAAGCATGATGATGGGAACCTGTAGGCCATCGCTCTGCAAGGTGCGGCAGAGTTCCAGCCCACTGAGCCGCGGCAACATGAGATCGAGGATCATTAGATCGGGCAGTCGCTGGCGGGCCAGTTCCAGCGCCGTCCGTCCATCCTGGGCGATAGATACCCGAAAGCCCTCTCGCTCCAGATAAAGGCGGATCAATTCGATGGTTTTACGGTCGTCTTCGACAATGAGAATGTGGCGGTGAGGCATAGTTGTGATTGAAGATAGGAGACTAGAGACTAGGTTCTTTTGACATTTCAGCCTACACAGCGGTGCGTTGCACCTGAGACGTGCATCGCACCTGCAAGGTGCAACGCACGTGCATACCCTGGCCGGGCCATGCGCTGCTGGACAAATGTCAACAGAGACTAGAGACTGGAGACGGGTCCCCAATCTCTAGTCTCTGAGCTACTCTGCTCTTGCTACAAAATCCAATTCCAGTTTTACCTCATTGGACACGTTGGCAACGCTCGGCACGCTGGGAATCGTTAGCTGATACGCCTCGCGTGTGACCATCGCTACGGCCTGCCCTCTGATCTCAGAATCCGAGGCGGCGGTCGCCTGGACGGTAAAGGTTACCGGCTGCGAAATATCGCGGATCTTCAGGTCACCACTCACCGTAAAGGTGAATTGGTCGCCTGGCTGGGCCACCTCGGGCAGATCGTCAATCCCAGTTGGTTCAAAGGTGATATAGCGGTACGCTTCGTTCGACGTCTGCAAAATAAAACGGCGGATCGCACCGTTACGCATATCCGAATCAGTGGTCAAGTTGCTGGCGTCGATCTGGATGGTGCTGATGACAGTTTGACTCAAGTCGGCGGGGTTTGCCGTTATTGTACCATCGACAAGACTGGTCACGCCAACCACCGTCGTGGGCGTACCCCGCAATATTTCATCGATCAAGAAGCGTGCTTCAGAGCTGGAAGGGTCAATGGTGAAAACGAGTGGTTTGGCTGGTATGGCCGCCTCTGCTTCCTCGGCAGCGGGGTCACCGGCTGTGGTCTGATCTGCTTCGGCAGCGGGTGCTGCTTGCTCGGGTGGGATTGTAGGCGCAGGCGGAGGGGTATTGGTGGCGGCAGGTGCAACTGGAGCAACGGTGGGAGCTGGGGCGGATGCGCTACAGGCAACCAGGCTGGTCGCCAGCAGTCCTCCTATCAAGAGGCTTGTCAGACGGAGAACCAGTCGAGTCATAGTGCAAATTCCTTCTTGTGTTTGGTTTTGCAGAAAGCGTTCATCTATGCGAGGGACGTGCAATTGTGCGGGTATGAGCTTTAGAAACAGATGAGATACAAATAAGAGCTGGATGATAGGCAGCGCATGGCACTACTGCCATGCGCCAAAACTACGCTTTGCTAGTAAAAAGGAGATCAGCCAATCCAAGTTTCCTTTATCCAGCGTTTATGTAATGATCTGTACCCCTCAACTGAAAATCACAAAGCAACCGGTCAATCAACCAATGCAGGAGGGATTGCAAATGAGTCCATCAAGTGTCACGCGGAAACAAGTTTGGAAGCGGCCGCTTTGGATAGCTGGTTTGCTGCTTCTGGCAGCGCTGCTCATTGTGGCCTGCCAGCCAAGCGAGCCGGCAGCGCCAGCCGAGGCGCCGCCCGCAGCCGAAGAGCCGGCAGCCACAGATACGCCAGCTGTCGCTGAGGAGGCCGAGGCTACGGCTACACCGGAGGCTGAAGAAGAAGCAGCAGCAACCGACACTCCCGCAGCCGAAGAAGAGGCTGAGGCAACTGACACTCCCGCAGCCGAAGAAGAGGCTGCGGCGACCGATACCCCCGCCCCCGAGGAGGAACCGGAAGCAACCGGCACTCCAGCCCCTGAAGAAGAACCCGCCGACGATGAAGAGACCGCACTTGCGGACGATGCGGCCAATGGCCAGTATATCGCCGTTCTCACCGGCGGCTGCGGCTGCCACTTCAATCGTGACCAGGGCGCCCTGGTCGGTGGCAACAGGTTTGAAGGGCCGTTTGGGGTCGTCTTCGCCCGCAATATTACGCCAGACGAAGAGACCGGTATCGGCAGTTGGAGTGCAGAGGAGATCGCCGATGCATTGCGGCTCGGCGTGCGCCCCGACGGCACGCAGTTGCACCCGGTCATGCCCTATCGCGCCTTTAGCGTTCTTTCCGACCAGGAAGCGCTGAATGTGGCCGCCTATCTGCTTTCGCTTGACCCGGTGGCCAACGAAGTGCCTGAACGCGAACTCACGACCGACCCCGAGCCCTTCACCCCAGCCACCGAATCTCCGGCCGAACCACCCACCGACCCTGTGGCCCGCGGGGAAGTCTTGGTGACCATCGCTCGCTGTGGTGGCTGCCATACACCCCTGAATGAGGATGGCACACCCAACATGGATCTGTTCCTGGCCGGTGCGCTCGTTCCCAATACCGACGAGTACGCGGCTAATATCACACCGGATGAAGAGACCGGCATTGGCCTCTGGACCGCGGAAGAGATTGCCCACTTCCTGCAGACAGGCATGTTCCCCGACGGCAGCCAGACAGTTGGGGCCATGGCGCAGCAGATCGAACGCCGCTTTAGCCAGTTGACCGACGAAGACGCCCTAGCAATCGCCGCCTACCTGAAGAGCATTCCGGCAGTCAGTAACACGCCTTAAGAACCCGCTGGACTACCGATTAAGGGTCGAACCAACCCATCAGTCGGCCAAATGCGCCGCAGGGTGGTTCAGCTAGACTCTAAGTTCGGTTGATGTTTCGCCAGAAGCGAGGCTTTTTCTCTGATGAAAAGCCTCGCTTCTATTTGATAGGCGATCAAATGCCAACAGAACAAGTCCTCTTCAGGGAAGCTGTTTGAAAAGGTCAAATTAGCCGCTCTGGGGCGCACGCCAGCCTGAAGTTTTGGCTTGTCTAGTCCAAAACTTCAGGCTGTGCGCTTTTATTCGCCATTCATAGGCTCGAAAAGCTCATCAAATTCAGCTGGCAACTCGCGCCGTACATCCTCGATCTGGCCGCTTGTGACAGCCTCTTGCAACACAGCCATCACCGCCTTTGTCTGTTTTAGCGCTTTCGGATAACTCACACCAGACCGTGCGCTCACCCGGTGATAAAACTCCTCCAGCGAAAAGCCTTGCACATCGCGCCGCGTGTTTTCAGGGGGCTGGCGAGCGACAAATAGCTCCTTGATACCCTTCGGTAACTGCGCAGCCATCTGTGATTGTTCTGTCCGATATAGGCGTTCGCCCAGAGTTTCCAGCACAGCTTGTGTCAAGCGTAGTGCTTCATCGCTTGTCTGCACGCCAGCGAGCTCCTGGACGCGCTGGATGAACTCGTCGTATTTCATCGTAACCTCCAGAGTGGGTAGCGCATCTCCACCGCCAGCACGATGGGTGCAGTGTGTTGGTGGCAGAGGTCACTACTTAAGAAACAAAAAGGCCAGCCACTGGCGGCTGGCCTTTCTGTTGGGAGCGACTTGGAAAGTCAATTTGCCACTGTATCGTTCACGATAGACCGGCTTTCTCTGGCATATCGCTTCCCAGCAACGGCGGTACTACTGGAACATCGCCTCTAGCGCCAGCGTCGTTTCCGGGTCCTCTTCGTCGGGCGTCTCGCGATGCGAGATCACCTCGAAGACATAATCTTTCACTTCCTTGCCGTCCTCGTTGACTGTATCACGGTAATCGACCTGGATTGTGTCGCCAGGGACAAAGCGGTTACTGAGAAGGTGTTCGCTCATGGGATCCTGGATGCTGTTCTGGATCACTCGGCGCACTGGGCGAGCGCCATAATCCGGGTCGAAGCCGGCTTCGGCAATCGCGTAGCGGGCCGTTTCGGTCAGCTCCAGCTTCATATCCTGCTCGGCCAGCTGCAGACGCAATGGTCGCAGTTCCAGTTCCACGATTTGGGCGATTTCATCGCGGGTCAGACCGCGGTAGACCATGATGCCATCTAGCCGGTTGATGAACTCGGGCCGGAAAGCTTTCTTGAGCGCATCCATCACCCGCGACTTCATCGATTCGTATTCGTGTTCGCGTTGCGTGTCCTCGTCTCTGGTGATGACAAAGCCCAACTTGTGCGAACCCTGGATCAGTTTGGCGCCGATGTTGCTGGTCATCAGGATCAGCGTGTTGCGGAAGTCAACGCGGCGGCCCTTGGCGTCGGTCAAGTAACCATCTTCCAGGATTTGCAGCAGCATGTTGAAGACTTCGGGGTGCGCCTTTTCGATCTCGTCAAGCAGCACCACACAGTAGGGCCGGCGGCGGACAATCTCCGTCAACTGGCCGCCTTCATCGTAGCCGACATAACCAGGAGGTGCGCCCACCAGCCGGCTGACGTTGTGGCGCTCCATGAACTCGCTCATGTCGATCTTAACCAGGGCTTCTTCGCTGCCGAACATAAACTCGGCCAGCGTCTTAGCGGTTAACGACTTGCCGATGCCGGTGGGGCCAAGAAACATGTAGCTGCCGATGGGACGCTTGGGGTCCTTCAGCCCGGCGCGTGCCCGGCGTACAGCCCGGCTGATCGCCTTGATAGGCTCTTCCTGGCCGATGATGCGCTGGTGGAGATATTTTTCCATCTCCAGCAACCGTTCTCGCTCTTCGCCACCCAACCGGCTGACCGGCACGCCCGTCCACATGGAGACGACCTCAGCGATATCGTCGGCAGTGACGCGCGGCTGGTTGGTTGCCTGGCTCCAGCTTTCGCGCAATTCGGTTAACTTGGCTTCCAACTCTACCTCGCGGTAGCGAAGGTCGATGGCATCGTCAAAGCGTTGCGTGTCGAGCGCCTCTTCCTTGGCCTTCTGCAGCTTCTTCAGGTTCATGAAGGTTTCGCGCAGGTTGGCGGCGTAGGGCGCCTTGTACATACGGACGCGGCTGCCGGCCTCGTCGATGAGGTCGATGGCCTTGTCGGGCATGAAACGGTCTGGCACATAGCGGGCGGCCAGGTTGGCGGCAGCCTCGATGGCCTCGTCGGTGATGACCAGCTTGTGGTGATCCTCATAGCGCCCCTTAACGCCGCGCAGGATCTCCACTGTCTCTTCGATCGAAGGTTCGCCCACCAGAACCGGCTGGAAGCGCCGTTCCAGGGCGGCGTCGCTCTCGATATACTTGCGATACTCATCCAGTGTAGTGGCGCCGATCACCTGAAGCTCACCGCGGCTGAGCGCCGGTTTGAGGATGTTGGCAGCATCCACACTGCTACCGGCCGCACCGGCGCCTACGAGCATGTGGACTTCGTCGATGAAGAGGATGGAACCGGATTGGATAATCTCTTCGATGACTTTTTTGAGCCGCTCTTCAAACTGGCCGCGGTACATGGTGCCGGCGACCAGGCTGCCCACATCCAACATCAGCAGCCGCTTGTTGAGCAGCGATTCGGGCACATTGCCTTCGATGATGCGTTGCGCCAACCCTTCGACGATTGCAGTCTTGCCCACGCCTGGTTCACCAATGAGCGCCGGGTTATTCTTGGTGCGGCGGCTCAGGATCTGGATCATGCGCTCGATTTCAGTATGGCGGCCAATCACCGGGTCGAGCTTGCCTTCCTCGGCGGCGGCCGTCAGGTCACGCCCAAGCTGGTCAACCAGGGGCGTCTTCGATTCTTTCTTCTTCTGCTCTTTGGACTGCGCCTGATTTTGCAGGATGTTGCGGGCAGTTTGCGTCCGCACGCGGTCCAGATTGATACCCAAGCCGCGCAGGACGTTGACAGCAATGCCTTCGCCTTCGCGCACCAGCCCCAACAGCAGATGTTCGGTGCCAATATAATGATGGCCCATCAGCCGCGCTTCATCCACGGCCAACTCGATGACACGCTTAGTGCGCGGGGCCAGTGTCGGTTTACCAAAGGGCGCTCGTTCTCCACGCCCCACCGTACGTTCCACGGCTCGGATCACCTGGCCGGGGTCCACGCCAAGCTCGCGCAATACTTTGACGGCAACACCGTTCTCTTCACGCACCAAACCCAATAGCAGGTGTTCCGTCCCAATATAATTATGATTGAGCCGGAGCGCCTCTTCCTGGGCTAGCGTCAAGACGCGCCGTGCGCGCTTGGTAAAGCGATCCAATTTGTCTGACATAGATCTATCCCTAACCTATCTGCGGAGAAGCTGAAACTCATTGACTAGGCAAAGTGTACTATTAGAATGAAACGAAATGCCGTAACTTGAGTTCCGCTTTGCCGCCTATGGCGACATGCTCTGCCACGAAAACGTTCAATCTCTTTCAACCCACCAATGGGCCGAGCAAAACGACTTGTGGTGCTGTCTCCGGCGCCTTTGTTGGCTGCCCGGTGCTGACCTGACAGCACATCCACCCATCCTATTTCTATTGTACCGATGGCTGCCACCCTTTGTCAATACGTCAAATGGCAGAAGCGAACTGACAGTTCGCTGACAAAAAAACAGATATTCAAGAGATTATAAGAAGCGAGGACTCATGCGCGCTCACCGGCCGGCGGGTGAGCGCGCAATTCCGGCGCCAGTTCGGTCAGATGATGACCATCGGTCGAGCGCTCTTCGGGAGTACGGTTCTCTGGCTCGGGGGATGTGTCAGTCACAGCCTTAGGCGCATTGACAACAGAGGGGGCATCCGGTCGAGAGGATGGTGTGCTCAACTGGTCGCCGGTGACTGTTCGCCGGTAGATAAAAGGCCGCCGTCGCCGTACGGGTGGAAAGGGTTCGCCGTGAAAGGGAGGGTAATCGAGCAGCTTGGCATGAACGTAACCGGCGATGATCCGCAGCGAAGCAATGACCGGCGCGGCAAAAAAGGTGCCCCAGATGCCAGCCACGTTGAAACCGACGATGACACCACAGATGACGACTACCGGATGCAGGTTGACGCTGTTGCCGATCACGCGTGGTACGATGATCGTATTTTCAAGCTGCTGGATGATGAAATAGATCGAAAGGATAATCAAGGCAAAGCCTAAATTGTTGATCCCATACGCATCGAGCACATGGCTCCCCTGAATCAAAGCGACAATGACAGCCGGGATCGTTGCCAATGTGGGGCCGACGGTAGGGATGATCTCCATTGCTCCGGCAACAATCGCGAGGATCAGAGCGCCCGGCATGCCGACCAACTCCAATGCAAACCAGGTTAACACTCCGATGATCAGACAGAGCAAAATCTGGCCGCGGAAGAAAGAGGTCCACATGACACCAATGCGGCGGATCAGCTCGGCCAGCTCGGGTTGGAACGAGAGTGGGAAGAGCCCTTGTACGTAGGCTCGAATCTGTGGCGCGTCTTTGGTCAGATAAAGGCTGATAAAAAAGGTAAGAACCGACAGGACAAGAACCTGAACCAGCCCTCCCACCACGCTCAAGCCGATGGAAGCTGTGCTCCCCACGACACTCGTTGCGGTGCCGAGCACTTGTTGCAGTGCGTTGAGGATGTCGGTAACGTTCGGCAGCGTTACATACTGCTCAAAGTTTTGTTGCACATCCTGCACCATCTCGCCGACAGGCAGTTCAAACCCGATCACCTGGATCGAGTCGGGTATGCTGTTGATCCGTTCGGTGATCCAGAGCAGAAAGGCGTTCGCCGTACGGTTGACGTCAAAATCAGTAATGCTCTGTAACTGCTGAAGCAAAACCGGACCCAGCACAATGGGCAGAAAGATGATCCCTACCAGCACCAACAGGTAGAGGACAATCGTCGTAATACTACGCGGGATACGCAATCGCTCGCCCAAATCGACGATTGGGCTTAGCAGATAGGAGGCGACGCCGCTGATCAGCAACAGCGGGATCACCGGCCGGCTCAGCCAGAGAACTCCGGCGCCCACCACCAGGAGAATAATAAAGGCAATGCGCTTGGTGGCAATATCCCAATGTGCGCTAGACCCACCCCCTGTGAAGGTAACGGGTGCAGCCTCGACCTGGTCGTCGCGTTCTCGGGGCGCGACCAGCGGATTGGCAACTTTGGAGACTTCCGACGAGACTGACATCCCAAAATATCCCTACTGGCAAAACCAAGGCTCATTTTATTACAACACGCCCATCGTCCAAACGTCGCGCTGCTAGCGCCGAATCTGTTTGCTGATCGCTTTACGCGCCTGGCTAAAATTTAGCTCAGTGCGCTTGGCAAACTGTTCGAACAACCGGTAAAAACGCTGCCGGTCTTGCTGGCTGATGACGGTGAGCGCATCGGCTGTCTCGATTGCATAGGGGTAGCCCATGCCCACCACACATTCGGCGCGCACCAGATCGACTGCGTCGTCGGTTTGTCCTGCCTCTACCAGCCAGCGCGGCACTTCGATACGGGCCGGTGCGCGCCCCATGCCCAGTTGTACATAAGCAAAAGCCACATCGCCGTAAAAGTCACCCAGCCCGTTGCGGCTCAACCGGTCATCACGCCCGCAGTAAAAGAAGGGAGTACGGTCACCCCAGCCGGAGAGCAGGTTGGCAGCGCGGATAAGACCACCGTCGGTATAGCGCAGCCCGCCGGGCCGGTTCTGCATAACTTCCAGCATGGTCACCAGATCTTTGCTGAGCGAGCTGTCCACAAAACCGACTAGCGGCACCTGGTAACGTTCGGAACAATCCAACAACTGGCGTACGGCCCGCACATACGGCTGCGCATGGGCAGGGGTCATCTGGCCGGCAAAGCTGATAATCAGCGAGCCATCAAAAAGGCAAAGTGGCCGCTGGCGTTCCTCTACGCCGGCATACTCGGCCATGATTGCGCAGAGCCTGTCGCATTCGCGCACAAAGCGTAGACGGTTGATCTGCTGCGTCGGGAAGGTGCTCTCGCTGTGATCCGAGGCATCCTCATCCCCATCGTTCAACTCACCCGGCGCCAGCACCTCGAACTCTACATCTTTGATATAGCGCCCACCCTCTTCATGGAAGTTGATAAACCAGCCTACCTGCACTGCGCCGACCGCTATCGAAAAATCTCTTGATGGTGTGATCTGGCTGCCATCCACCGCCGCAACAGGCCGGTCTTTCAACACCGTCATGGCCCAACCGCGAGCATCGACATGGTTACCCCAGCGGCCGGCAAAAGGAAGCAGGAGGTTGGGCGCGCAGTCAAATTCGGGCGTGGGCCGGGCGCCGGGCCATGCCACACCCCTCTCGTCCAACAGAACAGATAGCGAGGCTGCGGTCTGTTGTGCCAGCGTCGCCAGCCAGTCGACCACCAACCCCTGCTGCTCTTGAAGGCTATTTTGATAGGCCTTGAAATGTGGCTGCTTTGCTTCGAGCGCCGCCTGTACTTTCGGTGTAAAAAGCATAGAACAATTGTATCATAGATCGCTGGCCGCGCCAACGCATCTATCCTACAATTGCCGCACGTTATGTAAATTGCTTTGAGGACAGTTTGCACGCCTATGTGCGAGCCCCTCACTCATATTCTAGATGGCTCATGCGCCCACGTCTTGTCGATTGGACCCTCTTTACGCTGGTCGTACTTGCGCTCCTATCCGGTTTTGGCTCATTTCTGGTTGGTCAACCGGCGGGATGGTGGGTTTTTGTATTGCACGGGATTGGTGGTTTGGCGCTCTGTTTGGTGCTATTCTGGAAAGTACGCCGCGTCTGGCCGCGCATCGCCGAGCCAGGGCGCTGGGATCAGGGCACAATTGCCTCGGTGCTAACACTGGTGACGGCGCTGCTGGTGCTGGCGACGGGGGGGATCTGGACTACCTGGCAGTGGCCGGTACAGTTCCCCAACGGCCTGTGGTGGCATGTTGCGATTGGGCTGGGCCTGGCGCTCTTTCTGCTTGTCCACGTGGCGCTGCGCTTCAAACCGTTGCGCCGCCGTGATCTGCGTGGCCGGCGTGCGTGGCTGCAATTGCTCGGCGTTGCTGCAAGCGGCGGTTTGCTCTGGGTGGGAAACCAGGTACTCAACCAAGCACTTGTCACGCCGGGTAGCCAGCGCCGCTTCACCGGTTCGCGCAACACCGGTGACGACTTCCCAGTCACCATGTGGATGTTCGATAATCCGGCCCCGTTGGATTTGTCGTCGTGGCGCCTGCGTATCTACGGCGCAGGCACGGTTGCACGGACGTTCACGTACGCGCAACTCCTTGAGGATGCGATGGACCAAATCGAGGCAACGTTGGATTGCACCAGCGGCTGGTACACGACTCAATCGTGGCAGGGGGTCTCGGTCGGCCGTCTACTGGGGCAGGTGCAACCGATGGGCGGGGCAGTCGTGGTCAGCTTTCGGTCTATCACAGGCTACCGCTGGAGCCTCCCCTTAAGCGAAGCCACTGATGCGCTGCTGGCAACCCATGTGGCCGGCCAACCGCTCACCCACGGCCACGGTGCGCCGCTCCGGCTTGTCGCACCGGGCCGGCGTGGCTTTCAGTGGATCAAATGGATAACAGAGATGGAAGTCTTAACCGAGCATGATCTGGGGAAGTGGGGGGCAATCTTTACCAGTGGGATTCTGGGGAGTAGGGAATAGGGCGCCAATCCCTATTCCTTACTCCGTTACGCGGACGGGGCGATAGACCAGGTCTTCATCCGGCTCGTCGGTGGGTTGGGGGCGGTCGCTGCGAAAGAGCGGATGGGGGGCAGTGCGGCGGACAGGTGCAGGTTGGGGGGTGGTCATAGGCGCCTGTTCAGCGCCGCAATAGACACAGATCTCCCATTCGTTGCGCACCAGTTTGCTGCATGCCGGGCAGGAATGCTGAAGCTGGGCATGACAGTTTGGGCAATAGACCCACGCTTCCTGCACTGGCACACCGCAAGTCTGGCAGGCAACTGTCTCTTCTAGCTCGCGCAGGAGCGCCTCTTCTTCAAGCGCCCGGTCGTAAGCTTCGGCCAGCGTGTGTTTGGGCCGGATCATCAAATAAAGAACCCACCCCACCACCGGAAAGACAAGCACCAGCACACAGGCCAGCAGGATCGCCAACCAGTCGCGGCTGCGTGCGCGAATATCATTAAACGCCCAGATACCCATCGCAACCCAGAAGGCAAACAAAAACGCGCCCACCATGGCAACGACGACGCCGACAAGGGTTGCGACATTGTTGATCAACTCAGGCGACATAAGGTCAAGTCTCCAAATTCCCAAGAGCGGGTGCGAAACGATGTAGAGCAGACAGCAGAACTACGGGCGGCACCTTCTCTGGCTATGAATCCTTTTTAGACTATCCTCACCAAAAAAGTTGCGCGGATGATAACACACAACGGGCAAAGCCCCAAAACGTCGGGCAGACTCGGCTACACGACTCACTCAAACAACCGCACCACTTTGGAGATAAACCGGCAGAGGATGCACCGGCTGCCGTCTGGTCAACAGCGCGCACAAGCAGCAAATCTAACGATGGACAACGAAGAACTACGATCCGGTCGAATCATATGCCCGGCCACAGCCGGCATTGGGTGCAAGGGCGTAAACGTAAAGACGTGCGACAGATGGAAGTGCGCTATGATTATTTGCGGGCGACATAGACGATGCTGCCGTGATGCTCGGCGAAATCCTCGTTTGTCCAGTTGCCTTTGACCTGCACATCACGGAAGCCGGTCTTTTCGAGCATGAGCAACATCTCGTGTTTATAGTACCAGCGCTCGTTGGCGTCGAAGACCTCTTCTTGCACGATTTCGCCATCGACGAGCCGTTGGTAGCGGCGTTTGGCAAAGAGCAACTGCTCGACACGGTCGATCCGCAGCCGCATCAGGTGCTGGGCGACCAGCGACCCATCGAGCTGGCGATGGGCCCACAGGTCGCCCCATTCCCCTTGCCGGCCCAGGGGGTTCGATGAGAGGGGTTCGCCGTCGGAAAAAGGCCAAAAGAGGTTGAAGACCAGCACACCGTCCTCTTCAAGGTGGGCATTGACGCGAACCAGCGTCTCCCACGCTTCGTTCAAGTCGGTGACGAGGCAAAAGCTGCCACACGGGATGTAGATCACGTTGTACCTGCGTGGCAGGTCAAGCTGCTGCATGGATTGCACATACAAATTAGGCGACAGGCCGAGGCGCTCTGCCTGTTTACGGCAGATCTCGATCATGCTGGCCGAGGTATCGATGCCATCCACATCAAAACCGTCGTGTAGATAGCGCAACAGCAGCCGCCCCGTGCCGCAACCAATATCCAATGCGGGGCCCTGCTGGGCATCCAACACGCTGCGGATAAAGGCATAATCGGCCTGGGGCTCATCTCCGCCTGACGGGTCCCAGGCTTGGGCGGCCCATCCTATCCGGTTCATCGATACTTTTTGATAAAGACATACACGATTTGACGTTCAGGCTATTGTAAGACAAAAATGCACTACATACAATTCATCAGATCCGTTATCGTTTGCACGCCTCAAAAAGGAGTCAGCCCATGGTCACTACGCTTGTCCTGATCAATGTCAGCCACGGCAAGATCAACGAGGTCGCCGAAACACTGGCCGAGATGGAAGGCATCTCCGAGGTCTATTCGGTCGCCGGTCGTTATGATCTGGTGGCCCTGATCCGGGTCAAAACCAACGAACAGATGGCCGACCTGGTCACCAACAAGATGCTCAAAGTCGAAGGCATCGAGAAAACCGAAACCCTCATCGCCTTCCGCGCCCACTCGCGCCACGACCTGGAGGCTATGTTTTCGCTGGGGCTTGAAGGAAAGTAATGCGTAATGCGTAATCCGTAATACCCCTAAATGCACGTATGGATGGATTACGCATTACGCACTCAGTAGATCGTCACGACCATCGTATAACTCGTATCACCGCCAGCGGCGATCACGGTGAGAATGTAATCCTGTGTGGCGGGGAGGGTAAAGTTGAAGAAGGGGCCGCCCACTTCACCGCGCTTGTAGACCGTGCCATCAGCCCCGCGGATCGCCAGCAGCGTGTTTTCGGTATCGGCATAGAGTTCAACTGTCATCTCCTGGCTGGCCAGCGCCCGCACCAGATACTCTTGCCGGCCGTCGGAAACGAGATTGCCGCTCACCGAAGCAGAAGTGGCGCCCGGCTCAAACTGGATGCGGATCGGCTCGCCTGGGGGTGGCGGTCCGGGGGTGACCACAGTAACGGTCAGGATAAAGTCCACCACCCCGGCCACGCTCGCAACCGTGATCAAGTAGTCCTGCGTGATGGGCAGGCGAAACGAGTAGTAGCGCTCCTCGTTCACGAGCCGCTTGTAGGGTTGCCCGTCGCTGGCGCCGGTGATGGCAAAGTTGGCCAGGTTGCCCGGTGAGCTGATCTGCACCGTCATCTCCTGGCCGGCCAGTGCCCGCAACACATATTGCACCTGTTGTGGTGGCCGCACCAACCCTTCCACCGTGGCAGACGTACCACCCGGCGGGAACCGGATGCGGGTCGGCTCCACCGGCGGCGGTGGTCCGGGCGTGACGACGGTGACGCGCAGGTCATAATTGGTGGCGCCGCCCGGCGTTGCTATGGTAATCAGATAGTCTTGCGTCGCCGGCAGCCGGAAGGTAAAGATACGGGCTTCGTTCTCCAGCCGTTTATAGGGTTGCCCGTCGTTTACGCCCTGGATGGCAAAGTTGGCCTGGCCGCCTGGCGAGAAGATCTCGACGGTCATCTCCTGGCCGGCTAGCGCCCGCAAGACATACTGAACCCGGTTGGGGAACTGCACTCCGCCGCTGACTGTGGCAGACGTGCCACCCGGCGGGAACTGGATGCGGGTAGGCGAAGACGGGGGCGGCAGTGGCGTTGGCGTGTAAGTTGGAGTGGGGCTGGCTTGCGTTGTCGGCTGGGTTGTATCGCGTTCGGCGGTTACCCAGCAATTGCCAACAGAGCCGTTGGGACAGCGCACGTTCCACCACGTAACGTTGCCGTTGGTGCCAAAGACATCGACCACGTGGCCGGCCACATAGCGCCCGATCCGGTCAAACTGGGTGCCCGGCCCGCTACGCACGTTGACGTTTTGCAGCACGCGGATCAGCCGCACTTCGGTCGGGTAGACGCCGGTGTTGGGCATAGGTATCGTCGGGGTGGCAGTGGGAACTGCCGTGGGTGGTTCAGTACGCACAAAGCCACCTGCGGCCACCAACATGCTGTGCCAATAGGGTTGGTCGTTTTGATCCAGGGCAATGATCAAAATCGCCTCGTCACTCCGCTCCGGGCCGAGGCCGGTGACATAGATGGCCCTGACCGCGTTGACCTCCGGCCCCCATAGGGAGAGCGGGTCGCTGCCATCGAGCAGCACAGTGAGATTGGTCGTCATATCAAAGGTGGGTGCGGCGCCGGGTGGCAGATAGTTGCTGCGCAGGTCGGCGATGGCTATCCCCGGCGGGTAGCTTACCCCTTCCGACTGCCAGTAGCCGATGGCAAAGGGGTCGCCCATCATTTGTTGCAAGCTGGTGTAATCGCGTTCCACCAACGCCAACATCAATTGCCCCGCAAAGCTGTCTGCGCTGCCGGCTGTCGGTGGCGGTGTGTTTGTCGGGCCCACGGGCAGGGCTGGCACTGTGATTGTGCATCCGGCCAGTCCAGCCATCAATGTCGTACCCAACAGAAATGAGACCAATCGTTGAAACCATCGAATCATACCCTGCCCCCTGCAAGTTTGCTCTATCCTGTGAGATCATGCGAGGCGGACGTCGCCGTAACGTCGATTGTCGCGTAATCCCCAGCGTATTGGTGGCGCTAACCGTCACAGTTGGTAACACTGGGCGAACAGACGGCGTCTTCCCTTCTCGCTAAGAACCCATCCGAATAACGGTTGCGGGTTCGACCACTACGCCTGCAAGTGAGCTTCGTCGCAGAGTTATTCGAATAGGCACTAAGGTATGACGCAAGTTCGCACAAAAGGTTGCTCGTTGATGGGAATCAGATCGTGAACATCACCAACGTGAAGAAGACGAATCGATTCCTATTGGCGGCCTGCCACCTGCCGGTACACCGCCTGCGTCTGTTTGGCAGAAATTTCCCAACTGAAGCGGGACGATTGGGCCAACCCGCGTTGCCTCAATTCTGCCTGCCGGTCCGGGTCATTTAGGACATACCGCAAGGCTTCGGCGATGCTCTCGGTGCTCGTCGGTTCGACAAATTCCGCGGCCCCGCCGGTGACCTCGCCCAACGAACCGTTGCGCGAGGTAATGACAGGCGTGCCACAGGCCATGGCTTCCACAACCGGCAGCCCAAATCCCTCGTAGAGAGACGGAAAAACAAGGGCTTCCGCCAGGTTGTAGAGCGCAATCAGCGTCTCGTGTGGCACATAGCCGAGGAACAAGACAGCTTCCTGCAACCCCAATTGCTCCACAGCCCGGAAGACCGGCTCCTCTTTCCAGCCCCGCTGCCCGACAAAAAGTAGCTTGTGGGGCACGACACCGCCATGCCACAATTGAGCAAACGCCTGTAGCAGCCGCACAAGATTCTTGCGCGGCTCAATCGTGCCTACGTAGAGCGCAAAACGGTCCGGGAGCATACCGGGCGCCATGCCACTCTGGCGCATCGTGTTGAGCGCAGTCTCTCTGTCCATTGGGTGAAACGAAGCAGCCGGCGCCTCGTGGATCACGTGTACTTTTTCAGGGGGCACGCGCAGGATGCGGACGAGATCCTGCTTGGTCGCTCTGGATACGGCGACAATCGCCGCCGCGCGACGGGCGGCCATGGGGATAAAGGGACGCATCGAGAGCAGGCGCAGACTGTTATGATACTGTGGGAATAGCCACAGCGTCATGTCGTGGATGGTGATGACAGTAGGGCACGGTGAGAGCAGTGGCGCTACGCTGTTGGTAAAATGCCCCACGCTCACACCCAGACGTGACAGTTGGAGCGGCAGAAAGCACTGCATCCACAACGTTTTATTCAAATATTTCCGGGTGAATGGAGGTGTCCCATTGGTACGGTCGCTGGCACCACCGGCGCAGCCATGCAAGGGTGGCCGGTGAAAGAGCGGGACAACCTCATCTCCCAGCGTCTGTAACTGGCACAGCAGGTTGGATGTATACGTACCCACTCCGCTATGCGGAACACAAAGAGGCGAGACATCAAAACCGATACGCACGTTACGCGTCCTCTTTTTTACCATCAAGCGCCTGCACCTGTAGTGCAGCCAGCAATCCCAGGAGCAGTGCCGCACGCCAACTCGTCGTCAGCCACAGCGGCGTATCAAACAACCCGGCGATCAGCAACCCGATCCACGCGGGTCTATACAGATGGAAACGATGCAAAAGCAACGGCAGGAGCATAAAGAGCAGCCAGATGATCCCCCCCAGAATGCCTAACTCCGCCATCACCAACAAGGATACGCTGTGGACTGCCCCAGCATCGGACCGCACGGCCTGGGCCGCAGCCAGCTCATTGCCCGCGCCCACACCCGTCCAGGGATGTGCGCCGATCAGCGCCAACGCCACCTCTGCATCGCGCAGCCGTTCCTGGATGGAGCGCGCTTCGATGGCCGTGTCCAGTTGGGTCCACCGGCTGAGGATCAGATCGTGATAAAAGAAGAGAAAGACCGGCACAAGAGCGAAGGGCATCCAGATGATTTTGGGGCCCAAAGGGCACCCCGGATTTTGGATTTTGGATTGTTCGGCTCCTGCACTGGTTTTTTGGCTCCAGACCCAGACGGTCAGCCCGCTCAGGAAGGCCAGCCAGCCGGTGCGAGAGAAACTGACCAGCAGCCCCAGCAACCCCACGGCCAGCCCTGCCCCCAGGATCGCGAATTGCCACCCCCGCCGCTGGCGCAACTGTGGCAGCAACACGAGCAGCAGCACAGCCAACACGGCGCCAAGCACATTGGGATGGGCGGTGAGCCCGTACCCACGCAGCCACACCTCTTCGCTGCTCCACAACACACTTGTGCCCAAAACCTGCGGGTCCAGCGGGAATTCGCCCAGCGATGCCAGCCCCAAATCCCGTTGTAGCCCAAACTGCGCCACGGCCACACTCCCCTGGACCATGACGACGAGCAGCAGCGGGAGGGTAAGCCCAGGGCGCCGGTCCAACACATAGAGATAACTGAACCAGAACAGACCCAGCCCGACCACCTGGACAATGGTACGTTCGGTCAGCGCCGGGTCCAGACCGCGCAGGATCAACAGGGAGAGCGCGAGCAGGGGCAGCAGCATAGTCACAGCTTTCCACCGCCAGACGACTGGTTGTGTGCTGCGCAGCAGGAGCCTGCCACCGCCCCAAGCCAGCGTACACAAAACAGGGAGCAGACTGAGCAGGCCAAGCTGGATTGCTTCCAGCGGGTGCCCGCTCGCGCTGTGAGAGACTGGAGCTTGCCACACCGGCCACCATGTGAAAGGACCCGTACGCCAGGCAGGGGTACACAAGACCAGCACCAGAAAAACGATAAATGCAGTGTCCGCAACGCTGAAAGCAATCCTCTGCATAAGTTGCAGCATTGGCCGATCCGGTCGAAAATAGAGGGCATCCATTCCTGTCCCCGCTCGGTCTAGATTGCGTCCAGAAGATGATGAAGCTTGTTCTACAGATACTGATCTTGCTGCTCGCATTTGCGCTGCCGTTTGAAATTATACACCCTTTTCTAGTTTTGCCCTGGTTTGAGTTCACCAATCTAGAACTCCTGGCGGTTGCAGCCCTGGGCATCTGGCTTGTTTGCACTGTCCTCTACCGTGCTCGCACGTTGCGTTTTGGTTCTGACAGCCGAGCGACAGCACGTCCTTCCTCCCCGGACGCTCAGCTTTGGAAACGAGCTGCATCATCCGGGCGGCGTGTGTTGGCGAAGTACCCCCTGATCTGGTTGCCCGTGCTCTTCCTATCGCTGGCCGCCCTCTCGGCTCTCCTGGCCCCGGCACACCGGCTGGACGCCCTGAAATTTGTCACACGCAGCGCCATGGGGCTGGCCGTCTTTTGGATGCTGATCCACACGGTACGTTCCTATGCCTTTCTGGTCGCCCTGCTCTGGGCGCTCGTCCTTGGAGCCGGCGTGAGCGGGCTGGTCGGTCTGGCTGAGGCAGCGGGACCGGCTGATCCCTGGTCTCCCCTGCTGGAGCTGTTCAAAGAGGCGCCGACACGAGTGGGCGGTGAACTTCGTGTCAGTGGCTCGTTCCAATATGCGACCATCGCCGCCATGTTCTTTGAAATGACCGTTCCACTAGCATTGGCGCTGGCTGCTACGGCGCAGACGAATCTGCGCCGGTGGGTAGCGCTGGCCATTGCACTGCTCGGTACGGCCAATATCGTCCTGACTTCCACGCGCGCCGGGATCCTTACGCTTTTCTGTGTACTGCTGATCATGTTGGTGTTGGCGTGGCGGCAGCCCCGTTTCCGCCCGCTCGTCCCACCGGCGCTGCTCGTCTTTGGGACGTTGGTCATGATGACTGGCCTCCTCGTGTGGCAGGCGGCGAGCTTTCGCACCCGGATGTTGACCGAAAATGACCTCAATTGGTACAGCGCAGAGTATACTGCGCCACCATCCCTTCAGTTGAAAGCGGGTGAGCCACTGACGGTGACTGTCGCCATCCAGAATACCGGGACGATCGCGTGGCACGCAACCGGCCAGAATCCGTTCGCCCTCGGCTACTACTGGCTGGCGGACGGGCAGGCGGTGCAGACGCCCGACGGCCCTGCGCACATCGAGGCTCCGTTGCCGCACCCGGTGGCTCCGGGCGAGACGGCCAACGTAACCGTGACACTCTATCCTGCTCTGGCCCCTGGCGACTACCAACTGGTCTGGGGCATGTTGCAGCACAACATCCTCTGGTTTCGGCATCGCGATGTCCCCGAGGCTCACACCGCCGTTCACATTGAAGAGGGCATGGCACCCCTGGCACTGCTTGAGACCGCTGCGCCCGGCGGCCTCTCCATCCCCGGCGGTGAAATGCCGGCCCTGCCCCCCACCGTACGGCGTCTGGAGCTGTGGCGGGCGGCGCTGCGGATGTGGCTGGAGCGACCGCTGCTCGGCAACGGACCCGACAACTTCCGTCTGCTCTATGGTCACTATCTCAATTTGCCCGATTGGGACCGCCGCCTGCACGCCAACAATCTCTACCTGGAGCTCCTGGCCGGCTGGGGGCTTGCCGGGACATTCGCCTTTGCCGGTCTGATCCTGGTGATTACCGGGCGCTGGCTGCGTCTCTGGCAGTTGTATCAGTCCTCTGGACATAGCGCTGTGGCGCTCCACTCTCTGGCCCTTGGTGGCAGTTTTCTGGCCTTCTTCATCCATGGGTTTCTGGATTACTTTTTGCAGTTTGTCTCTCTCTACCTCCTGTTCTGGCTGGTCGCGGGTCTGATTGTAGCCTTGGAACGCGTCTCTGTGAACGTAAGGACAGGATGGCAAGATGATAAGCGAGATAGCGAACGGTTCGCACGTGAGCGTGCGAACTCCGCAGTTCTCTATTCTCGCCAAGACTGGTAGAGCCTCGATCATCCAGTCATCTTGTCACCGTGTCATAAAGCCCCTCCAGCTTCTCAACGGTGCATTCAAGGGCAAATCGCCGCCGGACGAGTTCACATTGCATCTGGCCCAAGTGGATGCGCCGCTTGTCGTCTGCAAGCAGCCGCTGGATGGCCTCGGCCAGTGCGCCGGCGTCGCCCACAGCAGCCGTGCAATCCGGCGGCGCCAGTTCGGGCACCACGCCCACGGTAGTTCCCACAACCGGAGCGCCACAGGCAGCCGCCTCCAACACTGCCAGATTTTGGCTCTCATAGCGAGAAGTGAGCAGACAAAGGTCGGCTGCCCGATACAGATCGGGCAATTGCTGGTGTGGAATCGCACCGTGAAAATGCACGTGCGCCCCAATGCCCATCGTCTTGGCCAGGGCTTGCAATGGTTGCCGCAACGGCCCATCTCCGACCAGATCCAGCCTGAGAGTGGAGGTGCCTTCCGACGCAGCCACCACCTGAGCAAAGGCACGCAGCAACGTTGCCTGGTCCTTCACCGGCGCCAGGGAAGCCACGTGCAACAACCTGGCCGGTCTGCTTTTGCTCGCTGGCTGCCGGGCTGTTTCCCATCTCCCAGCGTCTGGCGTGAACTGTCGCACGTCCACGCCGAGGGGGACGACCGCCAGCCGCGCCCCCAATGCCCCCCCTGCGCCATACGCCGCCACCTGTTCACCTAGCAAGTGCGAACCCACAGTAACCTGCTGGGCAGCGTGCAGCGCCCGGCGGATCAGCCAGCGATTGAGCCGGCTCAACTGCCCACCGTAGCCGATATCGGTAAACCCCACTAGTTCACCGCCTGCCACCGACATAATGGCGGGGATTCCTAAAAGACGAGCGGCGGTCACGGCAACAAAACCCGGCTCATCGGCCCAGACCCCGTGGAGCACATCAAACGCTCCCCGCCGGGCCTCGGCCACAACGCCGGCCAACGCCCGCGTGAGCAGCGGCAGCCGGCCAAACCCGGAGGCCAGACCGCCAGCGAACGCATGGACCGAGGCGCCGTGGACCGAATAGCGACCGCGCTGGTGCGGATAGCGCAGTGTAAAAACATGCACCTGATGCACACGGCTCAACGCACGCACCAGGTTGAGCAACGCCGGGATACACCAATCGGCCTCGCTGGCGCTAAAGCCGGGCACAATCAGACCGATCTTCATTGGACAACCTGATCCCGCTGTGAGACGAGAAACAACGAGTAGGGCGGAAAGTCCGCCACCGGCGTCAAGGTCCTGTGTGTGCGCAGCCACTCGTAATGGAGCGCTGGGGGTCGATCTCTCCACTGTTGCGCCACGTTTTCCAGATCCAGCAGCAGATAGACAGGCGCGCTGGCAGTCGCAGCGTCCAGTGTCTCCCCATGCAAATTGTAAAGTTCCACGACGTCGCGTTCGGTATAATGCTGCAACGTCAGGGTGAGGCCAAAGGCCAGCAGCGTGGCGTCCTCTGGCACCAGGTTGGCCACCTGGTGCGCGATCGTCTTGCTCTGGTTGTGTGCCGCCAGCATCCGCTCGGCGGAGAACCCTGCCCACAACGCCATAGCGAGCAGACAGACCCCAAAGACACCAAGGACGCTTCGTTGCCAAATCGTCTGGCCTTCGCCGGATGGCTGCCTCGTCTTGAACCAGCGCAGCACAAAGCGCGGCGGCTCGGTCCGCAGCGCTTCAACGCCGGCTCCGGCCAACAGCACCGCTGGCAGATAGAGGGTCAGGCCAAAACGAAAGTTTTCGTACGGAATACCAACCAGAAAGAGGTAGACCACGCCCAACCATCCCCCCAGCAGGATCAGCGCTCCCTGGGCTTCTGTGGAACCTCGTTCTCGCCATAAATGGCGGATTCCCCACAGCGCCGCCAATCCCAACAGCGGGACCATAAAGTTTGGGTGGACGAGCGGCTGCAAGTAGTAAAGCCCGACCGGCAGTGCATAGGAGTAGTGCCCATCGATATGCTCGAACTGCCGCTCGAACGCGTTGCCGGGCCGCCAGTTCAGCAGCCAACTGTGCATCAGACCTTCAGGGCGGTGCAAGCTCAGCCATACCTGGGGCAAGAGAACGCCAAATCCACCTAAAACCGGCGCCAGCAGCGCGTGCGGCGGGGTGGGGGTTCGCCACGCCCGGTATAACGCATACGCGATGAAGGGCAGCGCCAGCAGCGCATAGAGCCACCGCGTCACGACCGCCAGCCCCAGCGCAACACCGGCGGATACCAGGTAGCCCTGCTGTACCCGGCCATTTCGCCACGACCTGACCAAGAGCCAGGCCGCCAGCATGGCCCAAAAGAGGGCAGCCATATCGGCCATGATCACGACCGATGAAAGAACCGGTTGGCCGGCTACGGCCAGAACCAGCCCAGCCAAAATCCCTACTTGGTGTCCCATCTTGCCCAACAGGTCACGGCTCAACCCGTAGGCCAGTGGCGCCAGCGCAGCGCCGCAGAGCACACTGGTTAGCTGCGCAGCGCTTTCGTTCCTGCCCAACACCGTCATCAACAGAGCAGCCAGCAGCGGGTAGCCGTTGGGCCAGAAAAAGTCCGTGGGCGGTGGCAACCCTTGCGGCAGCCTTTCAGCGATGGCCAGCGCCTGCTGATAATAGGCAAAAGCATCCTGGCCGTACAACCCATCAAAACGCCAAACGCCGATGATGGCCAGACGGATCAGGAGCGCAATCGCAAATAAGATGAGTACACTCATACGAATACAGTGCCACAAAAGTAACTGCACAGTGATTCAGTGACCAGTAACCGGTATCCTGCACTGATAACTCTTCACTGATAACTGTTCGCTGATAACTGTCAACTGAACTTGACCCTATCTGTTGCAGGCGCTACACTGCTGTAGTTGCAGTGTGAGGCGCCAGCCATCTCTAGCAGCGGTTGCCGGTGTTCCGTGGACACAACGACCCATCTACTCAAACACAACATACGACCAGGCATCTCCTGCCTTCAACCCTTGCGCCCCGGATGAACTACCGATTGATGCTCAAGCGCCTTGCCGGTCCGCTCGACCCAATCACCCGCGATTGGGCTGTCATCTTGGGTGGCAACCTGGCCCGGCTGGCGCTGGGCTTTTTTGCTAGCATTTTGATTGCACGCAGCCTAGGGCCCGATGCTTTTGGGATCTACGCCGTCTTGGCCGCGGTGGTCAATCTCACCGGCGTCTTTACCGATTTCGGGTTGACCGGTGCTGCTGTTAAACGGATGGCAGCCAACTGGCCTCATCATCCAGCCGGCGTACGAGAGACGGGCCATGCACTCTTCTGGCTGCGCGTCGGCGCCTCTGGTTTGACCGTTGCGATCGTCATTCTGGCAGCCGGTCCCCTTGCCTCGACCATCCTGGCGGTTCCACAAACGCTGTTGCACCTGGCGCTCCTGGGTGTCGTGGCAACAGCTATGAGTGGGGCGCTGAGCGCGATCTTTCAAGCAACCGGTCATTTTGGCCGTGTCAATGCCCTCTCACTCACCAACGCCGGACTCACCACGCTTTTGGCCGCAATTCTGGTGATGGCAGATCGCCTGACGCTTGTCTCTGCCCTGGTTGTGCTAGGGATCGGAACCTCGCTCGCCAGCTTTGCGGTGGGCTATCGGCTGTTGCCACACCCCTGGCGTCTGAGCATCCCCAGCCTGCGTACGCTCCACAGCGAAGGCCGGATGCTGTTCGACTTTGGGCGCTGGCTGTGGGTGGCCGCTCTCTTTGCCATCTTGACTGCCCACCTCGACGTGCTTCTGGTCAACCACTGGGCGCTGCCGGCGACGGTTGGCGCCTATGCCCTGGCGCTGAACCTGGCTACCAAAGTCGATGTCGTCAATCACAGCCTCTATACGGTGCTGCTCCCGGCCGCTTCGACTTTGGGCGGCAAAGGGGCTGTGCAGCGTTACATCCGCCGGGGGGCCATCCGCAGCGTCTTGATCAGTTTGCCCTTGTTGTGCCTCATCCCACTCGCCCGGCCCTTTGTCCTGTTCTTCTACGGCCCGGCCTTTGCATCGGCCATCGGCCTGTTCCAGCAGTTGCTAGGTGTTGTGCTCTTTGACGTTTTTACGACACCGTTCCTGCTGCTGGCCTTCTCGTTCAACCGGCCCAGGCTGCTGGCGCTGGCCGATGTTCTGCGCACCATCACGCTCGTGTTGCTCGCTGTCTGGTTGATCCCGGCCATCGGTCCCAGTGGTGCGATCCTTGCCAAGTTGGGCGCCAAAGTCGCCGGCGCCGTGCTAATGTTGGTGATGCTCATGCGCGCCCCGCGCTGAAACCAACGCGCTTGTCATTCCTCAAACTTCGGCCCGCGGCCCCAAATAGAGCGTGCAGACACACTTGCGGCAGATGGGATCGTTTTGCATATCCAGGTCGCGGCGAAAGGCAATGGCCTGGGGTGAATTGAGAATTTCCGCTAAAGAGTTTTCATGGATGTTGCCCAAGGCGCCATGAAAAAAACAGGGGCGCACGGTTCCATCCGCCTCCACGACGGTAGAGACCCACGGCGCATTGCAGTGATTTTCGGCAAAGTCGCCAGCACCGTTGAGTGCGGCGTAGTAACGCACCAGGCGGCGCAGCTCGGCGGGACTTTCGGCGATAAAACCGCTGGCAAAATCCTCCCGCCAACGGGCAAAGACCTCCTCAAGCACGCCTTCAAAATCGGCGACTTCCGGCGCAGTAAGCGCCACATCGGCGATGCGCCCGCCATCCCAGGGTTGGGGACGGTTGAATGCGGTGGACGAAACATCAGCCGCCAAAAATGAGATCTGATCCAGCGCCAGTTCATGAGCCGCGGCAATAATATTGGACAGGTCGCGAAAGTTGCGCCGCTGCAGCACACAGCGGGCTGTGACCCGCAAGTCGCCCTCGCGTGCGCGCAGCGCAGCCACCCCCTCGGCCAGCCGGTCATAGGCGCACGGTACATTGCGGATGGCATCGTGGACCTCTCGGCTGCCGTCCAGCGAGACGATTACCTCCTGGCACCAGCGGACAATGTCGGGCGCATGTTGCTTGAGCAACAACCCGGTGGAGAGCAGCGAAATTTTGATGTTGGATTCTGCCAGCAGTTCACAGAGCGTCCACAGGTTCGAGTGCATCAGCGCCTCGCCGCCGGAAAGAACCACCCACCGCACATGCAATCTGTGGAAATCATCCAGATGCCGCGCTAGGTCGGCCCGCGTAAGTTCCTGTTTGTTGTGGTTGGCCTGCCAGATATCACACATCACGCATCGGCAGTTGCAACGGCTGTGGGGCATCAGCACCACCACCGGCAAGCTATAGATCCGGTGAGTCATCCGCGTCAACTGGCGCCGGGCAGACTCAGTGAATGAAGGCATTTGCGTTAACCTTTGATGGTGGAGCGTGGTGAGTGGCAAGTAGAGGAACTATAGGAACTGAGGGAGTGCCCTGTGGGTCCAGCCACGTAACCGAGTCTAGTTCCTTTGGTTCCCTTTGTTCCCTCTGGTTCTCCGACGCAACTCACAATTCGCACCTCACACGTTCAAAACCCGCTCGTCTCCGGCCGCTGGTAGCGCAGGAACTTGTGCAACGCACGCAATTCCAGTGGATAGCTGTAGAAA
Organism: Chloroflexota bacterium; assembly: GCA_003577005.1. The sequence goes on along the minus strand of QEUW01000024.1, from coordinate 8,588 downwards.
CGCAGATGATAGCGCCAGGCGCTGGCGGTCTTGAGCAGCCAACGCCACCGGCTGCCCAACGTAGGATTGGTCGCCGTCGGGTAATAGGCGTTGATCACCCGCTCGAAGTCGTGTACCTGTTTGCGCAACGGGTCATGCACCCAGGGCAGATGGCTGCTGCGTCGCTGCGAGAACTCCTGCCACGAAGGGCTGAGCCACTCTGCCAATGTCTCTGGAAAGGCAAACCCGGTCGCCCTGGCCTGTTCGTACAGTTCGCCGGCCAGCGGCACGGGTGTATACATATACAGGATGATCTCCGTGCTCGGATTGATCCGCTTCACTTTGCGGATGAACTCGAGCGTCTGGTGGACATCCGCCTCCGGGTCGGGCGGGTTGCCCAAGACAAACGACATTTCGGGCACGATATCGTACTGCTTCATTCTGGCGGCGATCTCCAGCGTCGCCTGTGTGGAGGCTTTACCGCCTTTGTCCATCCGCCGCAGCGTTTCGTCCGAGCCGGATTCGGCGCCCAGAAAGACCATGCGCAGCCCGCTGTCGCGCATCAAGCGCCAGGTGTGGTCCGAATACTTCATGAGCGTGTCGATGCGCCCCTCTCCCCACCAGCCGATGCCCAAATCGCTGATGCGTCCGGCGATTTCAGCGGTGCGGGCTTCGTGGGTAAAGAAATTGTTGTCGTAGAACTCCACGGCATCCACTCCCCACTGCTCGACCAGATACCGCACTGTATTGGCCGTCCGCAGAGCCGATTGGGCCAGCCAGCGCCCATTGACCATGTTGACCACGGCGCAAAAGTTGCAAAAGAAGGGGCAGCCGTAGCTGGAATGGTGCGGCAGTGTGCGCTGGCCCATAAAGGTTGGCCGCACGTAGCGAGGTACATCCACCCGGTGGTAGGGGAAGTCCGGCAGCGTGTCGGGGTGGGGGATGGGCGCCAACGGATTGGACCTGGGTTCCCCGCTCTCAGCCTCGCGGTAGGCCAGGCCAGGCAGCATCGTCGGATCACCACCCCGACGCAGCGTATCCACCAGCGCCTTGAAGACCAGTTCACCGTGGCCGCGTACGATATAGTCTACATACTCAGCGCGCAGACAGACCTCGTAGTGCTGGGTGGGAAAGTAGCCACCCCAGACGATCGTGAGGTGCGGGTAGCGCGCCTTGAGTTCCTGGCAGAGGGGCACAGCATGGTTGAGCTGCGGGCCAGGCATAACCGTCACCCCCAACAGGTCGGCGCCGGTCTCATCGATGGCCCGCCGCAGCGCCGCCTGCGGGTCCGGCTCCAGGTTGCCATCGATGATCCGGTAGTCGTGTTCGCCCTCCAGCACGGCACCTAACGCCAGCAACGACATAGGTAGTACAGGTTTACGTTGGGCCGAACTGGGCGGATTGTAAAGAATGAGCATGGGATTTACACCCTTGGGCGGGATTTGGGATTAACGCCAGTCTACTTAATTTCTAATCCCGACATAGCCGGTACACGGTCAGCACCTCTGCGAGCAGGTTGCGGCGGGCGACGATGTCGATGGTGAAGCCGTGGGTGCGAAAGTGTTCTAGTTGCTCCGCCTGGTCGGCAATGGATGAGAGCAGAACGAGCGCTACGCCATTTTCCGCCAGATGATCGCTCAGCCCGGCTGCGAAACGCTCGATCACATCGGTGGACCAGAGGGCGCGCTCGAAGTCGGTGCGCGGCTGCCCTGGCAGATAGGGCGGATTGAAGAGGACCAGGTCGAACCGTTCCCCCTGCACGGGGGCGAACAGATCCCCTGCGCGCACTTCTACCCGTTCCTCGAGCCGGTGGAGCAAGACGTTGATGCGTGCGCAGCGCACGGCCGCCGGGTTCAGATCCACAGCCACCACCCGCCGTGCCCACCGGCCCGCAAAGACGGCGCCGATGCCCGAACCCGTGCCCATGTCCAACACTGCGGCATCTGAGGCGACCCACTGCGGTGACAGCACGCTGGCCAGGAACTTCCCTGTCATAAAGAGCACCGGGTTCATGACCTGGGGCAGCACCAGGATCGGTTTGTCTTCGACCCACTCGATCACGGCCCGGTCGTGGCGGTGGCGCTGAAATGCACGGAAACGCAGATGCAGCAGCGTCCGCCATAGCCGATGGGTTCCTTTTTGGATCAACGACAAATCAAGCACACGATTTATCTGTCTCGGCATCAAATTGACGTCGCCCTACGATCAGCATAAACCGGGCCGGTTCTCGATGGCCGCGCAGGCGCGCCCGCCACGGTCGCAGTGCCCAACGCCAGCCGTAGAAAGGTATGTAGGTATGCCAATGGATCGCCAGCGCTTCGGCCAGTTCGTCCAGCCGCTTTTCGGTGAGATAGCTCTCGCATGGCAACGCGTTCGACGCAAACCCATAGGTCTGCTTGAAAAATGTTTCCCGTTCCTGCACCATCTGAATGCCACTGTTCACGTCCTGGTAGACTGGCGAATCCAGAATGACCAGGCACCCCTCTCGCTTCAAAACCCGCAGGCTCTCACGTAGGGTAATCTCATAATCTGTCGCGTAATGGAGCGCAGCGTTGAAAACGATCAGATCAACCTCATTTTTCACGAAGGGCAGGCGATCAAACTCGGCTTGAACGGGTACAAAGTGTGCATCGTAATGAACGTGGGCGCCCAGCCCATCCAACCGGTCGATCTGCAAGTCGACAGCGGCCACATGGTGGCCTCGTTGGGCCAGTCGGTACGCCAGCCAACCATTGCCGGACCCCAGATCGAGCACCTTCAAGGGATGCCGGTACTCCTCTTCCAGAGGCCGTAGCACCTGATTCAGAAACATCTGGTAGCTCTTTGCCCGAATATGCCAATCATGCTTGAAATGCCCGGTCAGATCCTGAAAGGGCAAGGCGCGATAGTAGGTTGGATCGTCCATGCCGCGCCCCTCGGCCCGACGTACGGTTTTGTACTCGACCACGAACTGTTGAAAGTAGGCAGCCCGGTCCGGTGTTAGAAAGCGCCAGATGCCATCGATACAGCGGTAGGTCGCTGCGTGGTTTGGACACCCCTGCTGGTCTGTTGCCACGGGTTCTAAGGGTGTATAGCAGACTGGACAGGCCATGTGAAAAGTCAGTAGGCCCGGCAAGATCTCTGGAACCTCCGTAGCAGGGGATTGGGCTGGGACTGGACGGGACTTCTGCATGAACATATCTCATTTCCGCTCGAAGATGGCCAGATAATGATCGTTGAGCCAGGTCCACGGCCACCGTTGGCCCAGTTGTTGGTCCCAACCGGCGACGTGCTCAAAAAAATGGGGCCAACGATTCACCAGGTGGGCTAAATAGGAAGGTGGCAACAGCGTTCCGATGCCAACCGTCTGAACGTGATGAAAATGGAGCGTAAACTCCTGCTGCAGACGACGAGGAGATGGATACCAGACACGCACTGTCGTCCCCCTTCCCACATGGGCTCGAACCCCAGAACGAAAGCGGCGTAAGGCGGTGCGGATCTGGCCGTGCGCCAGGTGCCAGATGATCTCCCACGGACAAATCGGCGACATCACGACCAGGGCCATGCGTCCACCCGGTCGCACCCAGCGCGCCAGCGTACTAGCGAGTGCCCGGCGATCCGGCAGGCAGTTGAGCACCCCAAAATTGGCGAGAACGGCATCATATTGGGGAGTAGGGAGTAGGGGGTAGGGAATGGGAGGTTTCGGGGACGATTCCGCACTCCCTATTCCCCACTCCCCATTCCCCAACAGATCGACCTGCGCAAAGGTGATCTGTTCGGACAGCCCGGCCGCAGCCGTCTTGCGGGCGGCAATTTTCAGCATGGCAGCCGAGGCGTCGGTGGCGGTGACGTGTGCGCCATGGCGGGCCAGCCAGAGCGCATCCTCGCCCGTGCCGCAGCCCAGTTCCAGCACATGTGCGCCCGGTTGCACCAGATCGGCCAGGTGGCGGTGAACCGCCTCGCGCAACCAGCGGCCCAACTGATGGTGGGTAAAATGGCTGTCATATTCCGCCGCCACGGCGTCAAAGGGTTGGACGTCCTGTACAGCAGGGATTGCGGGCTTTGCCTCACCCATGTTCCACCTCTTGTTGGGTGATCCGCATACCCAGGCGCCCGATTTTGGCACTGGCGAAGGCTTTTGCCATGCGCAGATAGTCGGGCCGCGGGCTCTGTCGCTGTTGGTGGTAGTGTACCTCGCCTACCATCCAGCGGGTAGCAAAGCGATAGAAGCGTCCAGAGTGGCGCCCTCGGACTGTGTGGTCGCGGTCCGACCCTTGGTGCCACGGCTTGCGCGGGGCCACCCGGTCGGCGACCTTTTCATAGTAGGGAGTCCCCTTAATAGGATAGGCCACGGTGGTGAGAAACACATCTGGAGTGGATCGTTTCAACAGGTCTACGGTTTCTTGCAGGTCGACGATCTCTTCGCCCTCGTAGCCGAGCATGATGAACATCCCCGCCTGGATGCCGTGACGCTGCAAGAGATGCACCATTTCGCTGACGCGGGCTGCGTTGGTCTGGCGTTCCATGGCATCCAGGATACGCTGAGAGCCGCTCTCCGCCCCAATCCAGATACGGTAGGCGCCCATCTCGGCCAGCATGCGCACGATCTCCTCGTTCAAGCGGTCTTCTCGTGAGATAGTTTCAAATGGAATGCGGATATTACGGCGCTTGAGTTCGGCGGCATAGGCTTTGAACCAGCGGGAGTGGATGGTAAACACATCATCGGCGTACCAGAGCAGGTCGGGCTGGTAGGTCGCCAGGATCTCTTCGACCTCGTCGGCCACGTTCTCTGGTGAACGGCGGCGGTGCGAGTAGCCGTACACAGCATGGCTGCACCAGTTGCAGCGGTATGGGCAGCCGCGCGCAGTGATCAAAGAGACTGCGCCCTGCCCGTGGTGGGCGCGCCAGGTTGCTAGATAGCGGTCGATGTCGATGGCGGCCCGGTCGGGAAACGGCTGTGCGCTCAGGTCCTCGATATGCGGGCGCGGCGCTGTGCGCACAATCTGGCCGTGCTCATCCCGGTAGACTACGCCCTGCACCTGCTCCAACTGGCGCACCCCGTGGCGGGCCAGGTGGGGCAACAGCTCTTCCAGGGTCAGCTCTCCTTCGCCGACGACTACGACGGCGACACCGTGCGCCAGGTAATTCTCTGGATAGTTGGCCGGGTCCGGCCCGCCGGCGATCACCGTTGCGCCGTACGTATTGCAGACCCGCACCATCCCGAGCACATTGGGCCGGGTCATCATGTTGCAGTAGATGCCCACTACCGGCGGGCGATGCCCAATCATATACTGCTCGAAGTGCTCCAGGCTGCTGAAGGTGGTGTCGAAGACGCCAACCTGAAAGCCCCTCTTCTTCAGGTGTGATGAAATGTAGAGGAGACCCAGCGGCGGATAGGGTCTCATCACCTGCAGTTCCTGCGGATCTGAATAGAGGTAGTACCCGTGTGTCAGCAGAATGTCCATATCCGTCCCCGAATGTACCTGTACTGACAAAGCAAGTTCGGTTGAGACGATGGTTGAGAATGTAGGTGCGGTTTCTTAGCCCACCGGATCGGCGGTATGGAAACCGCACCTACAGACGGCTCACAGATTTCCTAACTTCCTTTGTCAGTAGAACTAACCACTGATCACCGTTCATTCATGCTGCGGGCTGGGCGTGGCGGCTGCATCATAATCCAGTTCGGCGGGCGGTGCGGCCGTGCCGGTGTGGGGCAGCATTGCCAGCTGATCTAGACGGCGGCGAGCCAATGGCAAGGTGACGGCATTGTAGACCATAGCCGCCGCCTGGCGTAGGGTGCCGGGCGCCCGCTGGGTGCGCCCCAGCCTGGTCGGCTGTTTGAAAAGGCGCCCCAGCTCGCGCCAGTTTCTTCGCACCCGAAATTCCTTATGAACCACCGTGTGTAACTGGCGGTAGAACTCGGTGGTAAAGGGGCCCTTGTAGAGCATGGCCAGATCATTGGAATCGAGCCAATTCTGCTGCTCGCCCAACTGGCTCTGCACCCGTTCGTAAAACTTTGTGCCTGGCAAGGGGTAGGATACCGAGATGCCGATGTCATCTGGCTGGCACTCACGCACCAGTTGGAGCGTTCGCTCGATGTCTTCGCGGTCCTCGGCTGGATAGCCAAATTGCAGAAAAAAGCCTACCCGGATATTTGCTGCGTGCAAGCGCCGGGTGGCCTCGACGATCTGCTCAACCCGGACCCCCTTTTCCATTGCGTCCAACACTTTCTGCGAGCCCGACTCGGCGCCGATCCAGACCGTGTGGCAACCGGCACGGCGTAGGGCATCGATGGTGCCATCACGCAACAACAGATCGGCCCGGTTCAGACACTTGAACGGGATACGGACTTGCTGTTCCTCCACCAACTCAGCAAAGCGCGCTAGCCAACCTGGCTTTAGCCCCATGATGTCATCCACAAACCAGATATGGTCGGGACGAAAAGCCTGTTGCAGCCACTTCATCTCGGCCACGACATTTTCGGGACTGCGGACGTTGTAGCGTTGCCCCCAGATCGGTTTGGCGCACCAGTTGCAGTGGTAGGGACAACCCCGCGTCGTGGCCAGGTTCATCGAGTAGTAGCCGTGCTGCTGGCGCCAGATAGCCTGGTAGCGGGAAATCTCCACCAGGTCCCACGCTGGAAACGGGAGCGCATCCAGATCCTTGATATCGCGACGGCGCGGGGTGCGTATGGTCGTGGAAGATGCGTCTTCGCTCGTAAAAGCCAGTCCGGCAATCGACGCCAGTTGAGTGGAGGTGCGTCCATTGAGTCGATCCACCAGCTCGAGCAACGTCTGTTCGCCCTCGCCCACCACGATGAAGTCGGCGCCGGCGGCCAGATACTTTTCGGCGTGGTCGCTGGCATCTGCGCCGCAGACGATGACCGTGCAGCCCTGCACGCGCGCCATGTCGATCATCTTGAAGGCGGCCTGGCGCATCCGCAGCAGACACATCTTCGACAGGTAGTTGAAGTTGTCTTCGTAGAGAACGGCAAAGCGAGGATTTTCCTGGGCGAGCGCCTCAGCCCACGCCTCCTCAGACTCTGCCAACATCGCATCAAACAGGGCGACGTCATAGCCAGCGGTGCGCAGCATGCTGGCGGCGTAGAGGGTGCCCAGGGGCGGGTACGGCTGCATCGCCGTCCACAGTTTGGCGTCAAAACGCAGGTAGTAGGACTGGCCCAGCAGAATTTTGCCCATGCTACCCTCCTAACGCTGCATCGTCTCGCGCTGGATTGGCGCATTGGTCACCTGCTCGAGGCGCTGCGCATAGAAACGCAGCACCGCGTGCGCATGGCCATCGAAATGTCCTTTGCACCAATCGGCGCAAAAGGCCACTTCATCAGCAGCCACGGCGCCTCCGGTAGTGAGGGCTATCTGCCGTTGAAACTTGTTGATCTTGCGGCGCATTTCCCAGGCTTCCAGCCGCGCCCAGAGAGCGCAGGCCACGGGCGTACGTAGACCGCGCTCCACCCAGGAACATGCTCCCGCCCAGAAATCTCCCGCCCTCGATAGGTTGTTGGCCGGCGCCGGTGCGATCGCTCTGGGCGCGCCCTTGGCATTTGGCAGGAACTCATCCGCCCAGGCGTTGAGTTGGCGCATGCGTTCGTAGACGGGAAATCCTACAATGGGAACCATCTGGGCCAGTTCGCGCGCCGTATAGAGGTTGTGTTCATCGATGACCAACGCCGACTCAGTTAGAAAATAGTTGGGGCAGATCACGTGGCCGCGCCGCGCCGCCCAGCGCACCAATCCGATCACCAGCGCCCGGCAGAGCCACAAGCGCCCTGGCTCGGTCACGATCAAGTAGTCGATGTCTGCATCTTCGTCCACATTGTCCACGGCCAGCCCACCGGTTACAGCCACCATTCGTACAAACGGCAGGCGGCCGACCCATAGACCATACTCATAGGCATGATGCCAGAGAGGCCGGGCAATGGTGGCCCGGTGCTGCCGCACCGGCACAAGCGCCTCGCGCCCGGGCAAGAAATAGTACCCTTGCCGGCTCTCCAGGTGCCCGCGCGGCAGCAATGATCTGTCCAGCGCCTGCTGGACAGTCGCCAGATCGGTGGCACAGGCCATCAAGTAGCGATGGATCTCGCCTGCTGTGACGGGATAATCGAAAATATCCGCATACACAACAGCCTCCAGAATGGCGGTCTCTAGTTGACTTGAGGCAGGGAGTGGTGAAAGAACCAATGGTCATTCCCCGTTCGCTCGATCTCGGTACGGCAGAACGTTGCAAAGTACCAGCCAATGCAGTACAACGCATGACCAACGAAAGCGGGAAAATACAACTGCTTACATCCGCGTGCGCCCATGATAGGAACTGGCGCAGCAGTAGGAGTGATTCAAGGATACCATACTGAGCCAGTCATTGCAAGCTCGATGGCTTTTCTATGGTAGACACAACAGCCGTTCCAGTACGATCGCCACGCCGTCTTCATCATTGGTTGCCGTGATCTCATCGGCGACCTGTTTGACCTCGTCCGCCGCATTGGCGACCGCCACACCAAGACCGCATTCCTGGAGCATCTCGATGTCGTTTGTGTCATCACCAAAGGCAACGACCTGAGCTAGCGGCACCCCCCAATCCGCCATGAGTACGGCCAGCGCCGCGGCTTTGTTGGC
>QEUW01000396.1 GCA_003577005.1 Chloroflexota bacterium | reverse complement strand
CTTATAGGCGTTGTAATGAAGGCGGATTTGCGCTGGTTGGTTACTGTGCAGCACTTCAGATGTTGAACCGTCGGCACGCAAAACCTCAAGCTTCGTGATCTCCACCTCGCCGCTCCCAACATCAGCCTCTTGACGAGTGCTCTCAAATTTTTGGGCGCGCTCGTGATGCAGATCCTGCTCATATAAGGCGATTACATCTTTGGTGGGGCCAAATTCCTTGACCTGGCCCTTTTGTAGATAAAGGGCCGTACCACAGACTGCCTGGACCAGATAGAAGTTGTGCGATACGAAGATAATCGTTGTGCCATTGTCGATCAGGCTGTGAATACGCTTCAGACATTTCTGTTGAAAGGCAGAATCACCCACTGCCAATACTTCATCGACTAACAAAATCTCTGGTTCGATACAAGAGGCAATGGCAAACCCCAACCTTACGATCATGCCCGACGAATAGCGTTTTACCGGCGTATCGATGAACCGCTCCAACTCCGAGAAGGCTACGATTTCATCAAAATGGCCGGTGATCTCTTTGCGGCTGAGACCCAGGATCGTACCATTCAAAAAAATATTCTCGCGACCGGTGAGGTCAGGGTGAAATCCCGCTCCCAACTCGATCAGGGCAGACAACTTTCCTTGTGTGGCGATGGTCCCAGCCGTGGGTTTTGTAATCTGGGCCAGTAGCTTCAGGATGGTTGTTTTGCCGGCGCCGTTTGCACCGACCAGAGCCAGCGACTCCCCTTGTTTGACTTCGAAACTGACATCGCGCAAGGCCCAAAAAGCTCGATCCTCGGTGGAGTCTGGCGTAGAGCGCTTCAGTGAACGTTTCACCCAACCTGACACCAGAGAGGGCAAACTGGTTCGGCTTAACCCGAGCTGATATCTTTTGGAGACATACGCAAATTGAATAGTCGTCTTCATGAATGATCTTTCCGTCCAAAGCTATTACCGGTTGCGATAGCGCGACCACTGGCGTACGAGGATCAATAATGCACAAAGCAAGAATACCGGTGCCGCTGCAAAGATCAAAGGCCCTGCCGGGTTCCGTTGCGTTGTGGGGGTGACATCCCCTTGCATTCTCACAAGCTGTGTCGGAGACGGCGTTACAGCGAGTTGCGCTGGGGTAGCGGTCGGTTCGCGCACGCTTGTAGGCGTCGCGGCTATGGTTGGAATGGGAATCACAGGTAGTTCGGGGGCATTGACAATGGCATAAGAGTACCAGACACCATGCTGCCCTGCACCTGGGTCTTCACGCCAAACAGCCAAAAGAACATTCCCTTGGCTTACAACAGCGCGCATATCATGCGGAGACCAGGTCGTCGGGAAGCGAACCGGTTCACTCCACTGTCTGCCACGCAACTCACTGTGCCACGGGCCATCGATGACACTGGGTTTACCATCAACAGTTGTTTCAATACGTTGCATAAAAACCGCATGAATAACCTGGTTACTGTCAACCACCAAAGCATGTTCGCCGCTTCTACCCAAATGGCGAGGGAAGGGACTGATAGGATCTTCCCATGTAAGCCCCCCGTCATCGGACAGGCGCACCATCTGAACAGGACGACCGGCAGCCACCGGCCCGCCAAATGGATTACCACTGTTATACATGACGACAACGATGCTACCATACCCGGCAATGGCCGGGAACGATGGTCCAAAAAAATCTGGGCGATCAATTCTTTCGTCCAGCAAAAGCGGGATGCTCCATTGCTGCTGCGCTATGTCTAACCGGGCGTAGTAGAGCGCCTCATCCACACCTTTATCGGTTACCACATTCCACACCGCGTGCAGCTGGCCCTCTTGGTCTAGGTACGTACGAAGACTAAAGGGAGTCAGATCCTCATCATAGGTCAGAAAGACGGGTATAGACTCTGACCAGCTAGCCCCAGCATCAGAAGATTGGACCGCATAGATGCCGTTGCCTGAGCCGTTTCCATTGTAAACAATGATAAGATTGCCTTTATCATCGCCAGCAAAAGAACCAGAACTGATGACGTGGGCGTCTTCCCCGACAAGGGTTGGCGAAGACCAGGCCCGCGCCCGACCGGCGTTAGCAGCTGGTGCTTGCGAGTAATAGACACTTGCATCCAGCGCCTCTCCTCCCCAAAATGCGAGATGTATCACGCCCGATGCATCCAAAAAGGCCCCATAGGGTTGAGCATCGCCACCATCTGGTCCCAATAGAACATCGATTGGCTTTGACCAACTACTTTCTAACCGCCATTGAGCATAGACGATTGCAAATTGTTCATCATCCTCACTCACCAGCTGACTCGCAAAAGCATGTACTGTATGATTTTGGTCGGCTAGCAGGTAGGGAGTAAATGTATTCTCCAGATACCCTTCTGCCTGCGCATCCGGCGACCAGCGGGCAGAAGGCTGCGCCACAACCGCCACCTGGTTTGCGCTGATAACAAACAGTACGATGATTGTCACGATGGCAAAACGAAACATTGATGTCCTGATCAAATTACAGCAGCAAACGGATATTTTATGATCATCGTATGAATCGGCTACTTATTCATACGACAGATAGGTGATCTGCCACTGCCCTATTGAAAATCCAGAAATTCTCACTTATGATATACCTGCCAATCAGCGCAATCATCGAAGCCCACATCACGCTGTCTCGAGCATTCCCTCGTTTTTTCCAGTACGGATCAACTTGATATGCGAGACCTGCTGCGCCGCTGAGACAGGTTCTATCGTTCTCGGTTCATTTTACAAGGTACTTACCCCATGCATAACTTACCTGGTCACCACCGTCGATGGCTTTCTGCCATCAAAAGACCCTCCATGTTCGCAAGTTTTCTGGCCTTTTTGCTGCTTGGAACAAGCCTGCACTGGCTCGCTAGCGAGGTCCGACCAGTTGAGGCGCTGTCCACAGTCAATCAACCAAATCGACAAACTGTACCCAATGGCACGCCTGCTTTTCTGCCCCTTATCAGCAGTGAACCAGCGCCCGGTGGCGTTGTGCCGACTGCTACCCCCAGCGCAACATCAACCCGTATTCCTAGCGAAACCCCGACAGAGCCTCCCGGCGCAACACCGACCAATTCACCTGGAGCAACGCCATCGAACACACCGTCTCCGCAACCAACCTCTGGCCATCTCACAGCTGGTCTACCGGTTGTGTTCGTTTCACGCCAGATTCCTTCCAATGGTAGTATCTACTATACATCGGCTGGCTCAATGCCAGGGGTGGGACCGTACGCTCGGTTTCAAGTGGCTGCCCCTGGCAAGCTATTGGTACGCGAACCCGATGGCTCCCTTCGCACGCTAATCGATGGCGCCAACCCGACGGATGCTTCACTCCGGTTGATCGACGTCAACGCACCAGATGTCTCATACGATGCGCAACAGATTGTTTTTGCTGGCCTACCCGCTGGCAACTACCGGCAAGAGCCGCTAAATGACCCGAGCGCCTGGCGCATCTTTACCATCAACGTCGATGGCACCGGTCTGAAGCAGGTCACCTTCTCTGATCGAGACGACCTCAATCTCTCTCAGTTTGGGGATGTTGCCTCTCACTTTCGCTCCTATGACGACACCGATCCAGCCTGGTTACCGGATGGGCGGATCGTCTTCTCGTCCACCCGTTGGCCTTCGCACGGCATGTACAGCGCCGCTCGCACAAGCAATCTCTATGTGGTCAATGCCGACGGCAGCAATTTACACCGGATCACAGCAGAACGCAATGGCGCAGACCGGCCACTGGTTGACCCCATTACCGGTAAGATTGTCTATTCACGCTGGTGGCGCAATTTCCGCACCGCAACCAACGATATGAGGACGGTCACCGACCCTGGTGGCGGCTACCAGTTGCACAACGGTCTCCTCTCGGTCAATCACTCAGGCAGCGTTGCGCAAGAAGTAGGCGGCACCTGGGCCCTGAACCGCAACGGCTGGCATCTTGGCACTGTCAATCCTGATGGCGCCGGTCTGACCCAGTGGGGCGGCCAGTCCAATACTGCCCTGGGCGGCGAGCTTGCCAATCATGCCTACGGCGGCGCCTTTGCCCCCGACGGCAGCTTTTACGCCAACTTCTTCCCCATGACCAACATGACGGAAGCTGCCGGTTATGGCGGTATTCGTCACTACCAGCGTGGTCCACACGGCTATACCTCAGTGATTGGCATTACGACGCGTGATGAAGACCACTACGGTTTGGCTCGCGAAAATCCACCCTCCTACGGTGTTCAAAAAGGCAACTATGCAGCCGAACCCGAAGTTTTGCCCGATGGCAGGCTGATCATCTCGTGGGCGGCTGACGTTCAGCAGGACTATGGGCTCTATGTGATCAATCCAGATGGCAGCAACTTAACGCCTCTCTACGACAATCCGAATACCACTGAATTGCGTGCCCGTCTGATTCGCCAGCGCCCGTTACCCCCCATCATTCCCGATACGGTGACACAGGTGGCCAGTCCCTTGCCGCCGCTGGCCGAGGGCCCTTATAACACAGACGGTGAGTTTGTTTTTGACGCCCTCAATGTCTACTTCAACGCACCCGTTGATACCAATCTCGTCAATGCCATTCCGGTGGGCTCAGCAGCCACGATCCGCTTCTTTATCGACCATCAGCGTGACCAACAACGTGGCTCACACGAAACCCTCGATTGGCCGATCCTGTTGCAGGAAGTAGCAGTCAACCCTGATGGCTCGGTCAGAGTTACATCACCGGCCAATGTCCCACTCTTTGAGCAAATTCGCACAGCTCAGCCTGATTACAAAGTGCCCCTGACCGGCAGAGTCTCAGCCGGTGACAGATCCGGTGCTGCCCATGTGGCTGGGGAAAACTTTGGCCGACCCGGCGAAGTCCAACGTTGTGTCGGCTGCCACGCCGGCCATTCGATGATACCCGTCCCAGAGAACCCAGAAGATGCCAAGTGGACCAATCTGGCGCCCGGCGCCACCGTGACAAGTTCATCACTGGACTCTGCACTTCGCGGCGATGTCGGTAATCGCGGCCTGACTGACCGACGGGTCCACATGAGGCTGAGCTTCAACAACTATGTCAAGTACTGGACCAGCGCCGAAGGGCAGACTGAAAACCAGTGGGTGCAACTAACCTTTCCCGTGCCGGTGACGGTGCGCATTGTGCGGCTCTACGATTTGCCGTCGCAGAATATTCATGTTCAGAACGCTACCGTCCGGCTCTTTAGCGATGCCAATGCAACAAACGAGATCGCCAGCAAAACATCAGGGCCGCTGTCGGACACTGGAACCGATGTTGGCTTTGATGATGTCCTTGTCCGTGCAGTGCGCATTGACATCGATGACGTAACCGGAAATGCAGCCGGCTTGGCCGAAGTTGAAGTCATCGCTCGCGGTGAAGCTGGACCATAACCGACCGATCTAGGCTTGTTGGATGGGCATGTCTAAAATGGCGTGCCCATCCACTACCTGCTTTTACGTTCGCATCATTAGCGCAATCACGTTTCAATCGAACTGGAACCCCTTTTCCGCTAGGACAAAGTAACCGGTGTTGCCCCAAATCAATCCCAGCGGATCGCCCAAATCTCGAAGAGACCATGCACCGGGTCGTAAAAACTCGATAGCTCCTGCCCATGCTGCGTCAGAAAACTGTCAAAATCCTCGCGTGGCAGGTTATATACGCCAAAGCCCGGTTCTATCGGATAAGCATTTTCATCGACAAGCTGCTGACGCCACTTTGTATCCACAATCAGAAAGTCTGGGCGAACAGCAGCGAACGCTTCGGCCATCGTATACCCATTTTGATAGTGATAGTAGGTCAGATTCAAGTTTGACCGGTATTCATAATCGGCCAGACCCAACCACCACTCTGGCCGCCCCATGACACGTGTGCCTGGGGGAAGATAGCTCCGAATCTGTTCGGTAATCGCTGTATAGTCATAGCTGCGATGGCTCGCAAACGGGCGAGCTACATGGACGATGCTGCTAAAGAGCGCCAAGCCGAGTAGAACACCAGCAAAGATACGCTGTTTGCTGTCCATCTCCGCTTCGCGGACGAGACTAACCATTGTCTCTGCCACCATCAGCATAAAGAAGGGGTAAAGCAGGATGGCATACACATCGTGTTTGTTGCCCACAAAGAGCACAAAGTTCAAAAAGGCCACACCAGTAAAGATGAGCAGAAGCCGATCTGCCTTAGAACGCCTGACCAGCAAATAGGCCAAGCTGGCACCGATCAATGTAAAATCTAGACTGTTCTCAAAGAAGTGATAACGCCCGATTTCAGCGCGCAGCGACGCCAACAAATCCAACGGATTAAGCTCGCTAATAGGCAGCTTGTGGGTGAAGGCGTAGGAGAAGTTGAACTGAGCAAAGTAAGCATCAGGGTTTGGCACGATTTTGATCGCCACAAAAAAGAGAATGCCCAACAGCCCCCCCAGGGCTGCGAGCCAGGTGCCGGCCCTGGACAACACCTTTTTCTGATAAAACACCAGATACAACGTGGCAAGCGCAGGGGCAAACAAGATGCCATTTAGGTGAATATCTAGTGACAGACCAATCAAGAGCGCCCCTATCAAATGCGCGGCCCACCTGTCTTCTTCCAGCGCAACCAGGGCAAGGGCGTAGGCTGCCATGACGAGCGCGGCAATCATGATATCCCAACGCGCATAGTGGCTGGCTTGCAGAAAAGGCTGGCTGAGAGCCAGCAACAGCGCTGCCGTGACTCCCGTTATGCTGCCATAATTACGCCGCCCGACAACAAAGGTAGCAACGAGCAAACAAATTCCCGCGACCCACGAGACCAGGCGCAATTGAAAAAAGCCCAGACCAAACAGCGCAAACGAGGCGAGCCACGGAGCGTTGCCAAGGGTCGGCCAGCGGGTGTGGATCGAGTCAAAGTTGATACCTGTCTGCAGCCAGTTCCACGCTGCGTTCGCATTCCAAATTTCATCGATAAAGACAGGCGGATAGGCTGTTAGAAAGGCCAGATGGCCGATCTCAACTAGGAGCACCATCACCCCAAGAATTAGAATAAGTAGGGTCTTAGTTGGAATAACCAACCGATAGATGGTTGCGGTGCGGCGTTTCGCCTGGGCAACGTGACTCATAATTACTCCGTTTAGAAAAGCGGTCTTACTGTCGGGCAGAACTTCACGCTGCTATGCCGCATTCACGCTTTGGCCATTGCTGCTAGCGGCCGGTGCCGCTGCTCTCAATGGGGCGGTTTCTGCACCCAGCGTCGCCTCCACGATGTAGCGCGGCCGGCGCCGCGCCTCGTCCAGCGCTCGCCACAGGTATTCGCCAAGCACCCCCATCATCAGCATCTGCAAACCACCCACCACGAGCACCACCACCATC
>QEUW01000023.1 GCA_003577005.1 Chloroflexota bacterium | reverse complement strand
GCCTGGATGTCGGCTTCGCCAATGGTGGCTTGCAGTTCGGTGGCGCTGACAAAGGTCGTCGGCCGGTCGGCGCCATTCCAGCGCACCACCGCACCCTGCACAAAATTTGTCCCCACCACGGTCAGGGTAAATTGCTTAACATCGGCAGCCACGGCCGGCGGGTTGACATACTCGATCGACGGCAGCGGGTTGGCGCCTGGAGGGATGACCGTAAAGATCGCCAGGTTGTGCGAGTCGCCCCCACCCGGCGCCGGGTTGAAGACCGTCACAGGCACGCTGCCAACGCTGCTGACTCTGGCAGCAGAGACCGCAACGTGCAGTTCGCCCACGCTGGCAAAGGTTGTCGAGATCGGCGCGTTGTCCCACCGCACCTGCGAACCGGCCACAAAGTTCTTGCCTTTGACCGTGAGGGTGAAGTCGCCGCTGCCCACCGGCACCGATGCCGGCAGCAGCGCATCCAGCGTCGCTTTGGGGTTGGCCTTGGCAAACCAGACCACGGCGTCATCCACGCTGCTGGTGGCAAAGACAGTCGAGCCATCCGGGCTGACCAGCACGCCGGTGGGGTTGTCCAGCTTGGGCTCGCCCGTGTTGGGGTCGCGCACGATAGCTTCCACAAAGCTCAGACGCCCATTCTCGCTGTCGCGGTCAAAGATGGCGATGGCATCGTCTTGCCCACCGGCCACAAAAAGATGGCGGCTGTCAGGGCTCATAGCGACACCCATTGCACCGCCCATGCCGGTGATCCCGTTGGACCCATTGCGGTAGATATAGGCCAGCGCAAGCTGGCCGCTGGCCGGCTGGCGGCTATAGACCACCACACTGCTGTCATAGTAGGTGGCGACATAGACAAAACGGCCATCGGGGCTGATGCTCAGGTCGATGGCGCCGGCCAGACCATCCATAAAGCGCGGCACCGGGAAGAGAACCAGCAATTCGCCCTCTTTGCGCGTCTGCACGTGGGTGAGTTCGCCGTTGGTCAGATCGCGCTGGTAGACGCTCACAAAACCGCTCTGATTGTTGGCAAACCCGGCCGCATAGAGATGCGCACCGTCCGGGCTGACGGCCAGATCGCGCACCCCTTCCAGTTCAACAGTGGAGCTGATGTGGTTCTCGAAAGTGACCGTGTCGTCGGCGTTGCGGGCGAAGATGCTGATGGCGCTTTCGCCACTGCCCGCCACGTAGATGAAACGACCATCCGGCGCAACCGCCACGCCATAGGCGCCCTTTAGTCCATCAGCCCCTGTGCCATCTCGAAACTTCTCCTTGAGGACCAGGATCCCGTTGTCGGGGTTGCGCTGGTAGAAGGCCAATCCATTGCTGCCATTGCCCGCAACGTAAAGCTGTTTGCCGTCGGGGCTAAAGGCCAGCCGCCGCGCGCCCTGGATGGCATCGTTACTATAGGTGGCGGCGTTGACCAGTTGGCCATCGAGCTGACGTTTGAAGTGCGTCACCGTGCCAGGAAAATAACTGGTGACATAGAGATCGCGCATGTCGTGGCTGACCACCACATCCATCGCGCCGTCCAGGTCGGTCATGGCGCCGCCGGGGGCGAGGAAGGGAACAGGCGGCGGTTCACCATTGCAGACCAGGTCAAAGCTCACCGAGGGGTTGGCTGGATCAGTGGTGGTAAGCTGGACCACCGCCGTCCGCAGACCGAGGCCGCCGGGTGTGCAAACGATGACCAGGTCAGTGCCGTCGCTGCCGTCGGCGATGGAGGCCGGCAGTCCGCTCTTGACCACAAAGTCGCCTGGGTGGTCGCCGCTGAGCGCCTGAATGTCAACGGCGACCGTGGCTGTGCCATTTTCCAACAATTTGACCGTCCGCGTCACCGGATTGCCGAGGATGGCGCTGCCAAAGTCCACCGGCCCGGGAGCGGGTGGGTCGGCAGCAAAGCCAGGTGTGATCACAGCCACACCGCGGCAGATGAGGTCATAGGTGACCTGCAGGTTGCTCGGGTCATCGGTGTTGAGCGTCAAGGTCGCTTTCCGTTCACCGGCGGCGCCGGGGGTGCAGCGTAGGTGGACCATTTGCGGGGCGCCGTTGTTGGGGATCAGCAGCGGAAAGGTCGTCGTGGGCGCCACCGAAAAGTCCATGGCATGTGGCCCGTCAAAGACAGGGTTGGCAACGGTCAGCAGACGATTGCCGGTCTCGCTCACTTCAAAGCTGGCCTCAGCGGTCGTCCCTACGGTGGCGTTGCCAAAGTCGATGGGACCAGGTTTGGCAGGTGTGGAGCCATAGCCGGGTTTGGCCGTATCGGCCTCGTATGCGCCGATGTCGCAGACCGCGTTGAAGTCTCCGTCGCCGTCATTGGGGCGCGACTTACCGCGTTGGTCTTCGTTCTTCACCGGCTCGGCGGCGCAGACGGCGCCATCCCCGGCGTCGATGGCCGGGCTGTCGGGTTTGAGCGCCTGGGTCAAGAGGGTGATGATCCCGCCGCCGTTGAACTTGGGCAGGTCGAGCTTGGGGTCGCTGCTGGTGACAGAGCTCCCACAGGCGTTGCCGGGGTGTTGCAGATTGTGCCCCATGTCTTCGGGCGTCTTGGCGCCGGCGCAAGTGCCGCCCTTGCCGGTGGTCCCCTCTTCGATGATGGTATTCCAGAGGGCGACCCGTTCCTCGTTGAAGATCGCCCCGCCGCTGCTGGCGATGTTGCCGGAAACGGTCACGTTGCGCAGCTCCAGCATCGAATCCGAAGAGACGGGGAAGGGTGTATCAATATTGGCCAGCGCACCGCCTTTGCCCTCGATGGCGATGTTGGCAAAGAACGAGCTATTGGTCAGCTTGAGCACAGCCGCCCGGTTGTTGAGGATGGCGCCTCCCAACCCTTCTTTAGCGGCGATGTTGCCATTGAAGGTGGCGCGCGTGATCTGCATATCTTCTTCGTTGTAGATAGCGCCGCCGCGCCCGCCGGTGGCCGGGTCGCCCGAAATGTTGCCGTTGAAGGCGCTCTCGACAATGACTGCGCTGGCAGCGCTCAGGTTGTTGTAGAGCGCGCCGCCGCTGCCTTTGGGGGCCAGGTTGCCGTTGAAGACGACCCGTTCCACCTTGAGCGCGGCGTTGTTGCCATTGAAGAGAGCGCCGCCACCCTGGGCCGCGCCACCGGTGGCGTTGGCGACATTGCCGTTGAAGGCTGCGTCGGAAATCTCTATCGTGGCGCCGTGGTTAGCGATGGCGCCGCCGCTTTTGCTGGCGATGTTGGCGCTAAACTGGCTCTGCGTCATCACCAACTTGTTGCCGCCGCCGCTGATGACGATAGCGCCGCCGTTGCCCAGGTTGGGGTTGTCGCTAAAGTCGAGGTTGGCGCCCAGGGCACGGTTGCCGCTAAAGGTGCTCATGGTGATGTTGATTGGCCCGTGCGTGTAGATGGCGCCACCTTCGCCCAAGGCTGTGTTATCCACCACGGCCACGCGCGTCAGGTTAATACCGTTGTTGCTGCCATCCCCCAGGATGGCAGCGCCAAAACCGGTGGTAAAGCCGCTCTTGAGCGTCAGGTCCATGAGGGTGAGCGTGCCGCCGCTGGCGACGCGGAAAAGGCGGGTATCGACAAAGGTTTCCGATTCGATCTTGACCGGGACACCACCGCCGCTGATGGTGACCGGGCCGGCGATGGTCACCTCTTTGTTGATCATGGGCAGCGGGTCGTCGCCCATTGCCAGCGTGATCACACCGCCGGAGGCGCCACTACCAAAGGTGATGGTGTTGGGTCCGGCGCTGGCCTTACACTCGTGATAGGTATAGCTGGCTTGGCCGGTCACCTTCTGGCTAAAGGCGGCCTGCAACGCCTCTCGCAAGGTGCAGACGCCATCCTTGTCATCATCGGCTAGCGAAGTCGAGTTGACAACGATACCGCCGGACGCTATGACCGGTTGTATGGGCAATAAGGCCATAAGACCTGGCAGCAAGATCAGCAGGCAAAGCAAGATGCGGCTGCTACGGATGACTATAACGCTGGCTGGATGGGCAGTACTCAACATGGTCAACCTCCTGTTTGGCGTCACACACCTGATGTTTGGCGGCTCGTGCTGTCTCGAAACCGCTGTGTGCTGGCGCCAGTGTACCCATCAACCGCGGGCAGGCAGAAGGGTCAAAAGGCACATTGGGTGGTTGATTTTGGGGAGGGGAAAGCAGCCAGGCAGAACGCAGACTATAGACTGTAGAACGCTTTACGGATTGTGAATCAACGGCAGGTAGAGTCTCAGAGCGTCACTCTCACTCAAGCTGAGATAGTTATGATAGTAATAGCGTGTCGTGCCACTGCTGGCCAGTACAACGATGCCGGTGCTACTATTGACATTTTGCTTGGTGGAGGTTGGGTTGTTGATATCGTTGTCGTTGCTGTTTTTGATAAAGGGCTGACCTTCACCGACCGGAAAGTTGACCGTATCGAGGTCGGAGGACTTGTAATCGATCTGTCCGACGGCGCCCGTATTGCCGGTGAAGACGTGCAGCTTGCGCGCATCCTGGTCGATGAGCAGGATGGGCCGGGTGTCGTTGTCCTGCGCCCTGTAGACGGTGTGCGCCTGCCAGTTGCTGGCCATTGTGCAGGGCGTGTTCGTGCAGACCAATAGCACGATGCCCGGTTGGCTGCCTGAAAAGGAGGTTTTGGTCACTGCAAAGACACGGCCGGCGTCATCCGACTGCAAAGACTTCAGATGGATATGATCATCGGCGCCGGGGCCGCCAGGGTTGTAGGCGCTGACGCTCTGCCAGTGCTGGGCATCGAGGTCGCTGTCCTGATGAGTCGCAAAATACATGATGCCCGTGTTTTGATTGCTCCACATCACCCCGATCTGGCCGGAGAAGCTGATGAGCGAGGAGATGTCATCGTTCCTCAGACCGGTAGCCGGCGCCACCGGCAGGACATAGGGTGTACCCCAGTCGGCATCGTTGCCATTGCGGCTGTGGTTGAGCATTACATTTCTGCTTTCCACATAGGTTACCCACAGCTTGCCGGTTGTATCCTTGTCGATGGTGAGCGTCTCTGACCAGCCTTGGGTGATCGTAACGGGGAAGCCGCTGTCCAGACGATAACGCTTCGTGCTGGCATTGTAGCTGTAGCGATAGAGCCGGCCCCAGTTTACCGGCGAGGATTGCAGGGCTCCGATATCGGCAAAGATGTGAGAGGCCACATAGAGCTTTTGAGCGGACTCATCCCACAGGATATCGGCTTTGGCGTTTGGCCGGTCATCTAGCGCGGTGCCGGTGTCGAGCCAATCTTGCGTAGCCAGATCTAGCCGGTGAATGCGATAGGTTCCATCTCTGCAGAGGCTGCCCCACCAGAAGCCATCGTGGAACCAGAGCTTGCTTTCGGGTTTTTCGCCGGTGGGCGTCGAGTCACAGTCGCTACCAAAGTTGAAATTCTGATAGCCCGTATCTACCGGCGTCGCCGCCCTTGTGATCGCTACAGGGTGGCTTGACAATAGCAGCAAAGCTATGAGGTATAGAGCACTGAGGTAGCGCAGGCGCCGCCTGCAGACCAATCCAGTTATAGCCCGTACTGGTATGCCTGCGGCTTCGATTTGAGAATAGCAAACCCATCTACGCAGTCCTGAGTCATAGCTGGCGGATTGGAGGCTTTGGTTTCTCACCCCCTCCTTCTTCTTTCTGAAACAACTGCCTCCTGGAGAATTTCCTCCAATTGCGCGGCGCTCTGTCGCCAAACAAAGTGTTGGCTGACAAAGGAGCGCCCTGCCTGGGCCAGTCGCGTGCGTTCCTCTGGCTGATTCAACAGGTACCTGATCTGATCGGCAAAAGCGGCTGCTCCATTCACCACATAGAGCGGTGGTTCCTCACCCTTTGTGATTCGTAAACCATCGGCGACAATAGGAGTTGTTATGACTGGCACCTCCATCGCCAGCGCTTCTTGGATCTTGTTTTGCGTACCAGAGGCAATGCGTAGCGGAGCAACAAACAGAGCAGCCTTTTCCAGGTAATCTCGCATATCTTCTACAAAGCCGGTCACCACGACCTCTGGGTGTAGTTGTGCTCGGTTGAGCAAACGCAATGTGGGATTACGACCGGCAATGATGATTTGTAGACCCGGCACCAAGGGCCGCACCAGAGGCAATATGTGGTCGATCAAATAGAGCGCTGCATCTTCGTTAGGCGGGTAATCCATGACACCGGTAAAGATCAGACAATTGGGCTGCGGGTTGTGCGAGCGCCGCGTCCAGTAGGCTAGGTCAATGCCATTGGGGATCACTTTGGCTTGACCGTTGGCGCCGAGTACGGATGCGCGATCACGCTCTGAAATAAAGATAAGATGAGGCGTGTATTGCGCTATCTTCTTCTCAACCCGGCGAACCTGTAGATGCTGCAGACGTAATATCAACGACAGGGCAGGATTCGCGTATTCCATTTTCGTGCGCACCCGCAGAGAGTCGGCGTCACAAATATCTGCCACAGTAGGCAAGCCCTGCCAATTTTCGATGACAGAAAAACAAGCTCTGCCATGTAATAGGATCAGATCAAATGAGTCCTGCCGGACTACTTTGGAAAAGCATGCTTTCATCTGGCGGATTGCGGCCCGCAGATCCAAACGGCGAACAACTTGGGGCCCAATGTGTGGAACATTTCTTGCCAGGTTGGCAACAGCGAAGCGAGAAGCGTCATTGAGCGGAAAAGTGAAAAGGCGCTTTGTATAGGTCGTTACTTCTTGCCTGGCTTCAGGTGCTATCGGAGAGCGCTCCAGCGTCAACAACGTAATCTCATGCCGTTGGGCCAGCTCGCGGATAAAGTAATAGTACCGGTGTGATCCACGTACTTTGGGATGTTGAAATGTCGGTGTAATATGTAGGATCTTCATGGCCAAACCAAGGGGCTCCCTGCTGCATTGCATTGGTACAAACCGACTTGTTTCACGCTCAACAGCGCGCTGTTACTGCGTCAATCCCACCGGAGGTCAACGGCGTGGCGCACCGCATACTGCCAGAGGGCGTAGTAGCGGTTCTCGCGCAGCCACATCACCTGTTCGCGCCCGAACGGGCCTAGAGCGGGAGCAGCTTGCTCCAGACGACCAGACAGGCCGACCAGGTACCGGAGCCAGACGATGAGAAACAATGGTGTCAATAGAGCCGTGGGTAGGCTCAGGTCGACCGCGTATCTGTGAACCCAGGGTCTTGCCCAGGCGGTAGGGCCAAAAAAGGCTGTCTGAAAGGCGGCCAGACAGTCCGTATTGGTGCGAGCCTTCTCTTTGGCAAAGGCTGCATAGGTGAGGAAGAAGAATAGGTCATAGGTCGGCAAGCCTAGCGGCTGCGCCAATTCCCAATCGACGACGCCTACCTTGCCATTCTCCAGCAACAGCAGATTTGGGTGGCTCAAGTCGCCGTGCTCGAACACAAAGCGTAGCTTGGCGGTGCGTAGCGGCGCGATCAACGTCCACATCTGCTCTAGCAGCTTAAGTTCTTCACGTGACCAAGGAAATCGTTCTGTAAAAGCGTGTAGGGGTTGTTCAATGAGGCGGGCGAACCATTCGCCCGCCTCGGGTTCGGCACCCGGCTCTGGGCCTTGAATCTCCACCAGCCAGTTGCTCACCGCATCACAGCAGTGATCAAACTGGCGGCGGATAACCGTGGGACCCATCAACTGTCCGCTCAATGCAGTTTCGAGCAGGAGGAGGTGGCCGCTATATTTCTCAAGCGTAACCAGGTGGGGAATCGTGTCAAATCCCTCCACGCGTTGGGCTTGCACTCTTTGCAGATTCGCCGCTTCGCGTTCCAAACCGGCAGTAGCCTGCGCTAATCTTGGCATTTTGGCGACCAGCACCGGCTCGGGCCGGCCCTCCGACAGGATCAGAAAGATCACGTGGTTAGAGGCAGGAAAACGCGGTGTCAAGAGAATTGACGAGAGAGAACCGCACACACCATACTGCGCCAGATTGAGCCGCTGCCGGTGCTGCTTGAGAAAGGTCAAGATGGTGTTCATCGCGCCACGATACCCAGGCAGGGAATCATAAACTCCAGCGCTCCACTGCTTGACAGCTTTTCAACCAACCAACGCCGACCGTACGTCTGCAAGCGCGCCTGAAGGCTGTTGCTGCCCTGACGTGGCGCCAGGGCATGGAGCAGGGCTGCCCGCTCGTGCAGTGGAATAATTTTGGTGCAAGTTTCAAAATTTGGCCGGAACCAGTAGCACGCTACTTCCTGCAAGCCAAGTTGCTGGATGGCCCTCACGTGGCTCTGGGGAGACCCCAAGGCAAGGCGCCCCCGGCCACGCAAGCCTACGCTGAGTGACCGCTTGATCGACGCCAACGGACCAGAAATCTCCATGTATAGACATCCGCCCGGCTTGACTATCCTCACTGCTTGCTCTAAAACCAAAACAGTGGGATTACAGGCGACCACCACATCATACCGGGCGCTTGTTGCCCTTTGACCCCCTGTGGTGACGGCGGTTGTAGCGGTCGCTGGCTCGAATACCTGAACCCGAGTTGAGAACAATTCGAGCGCTGACAGTAAGGCGCCAGTCGGCTGCCCAATATAGGCTACTTCCTCTAAAGTTGGGTCAGGCAGGAGAAATCGCCAATCCACTCGCCGCACAGCCCGGAGTAATAGCTCAGGTGAGGCCGGTATGTCTGTTTTGGCGCTGATTTGGAGAGTAGGCGACTCTGGTCTAGAGGTGAGCAAGCTGGTGCGCGTTGGGGGTAAACCCATGTTTCTCCCGTGAAACTCTGCTCAATTTGAAAACATAAGGTAACCGCTTGTAAAGACCTGCATGATTCGGCGAGTCACATACGCGGTTTAGGCAGGAGTGCCCCTGGTCAATCTGTTAAAAATTTAGGGAACGTGCCCGGCGCTGGCGACCTGCCAACGCCGGGCACGGTTGCGAACTCTCCCCTTTCTGGACCCCCTAATTCTTCTACTTGAGTCTAGATTTGTAGTATGTTAACATTGTTAACTCTGTATTAACGAATCCACTCTTGATTAAAGAATCTCAATTTTTACGCCAATCCTTCGCGATCGCGCATCTGTTTTTAAATTTTGAGGAAGTCAACAGGGTACTCTGCTTGAAGGGAGTGGCAAAGGTTGAAGAAAGCAGCCAGCAGTAAGAAAAAGGCAGACCGGTGGGCGCACAGCCGGTGATTACTCTGAATCACCAACCGGTTGCGCCCCGTACCGGATACCACGGCTATTCTACGATCGCTCCGAAAACCGAGGGGTTGAGCCTCATGTACCAGTGCGGACAGGGCAGGTTTTCAAACAGAGCTCAGCGTAACTGGGCTGTTATCGTTTTGACTCTATGCCACGTTAACCCGCAAATAGACGATTGACGGCGGGCATGGGACGTTGGGCGATGGACAGCCGTAGCAGATTGACATAGTGGCCGCTCTCTAGCTTGTCTGGGGTAAGCCGTGTTGCCTCTTTGAGCGCACGGTGCATCCAACAGGTATAAAACAAGGGTTCAACCAGTTGGGATGACAAACCGATCCGGGTGCAGTAGCATCGGATGGCCGTGTTTATCAGGTGGCTGAGAGGCGTTTCGCCCAGGAATTGGTACGTGAAACCAGCCAGCGGATCACGGATGCCCAGAGTGCGCGCCGCCCCGATACAGTAGGAACGCAAAAAATAGAAGAGATCCCAAAGGGGCAAGCCTTCGACTTCGGCAGCTTCCCAATCCAGGAAGGCGACCCGACCACTTTCGGTCACCATGACGTTCCACGGGCCAGGATCACCATGCTGGAAGACGAGCGGTAGCGGCGCCCGGCTCGTACGCAGGGCGTCGAGCTGCGCAGCAAGAAATGTCTGTTGCTCAGCCGTTAACCGGTAAATCTGCATGAAGCGGGTGAAGAGCCTGTCCAGGATACTGGCAGCCTCGCCAGGTGTGGTAGCATTAGGGTTGGCGGTGGCTGCTCCCAGGTCCGTAAGCCACTCCAATGCTGCATGCAGATAGGGACAATCTGCCGTAGCCTGGGTGTGTTGGTGAAAAGGGGCGCCGGTAATGACGGTTTCGCCGACGATTGCCAGGCCGGCATGATGACCAAAAAAGACTACTTGGGGCAACGTCTCTCGATCCCCGATGCCGCGTTGCTTTAACAGGGAGAGGGCCTGGTGCTCATTTTCGAGCCGTGGATTGAAGACCGGATCGCGCACCATTTTGACAATATAGGTGGGTGGTGCGCTGGGTGCCGGATTCGCACCATCAAATAAAAAAAACAACAGCTTGCGTGAGCTGTATTCTCCCCGCGCCGACAGCCCCCAGCGAAAGCCATCTAGCCGGATGCCCGCAGCGGTGGCAAGCGCCTGGAGATATTGAGGAGGCGTGGCTAGCGCAGTTGGTGAGCCGCCGATCAACACGCCACGGCGTCCGGCCAGCCGGTCGAACAACGGCTGATTTTCGACCAGTTTACTGCCTTGTGTAAACCAGCGCTCGATGGCGGCAGCGCGTTTTGTGAGCGAGCGCCAATTCTTTGCTGAAGGTTCGGAGCGATCACTTTTCATTTTCCCCTGGACATCGTTGTTGCGAGAAAGGGGCTGTTTGACGGAACGTCTACGGGCTTGCTGCAAGATTTGCTTGAGAGAAGCCAACGGAAGGGAAGGGCTGTAGAGTTCATGCCGCCGGAAATAGTCAATTCCCATCTGATCGGCCACCGGCACAGCCGTACGCATCTCCCCGTTCAGGGGCGTCAACCAGAGCGGTTGCCCGATCAGATTGTCTCCTTCCGTCTGATTCAGTACACGACCACCGCGTAACGGGTCGATCAACCCCCAGTATTCGTAATAGAGCATTCCATCTGGTTTCAACAGGCGCCGCAACTCCGCCCGCAGCCGTTGTTTGCGCCGCAGCCGCCAGAGGTTGCGCCCACCCACTATCAGCACAAGATCGACGCTAGCGGCGGGTAACGGGAACGCGCCATCTTCTCCGCTGAGGAGCAAGTGGATATTGGTCAGATTCGTCTGTTGGCTACCGAATGTGACCTGTTGTTGCTGTTGCTCACCGGCGTCAACCACGGTGATAGACCGGCTAAAGTTAGCCAGGGTTGTAAGGGTAGTGGTTGCCGGCATGCCAATACAGAGCACCTGTTCCGCGTGGATACTGGGGCGCAAGAAGATCCAATTGGCGCCCGCTACTTGCCCCCTCACGTTGATGCCGGGCACAAAGGCGGTCGAGAGCGTTGTTTCAAGCATGGCATAGATTTTCTGGACGCTTTTTCAAACAGAGTTTAGTACCACAATGAGACTTTGATGATTGTCGCCGCCAAGACCTCCGCGCCCAAAGGGCCCCCGTGACCAGAATCAACTTCGTTAACCAGACTACTTCTGACCACCTCCCGGAGGTCAGGTTGGACCTGTTACGCGAAGTCTCGTTGTAGGATTAGTACAACAGTCGTTTCACCAGCGGCAGCCGTAACAATTCTGGAAACGTCTGCTCGATAGCCAACAGATGACGGTTGAGCCGAAAGACGATCCAGGAGGCCAGGGCCGCCAGCGGTAGGCTGACGTAGACTGCAGCGTCGCTGGCCCACTGGATCGCCAACAACCCCAATGCGGACAGTAGGATCACACAATAGACCCGGAAGTAACGCCACTCGAATAGATTGATCCCAGTACCAAGCCGTAATCCGGCTTGTTTCAAGATGTTATGGAGGATTAGGGTCAGTGAGGTGCCCAGCGCGGCGCCTAGAGCGCCGTAAACGGGGATCAGCGCCAGGTTGAGCACCAGGTTGACCAGGACAGTGATCACGCTGATAATGATCACATAGCGGAGCTTACCATAGATCTTGAGCGTGAGCCCGTTAAAGCCAAGCGAAGCGTTGAAGTAATAACCCAACGCCAGCAAGGCCAGGATGGGGGCTGATTGCGCATATCGCTCACCTAACAACAGTGCGGTTATCGGCGCGGCTGCTGAGAAGGTCAACACAAAGATGGGAAAGCTGAAGACGGCGATCCAGATGGCCGTCTGCCAGTAGAGGTTGTTGATTCCTTCTCGATCATTTCTGGCAAACATTCGAGCTGCCAGTGGGGTAAACAGGGTCGTAAAGCTGGCCATCACCATCTGGTTCATGACGGCGATGGGCTGTTGTGCGCGTAGCGATGCCACTGCGGCCAATCCGCGGAAATGTTCCAACATGACGACATCCATCGAGTTCATCACAATATAGACCAGGTCGGAAACAAGCAAGGGCACAGTAAAAGCCAGCACTTCGCGCCAGGGTACCTGGATGGTGCGCAGTGAAAAATGCTGGAAAAGGGCATTCGTGTGCATCAGGCGCAACAGCATGACAACATAGACCCCAACCCCAATCAGGCTGGCGGCCAGATACCCGCCGGCCAGAAAGAAAACCGTGCTTTGGCTAAGCACCAGCAACAGCACCACGACAAGTTTGAGCACCGGAGCCAGAACATGCCGGCGAAAAAAGATCGCCCGTGGATTGGCAAAGACTGCAAAGAGACCTACGAGCAGATCGTCGATAGCTTGAATAGGGACGAGAAAGATCAAAACGAGCAGCAATGCATAGGCTTGCTGATCCTCAATCCATGTGCGGGTCAGGGGCTGGAAGGCCTGAAGCGACAATGCGATCGCCAGTCCAAGCGACAGGATGGCGCCTACAATCATGAAAAGCGTACCAAAAAACCGGTCATAATCTTGTCGTTCGTGGTACAAGGGCACAAAACGAGCCAGCGCCCGGTCCAGGCCAAAAGTTGCCACGCTTTGCCCAAGATGCACAATCGACAGTGCGTACGCAAATGCGCCGTAATCGGTCATCGATAGATAACGCACGACCAAAATCTGCGCTACAAAGTTGATCCCTTTCGACAAGAATCTCCCGGCGAGCAAGAGGCTGGAACCACGGATCTGCCGGCGCGTGGCCGATTTTTTTGAGGAAGAGGTGTGATCGACTGAAGGCGTTATCGTTGGTTTGCTGATCGAACTCATAGGGGATCATCCTTATGCGCTGCTGCATTTCCCCAGACTGATTGGCTCCTGCGCCGAACTGGGACAGACTCATTCGCCGTCCACCTAAGTTACTAGCACTCACCGGTTACTCAGCAACCGGCTTGGTAACGAAGATATTGTTGCCAGATTAAAGCGGTAACTTCACGCCGCACATCTTCAGGTTCATGGGTTGCATCGACCACCACCAGTTGGGGAAGCACCGTCCGAAGTGCGAGATACTGTTGACGTTGCTGCTCGAGCTGGGCGGCAGTATGTTCCCTTTTGCGGTCATAAAGCACCTCGCCGGGTGCATCGAGAAAGATAATTAGATCGGGGGCAGGACAGCTGTACGCCAAAAGCCGGCGCCTTATTCGTTTGCCCCAAGGGGTCGACTGGGGGGATGACAACAGTGCATCGTAAGTATAGCGGTCAAAGACCACCAGCTTCCGGCGCAGATGATGAACCCAGGCCAGCAAATACCGCTGCCATAGAGTCAACAAACGCCTCACCAAACCAATCCCAGACAGCGGTAAACGCAGCGACTTCTTTGTGTTTTTGGGGTCTAGTCCCATATAAATGGCACAAACAGGGAAGTAGAATCTTTGGGGAATGCGGGCAATCAGCGTGGACTTCCCGGCACCGTCAGGGGCCAACAGAGCCACCATCGGCGCACGCGGGCGGCTGGCGCTGCTAAGCTTGCTTAGCTTGCGCAAGATACGCTCACGCAGATAACGTCCCCAAGTTCCCAGACGGTCCCGTTGTGTCAAACGGGCAACAAGAGCTTTGCGCACAGCCAGGAGCGATGTCCAATTCTCGGTCTCGATGAGCAAGGCAAGTTGGGGCCAACTCATCGCCGGCAGCCAGTATGCCGCCAACAGAGCAGAGAGATAAGACTCGTCCTGCACCTGGCCACGTAGGATTTGCAAGCGCCGTCCGCGATCAGGGGTTATCTGGTGCTTATCCAGCACGCAATGCAAGAGTAGCATCACCAACTCACATTCGGGCGCAGGAATAAAGACCCGGCCATCGCGGCGACGGCTATCCAGAGCAGGTATCGCCAAGTCGGTCCTCAGCGCCGCAATGGGTTGCCCAAATGCCACCTCGGTGATGACATCGACTTTGAACCAACTGTCAGTCGGCTGCTCATAGCCAACGAAAAAATGATGGGGCGCGTATCCCCAACTGGACAGGCGTACAAAGCCAAGCTGGGCCAATAAGCATGCCATTTGAGCCAACTGGCTCTTCTGGACCAGCAGATCGATTTCTGCACCGGACGTCAACTCGTCAAGCCGATCCTGGTCCCGCAGCAAGCAGTACTGGATATGCTCCTGATCAAGTTTGTTGAAAAGTGCTCGCAGTAGGTCATGCACGGACATGTCCTCTGGCAACAATTGTGATGCCAAAGTCTTTAATGGTTAGGTGTACTGACAGATGAGGTTAGAGCGCTTAATGGGAGGTGCAACGCACTTTTCAAGTGCATCGCACCTGAGTAACTGCGTAACTCCTAAATGGTACGACTTGTGAAAACGAAAAGCCCTGGACCGCTACCGCACGCGCTGTCGCGATTGTAGTGTCTATCGTATTTTTGCAACAAATCCTTCGTTTTTAGTGGGCTTCTGCTGACATTTGCCCAATATATGTGCCCAGTGTATGCCCAGGTACCTTAGTATGAGTGGACCACCGCCGGCGACCCAACTCTAGAGACAAAAACCGTGGGTGCGCCGCTGCCGTCCGCCGGGATGCTCAGCACGCTGATCCAGGCGTTGCGCGAGCTATCGTACTCCATCTGCTGATAGAGGATCGTGGCGTCATCCAGCCATTCCACCTGGTCATCGACGCTGCGCGATTCGGCTAGCGGCGTCTCCTGCATCGTTGCCAGGTCAAGCACAGTGAGTTGCCATTCTCCCTGGCCGCGCGCTTTTTTGAAGGCGATCCGCCGGTTATCGGGTGACAGCGATGGACATTCGATCCAGTCGCGCAGCACGGTGACACGCCGCGCTGCAATGTCACCTTCGACCAGCGATGGGACACCCCCTGTGCTCAGGGTGGCATAGAAACGGTTGCTATCACTGGCAAAGGTGACCCCCCAAAAGTTGAAATCGATTTCGCTGACGACTCTGCCGTCGCGCCAGACTTCAAAAGTCTCCAGATTACCCAGATCTTGGCCCGTCGCGATCTCCCAAATGTGGGTCGCGGTGGAGAAATTGCTGTCGTTGTAGGAATGGCCGCTCACAAAGACCGTATAAGCGGCATAGCGGCCATCGGGTGAAACGCGCGCACGGCTGGTGTAACCGTCGACTTGCTGCGAAAAAATCGGCTGAAAACGCTCGTTGAAGATCGTCACCGAAACGACCGGCGTCAGCCAGGAACCAACGAGTTCGTGAAGGCAGATTCCTACGCCCGCAGCAAAGTGCATCCGCATACAGCGAAGGGGGGTGGTGATACTTTGCTCGTTTGGTGCATCGAGCGGAGCCACCTTCACGAACCCGCGACCCTCCAGATCGCCTAGCTCGATCGAAAAGAGGCGCGCGGGCTGCTTCGCTTCAACCTGTGGTTTTCCACTATCTGCCGCGGGCGATGGCAACGGTGGCGGCTCATAGATAGCTGCTTGCGTTGCACGATTTGTGGCCTGCCAGACATAACTGGCAGTGAACACAGTGACGATGAATACGAGCAGCAGAAAGAGAATGATGCGAGGCCGGTTCATCAGGCTACCTCTATCCTTTCTGGGTCTCAACGCCCCAGAGCAACCACCACGCAGTCACGGTAGCGAGGATCATTCCAACTGTGAAGACACCAATCGCTGTCTGGCTGCCCCACATCCCCCACATCCAGCCATAGAGGGTCGAGGCGCACAGCCGGGCCAGCGCAATTCCCGTCGCCAGCAGTGCCAGACCGCTACTGCGCAGATGTGTCGGCAAGTGGGCGCTCGCCAGTGCGGCCAGCACTCCATCGGTTGCAGCGTAATAGAGCCCCATCAAACATAACACCAGCGCAACAAGCACCATGCTGCTGACGCTCGACCACAACAACCCGTAGGCAGTGATGAGCATCACGTACCCTGCTCCAAAAATAGAGCGCCGCCCCACCCGATCCGCCAGCCGCCCAACCGGGATCGCAAAGAGCATAAAGATCAACGCCATGCTCACATAGAAGAGGGGAAAGAAACTCTGCGGCAGTTGCACCCGCTCCTGCAAGATGAGATAGACAAACGCATCACTGATTGTCGTCAAAGCCAGCAGGCTGCCACTCAACACAAGCACGCGAAAGCCGGGCGCCGCCAACAGTTCAAACGACTCGCGCAGTGACTGAGGATGGGTCATCGTTGCGGTGACGCTCGCCGGTGTGCGCACAAAGGTTGCAATCACGGCGAACCCGACCAGAGCAAACCCAAAGCTCACTACAAAGACGGCGTCATAGGCCTGGGCCGTCAGCCACAAGATGCCTGCGGCCAGCAATGGGCCGATCATGGCGCCGGCGGTGTCCATGGCGCGATGGACGCCAAAGGCAGTCGCCAGATACTCGCCAGGCGTGCTGCCGGCGATCATGGCGTCGCGCGGCGCCGTGCGAATCCCTTTGCCGATGCGGTCGATCAAGACTACACCCGCCAGTGCATTCCAGTTAGCACCCACCAACAACAGTGCCGGCCTGCTCACTGTCGAAAGTCCATAGCCCACAGTCGCTACGAGCTTGGGGTTGCGCCAGCGGTCGGCTACATAACCACTCAGCAGACGCACTAGAATAGACGCGCCTTGATACAGCCCATCTACCAGCCCAAATTGAAAAGGCGAAAGCCGCAACCCAAAGACCAGATAGAGCGGCAATGTGGCCGCCACCATCTCGGCGGAGATGTCGGTGAGAAAGCTGGTCAGACCTAACAAAAGGACAACTGGCGCAACCTTTGTCCAACCAAATCGACTGCGCACCCCACCGCGTTTGCTTTTGAGGAGATCGCCGGAGTTTTCGATCTGGTACATGGAAGGGAGTATACCATATCTTGCGGCTTAGACTGCCTCTTGGATTGGACCCGATGCGTCCAGAAAAAGGGGTGGTTTGCGTGCCCCGCTTCCCGAAAGAGGGCAAAGACGGCTGCCCGACCAGTCTGTTCCCACCCTCTTCCGGGAAGGTCCGCGGCAGGCCCCAAATTTTGGATACATCCACTGGGGCCATACAACCCAAGATGTCATCCTGCACCACGATCTAACAAAGCTGGCTAGCAAATCTGAGCCATTGTCACCGGCTGCCCCTGTTCCGCCGACTGTTGGCAAGCCAGTGTGACGGCAAGCGTGCGCGCGGCATCGGCAAAGCTGCTCAGGATGCTGCCCTGATCACCCGCACGAACAGCGGCAATGAAGGTTTGATTCATGACCAGATCATCATCAGCCTGAGGGCTGATTTCTTCTGGCTCTTGGCCGGGACGGCGGATCACCGTCTTGTTCTCGTTGACGCTGTAGACGGCGTCGCGCGCCACCACATGCACCAGATGGGGCGGGAAGATGGGAGCGCCCGCCGCCGCCGCACACGAGTTGCCGATCATGCCTGGTGCGCCGTTGGCAAAACGCACCGTACAGGCGTTGACGTCGAAAATGTCCAGGTTGGGCACATCGGTCAGCAGGCGCGTCCCGCCCACGGCATAGACGCTCTCGATCTCGCCGCAGACAAAGCGCATCATATCGACGGCGTGGGTGTGCTGTTCCACCAACATGCCGCCGGACTGGGCCTGCACCCGCCACCAGGGTTGGCCCGGCAGCCCGCTCAGGCGGATGGAGATGACCATGCCAATGGTCTCATCTTGCAGCCGCCGGCGCGCCTCCTGAACCGCATGGCTATAACGCTTTTGATAGCCGACCGCGTTCACGATCCCCCGTTGGCGGATGTGGTCGGCGATCGCTTGCGCCTGGGCTACCGATAGCGCCACCGGCTTCTCAAAGAGCACCGGTTTGCCAAAGTCGATCACATCGTGGTCGATCTGCCCGTGGACAAAGGGGGGCAGGCAAAGGTATATGCAGTCGGGGTCGGTCTGCTCCAACAGGGTGCGGTAGTCGGTGAAGATGCGCGGCTGGATCGGCGGTGCGGCCGGGTTGCGCCGCCCGTTGGCCCGCTCGATGCCGGCCCGGGCGCGAGCCTCGTCCAAATCGGCCACGCCGACGATCTGCGTGTCGGGGATATGGGTCAACGCCGCCATGTGGCTCACCGACCGCTGGCCGGCGCCGATAAAGGCTGCATGGGTCATGGATAGCTCCTCTTTAGATTTGCTACTGTGCTGAGCGTTAAGCTAAACTACCAGTAACACGCATTTGTTCCCGTTTTATCTTAAGGACATTGAACCATGGAATCCACTAAAATTGTCTGGGAAGTTCCAGAGAATCTGTATCACGAACTGGAGCGCACGCAACAAGAGCTTGCGTTTCCGAGTGTTGTCGATCTGGTTGCCCAGGCCGTCCAATGTTATTTGGCGGAACTGCAACGGCAGGCTTGGCAACAAGAATTTCGCGCCCTCCAAAAGCAAGTGCGAGCTGCGGGGGGGCTGGAACTAGGGACAACCAAAGAGGAGGTCATCACCAAGTTGCGGGAGCAGCGGCGCGAACTCTTCGAGGCGGAGTATGCGCATCTGTATTGACAGCAATCAGTTCATTTTTGGGATCGCTGGGACTGATGCAGCCGCGGAAAGAGTCTTACTCCTTTTACCTCATTTGGAAGTTGTGATTCCCCATCTAGTTGTACAAGAGGTGACACGAAATCTGAATGCCTCCGAAGTAAATGCGCTCTACATCCTCTTCAACAAGGCGCCCCGTCTTACCATCATTAACGAGCCGGTACCGGCCCCATTAGTCACAAAGTACATCGCGCTCGGTCTGCGTGAGAAAGGCGATGCCTTCATTGGCGCCTTTGTCGAGTGGCAAGAAGCGCATTACCTGATATGAGACAATCGTCACTTTTTATCAGAATTGAAGACACCTGCTTTCGAGGTTGTCACCCCTGAAGAGTTTCTCGAGCGACATTTTCCGGGCGTAGAGATCATTTAGTCTGCTCTACGAACTCGCGCAAACTTTCCAGGGTCTGGCGCGTGTTCTCGGCCCGATCCTGACCTTCAGGATGCCAGTGGGTCTCGATGGTGAGGACGTGAACTGGCTCCGGCTCGACCAGGCGCAGTTGAGTGGGCCAGTCTGTGCCGCCGTCGCCGATGCGCGCCCAGGCGGTGAGGCCGGTGGCTTCGTCCACGACGGTGGCGTCCTTACAATGGACATCCACGGTGTGCCCTTGCACCCGCGCAAAGCCGGCCGCCGGGTCCTCGCCGGCCACAAAGGCGTTGGCCGGGTCCCAGATGATCTTGAGGCTGGGGTGCCCCACGGCGTCGAGCACACGGCGTTGGTTGCCGCCCGTGTTGGCGTAGAGTGAACGGGCATTTTCCAGCGCCAGCACCAGCCCCTCTTGCGCCACCCGTTCGCAGGCGATGCGCAGCCCTTTGGCGATCTTGGCCAGCGTCTCGTCGTCGATACCGCCGCCGTCGGGCGACCGGGGCGATGGATTGGTTCCGCCCACGTCGCGGGTAAAGCCAAAGGTGCGGATATACGGCGCCTTCAGCCGCTGTGCAACGGCGATAAAACGTTCGAGCTTCGCCATGTGCTCCTCAAAGCGCGGGTGGCGCTCCATCGTCGCCAGCTCCACGCCGGCCAGCGAAAAAGGGCGAAAGAGCAACCCGCAGACCAGGTGTGTGCGCAGCCCATGCTGGTCGAGTAGCCGCACCACCTCGTCAAGCTCGGCGGCGGTCAACTCGTCCACGTTTTTGTCCCACAACGTGTGGATTTCCACATAGGACATGCCCAACCCCTGCGCCACCCGGCAGGCGCGGGCAAAGTCCTGGTCGATCTCGTCGGTGATGACGCCGTATTCGTACTGCTTCGTTGTTGCCATGAAAGACTCCGTCTGTTTCAGTTCGAAAATCCAAAAGAGCACGGACACTCACCTGACAGGGCTAGAGCCAAAAAGCAGGAACACCGAGTACGCGGAGAAGACACAGAGAACACCGAGTTTTTCTCTGTGTGCTCTGTGCCACCTCTGTGGCCTCTGTGTTCCTGCTTTTTCCCTTGATCATGTATAGGGTTGGCATGTCCTGCCCGTGTTAGAGGCTGTTTGAAAAGGGGCGTCACCCTGGTGCGATGCACCTGCAAGATGCGTTGCACCATAGGAAAGCCCGGCGGCCCAGGTGCATCGCACTCTGCGAGTGCATCGCACCGACCCTTTTCAAACAGTTTCTTATCCCGCTACCGGCAGACGGAACAACGTCGCCGCAGTCTTGCCGCAGATCTGCGCCTTTTCTTCCGCCGTCAACGCTGGATTGTCCAGCACCTCGCCCGCGGGCTGGACCGGTCCCATGTCAAAGGGATAGTCACTGCCGATGACGATATGATCCGCCCCCACCAGGTCGGTCAAGAAGCGTAACGTGCGCGGGCTAAAGGCAATTGAATCAAAGTAAAGCTGTTTCATGTACTCGCTGGGCGAGCGCGGAATGGCGGCGCGGCACTCCGTCTCGCGCACCTGGTAGCCGTGGTCCATGCGCCCGTGGATATAGGGGAAGACCCCGCCGGCATGGGCAAAGACCAGCTTTAAGTTGGGCCAGCGTTCCAAGACACCGCCATAGATGACACTGGCGATGGCCAGTCCGGTCTCGGCCACCATGCCCAACAGGTTGTGCAGATAATAATCCTGCATCCGCTCGGCCCCGGCGGGGATGTAGGGGTGGATGAAGAGCGGCACATCCAGTTCGGCGATGGCGGCGAAGAAGGGGTGATAGTCGGGGTGGTCCAGGTTCTTACCCAGCACGTTGGAACCGATCTGAAAGCCGTGCAGCCCGAGCGTGCGGACCGCCCGGTGCGCCTCGGCCACGGCGGCGTCGATGTCTTGCAGCGGCACCGTCGCCAGACCGACAAAGCGATCCGGGTGGGCGCGCACCCGTTCGGCAATGCTTTCGTTGATCGTCCCGGCCAATTCCGCCGCGGCCACAAGGTCGGCCCAGTAGGAGAGCGTAGGTGGGGCGGATGAGACGGCCGCCATGTCGATGCTGCGGGCGTCCATGTCCTGGATCATCCGCCCGGCGTCGTAAAAGTCGGGCGTCAGCGGGTGGTCGAAGTTGCCAGCGCAGACCAGGTGCTCTTGTCCGTCCGTCCGCCGCTCGATAGTCGCCTGAAACGAATTGGGCCGCCGTGCGGCGTCGAGAAAGGCTCTGGGGAAAAAATGGCAGTGCATGTCGAAGGTGAATGGGGTGTTGGTCATTGTCCGATTGGGTATTTGTCGAGCGTCGCCGCACGATGAGTGATGAGTGACCCGCTATCCCTTGAGCTCCGTCAGCCCAATCTGTTCCCTGTTCTACGTTCTACGTGTATTGACAAATCAAGTTGGGTAGCCGCCGGGAGGTGCAACGCACTGGACAAAGTGCGTCGCACCTGGATTGCATGACCTAACTTCATTTGTCAGTACATCTACGCTCTACGTTCTACGTTCTACGTCCGGCTACAAGCATCATCCCTTGATTCCCGTCAGCACAATGCCTTCGACAAAGGCGCGCTGGGCGAGGAAGTACATCACCACCACCGGCACAACCATCATCGTCGCCATGACCATGACGTAGTGGGTGTAGTCGAGGCCGCCTTCAAAGTAGCGCAATGCGTTGAGGCCGAGCGCCAGGGTGTAGAGGTCGCGCTTTTGCAGATAGATGAGCGGCGCCAGAAAGTCGTTCCAGTTGAAGAGCAGCGCCAACACCGTGACCACCGTCAGTGCGGGGCGCGCCAGCGGCAAGATGATGGTGAGAAAGATACGCGGGCGGCTGGCGCCGTCGATGCGGGCCGCGTCTTCCAGCTCCATGGGGATGGTGCGGAAAAACTGGCGCAACAAGAAGATGGTGATGGGGCCGCCAAACCAGGCCGGCACGATCAACGGCAGAAAGGTGCCCACCCACCCCAGGTTGGTAAAGAGCAGATAGACCGGGATCATGGTGGCGGCAAAGGGTAACATGAGCGTCGCCAGCACCGCGCCAAAGACCAGGTCGCGCCCGCGAAAGCGCAATCGGGCAAAACTGTAGGCCGCCAGTGACGAACTGAGCACTACCCCGGTCGTGGCAAAGATCGTGATGATCAGCGTGTTGGTTAAATAGCGAAAGATGGGGACAACCTGAAAGACTTCCACATAATTTGCCCAGTGGACTGGGTCGGGGATCCACTGGGGTGGGAAGACATAGATCTGGTGCGGCGCCTTGAGCGATGACGAGATCAGCCAGAAGAAAGGCGTCAGCATCAACAGACTGCCCACGGCGAGCACCAGATGGGCGATCACGTTGCCGGGCCGCAGACGGCTCTGGGTCAACGTCATGGTCAATCTCCTTCGGTCTCGTAGTAAACCCAACGTCGCTGCGTGGTGAAGAGCAGCCAGGTCAGCAGCATAATGACGACAAAGAGCATCCACGCCATGGCCGAGGCATAGCCGTTGCGGAAGTAGCCAAACGCATTGCGGAACATGTAGAGCACATAAAAGAGTGCCGCATTGGCCGGCCCCGCCGAGGAGGCCGAAGGGTTGGAGACAAAGAGCACATAAGCCACGCCAAAGACCTGAAAGCTGTTGATCACCGTGATGATCAGTTGAAAGAAGATGATCGACGAGGTCATGGGCAGGGTGATGTGGCGGAAGCGCGCCCACGGCCCAGCGCCATCCACCTCCGCCGCCTCGTAGAGCGAGGGCGGCACCCCCTTGAGCGAGGCCAGGAAGATGAGCACCGTGTTCCCCAGCCCCCACAGGCCGATAAAGACGATGGAAGGGATGATCCAGCCGGGGTCGGTCAGCCAGCGTGGGGCTGGCAGCCCCAGCACCTTGAGCGGGTAGTTAATCGGCCCGAACTCCGGATTCAGACCCCAGCGCCAGATGGTCGCGCTGGCCACCGCCGGCACCACCGAGGGCAGATACCAGAGCGTGCGGTAGAGCGTGATGCCGCCGATGCTGCGGCTCATCAAGAGCGCGATGCCATAGGCGGTAGCCAGCGAGAGCGGCACAAAGAGCGCCACGTAGTAGAGCGTCACCTGCACCGACTTGATCCAGAGCTGGTCGCTAAAGAGCCGCTGGTAGTTGGCAAGGCCGACCCACTCAGGCGGAGTGATGATCTCGTACTTGGTAAAGCTCAACACCAGGCTGGCAAAGACCGGCCCTACCTGAAAGAAGAGCAGTCCCAACACCGCAGGCACAATAAAGAGCCACCCGTAAAAGCTCTCCTCAAAGCTCAGCCTCTGGTAAAAACGCCGCCGGCTCTGCGGCACAGTCGTTGTCGCGGAAACAGCTGATTGCATGGCGTCAACCCTTTTAGGGATTGGGGAGTGGGGAATAGGGAGTGGGGATTCCGCACTCCCTATTCCCTACCCCCTACTCCCTTTTCTTACGCAATCTCGCCCGTCTGCAAGATGTGTTCCGACCCCTGGCGCACCTCGGCGGCGATGTCTTCCCAGCGGACCTGGCCCAGCCAGAGCTGATCGAGATAGGGGCCCCAGTAGTCGATGAAGACCTGGTACCAACCGCCAAAGTACGACCCAATCGTGTCGCCCTGCCAGCGGAAGGTCTCCTGGTTCTCAAAGGCGTCGTAGAAGACCTGCCGGTATTCAGTCTCCGGCGGCGCCTCGTTGTGGAGGAAATCCTCGCGCAGGTCTTTGCGGATCGGCTGTTGCATGCCCAGGTCCACCAGAATCTTCTGGCCCTCGCGGCTGCACGTGGCGAAGAAGGTAAAATCGTACGCCTCTTGGGGGTGCTCGGTCTGGCGATAGATGCAGAGCGGCGAGTAGTGCCCGTACGAGACGCGAGTCTTGTTGTAGGGCACCTGGAATGTGCCCCAGTTGACCCCGGCCTCGTTGATGCGGCCCAGCAGCCAGACCCCGATATGCTGCATAGCCACCGTGCCGGCCTGCAGGCTGATCTCACCGGCGGCCTGATAGGCGGGTGTCGGGCTGATATAGTGCTCAAGCCCCAGGTCGGCCAGCCAGTTCATGGCCTCGATAAATTCGGGCGAATCCATGGGCATCGCGCCGTCAGGGGCAAAGATTTCGGCGTCGTTGGCCCAGATGTAGGTCATGCGCCCGTGCCCCAGGTCGGGGCCAAAGCCGTACTGGGTGACGCGCGCCGGGTCAAAGCCGGCGTCGTTGGGCGTATTGCCGTCCAGGTCCAGCGTCAGGCGCTTGCCCAGTTCGATGACCTCATCCCACGTCATCCAGCGTTGCGGGTCGGGGTAGTCGATGCCGGCCTGGTCAAAGAGATCTTTGTTAAAGGCCATGACCATTGCGCCACTGTCCCACGGCAGCCCCCAACGGGCGCCGTCGTAGGTCTGGGCGATCCAGACATTGTCGACGTAGTCGTCCTCGTTGAAATTGGGGTCGGCTTCCAGGAACGGTTCCAGGTTCATGGTGACGCCCCGGCGGGTGAGCGGGCCGGTGGTGCGGTTGGCGTCGAACCAGATGTCGGGCGCGGTGCCGGCGGAAACTTGCAGCAAGAGCGCTTCCTGGTGATTGGCCCCGGCCACGGCGTTGATCTCGAAGTTGATCTCCGGGTGCGTCTCGCGATAGAGTTCCATCTGTTGGTTCATGACATTTTCGATAAACTGGCCACCCCGATTAAAAAAGCTGAGTGTGACGCCTTCGGCTGCGGGCGCCGCCTCAGCGCCGGCAGCCGCACTCGGCGGCGCGGCTGCTGGCGGCGTCGCACAGGCTGCCAACGAAGCCACCGCCAGCGCGCCGCCAGCGGCGCGCAAAAAGGTGCGCCGGCTCATTGAGTGTTGGTTCATCATCGTTCCTCCTTGCTAAGCTGAGTGGATGGTGCGGGAAAACCAACTCCAAACAAAAGGCTACAGGTCATGCGCCAGGCCAATGACGGGTGGTGCAGCGACTACGGCCGCGGCCCTGGCTGGCAAAAAACCTAGATACCGGCTGATCTCTTGTGCTGTAAACAGAACATGCGTCGAGTAATCGGGGAGTTTGCCGTTGACAATAGCCGGGTCAACGCCGGCCACACTACAGGCGGCAATCACCTGGCCACGGCGGCTGAAGATGGGCGCACCGACACAGTAAGTGCCGGCCTCGTGCTCGCCGCGGTCCAGCGCATAGCCGCGCGCGTGTGTCTGCTCCAATTCGTCCTGTAGCTGGCGTCCATCGGTGATCGTCGCCGCCGTAAAACGGGGCAGACCGGCCTGTGAGACGATACGCGCCACCTCCGCCGGCTGGAGACAGCTCAGCATCGCCTTGCCGACCGCCGTACAATGGAGATGGGCGCGATCCCCTACCGCCGTGCGCGCCCGCAGACGCCGCGGCGACTCGACTGCATAGATATAGAGACAGAATGTCCCATCCAACACGGCCAGGTAGACCGACTCGCGGCAGGCATCGGAGAGTTCGCGCAGCAAGGGTGCAGCCAGATCGCGCAGTTCGATGTTGATG
The DNA here is from genome assembly GCA_003577005.1 of Chloroflexota bacterium. Next base: position 13,927 of record QEUW01000023.1, on the reverse strand, counting down.
CGCACGGCCTGCGTCAGGGCGATGATCTCGGCGCCCAGCGCGTAACGGCCGTCGTCAGTCTTTTCGACCAGGTGGCGGGTCACGAGCGTATTAAGTAGGCTGTGCGCCGTGGTTTTTGGCAACCCCAGCCGTGCGCTGATCTCGGCCAAGCCGAGGCGCGGTTCTTCGGCGCTAAACAGACGCAGAATGTCGATGGCTTTGAGCACCGAACCGATCATAGGCAAAACAGGGAGCTTGGAGAATGCCGTTGAAACCGGTGCTGCGTTCGAGTATATCGAATGGTGTTCGGAGTTGAAACCAGTATAGTGGGTTTTAGTCGCAATGTCAACGAGCAGTTTTTGCTGCATTCAAGGCTTCTCAAGAATGCACCCAAGAACCGCGGATTGCTGCACACGCGGATCTGCGTTGGGATAGCAAGAATCCGCGCCGTTCTGAAAATCCGCGGTTCTCATCCATTGGCTCGCCTTAAGCCCTGTTTGCTGCTCCGATCCGCAGGTATCGTACGTTTCTCCCGAACATTCAAAAGGGCATAGATAAACGCGCCAGATTAGGATTTCCTACGTTGATCCTCCGGTACGCATGCCGGCGTTTGATGCGCGTGTTGAAGTAGGCCCCGGGTGAAGCAGCCGCCATCAATTCATCATACGACTGTCGCGCGACACTGTAGTAACGATAGACGCTGCCATTCTGAAATTCGATTTCTAGGGTCTGTTGGACTGGGTCATATCCTATCGCAGCGAGGTGTGAGGAGGAAACAGGTGTGCGGGTCATCGGTTGGAACCTTATGAAAAGAATGAGCTTTACAGAATTTACGTTTATAACGTAATTATAGATAAAATGAAAATTTCTGTCAAAACGAAAATCATGTAATAATCATGTTTAGAGCGAAATTCTTTCTGTCACTTTAGCAGAAGAATTCTATAGTGGGAGACAGTTATGCAGATCGGGGAAGAACTGCGCAGACTACGAAAGGTACGCAGATTGACCCTTAGCGAGGTCAGCGATAAGACTGGGCTATCGGTATCCTTTTTATCGGATATTGAGCGGAACCGGACAAAGCCTTCACTGGGTACACTGGCAAAGCTAGCCGACTGTTACCAGGTGGCAGCCAATGAGGTGATAGCAAAAGCCGAATCTGGGGCTGAAGAAGTCAAGCCATTCTACCCGCCAGGTTACAAAGAGATGCTTGAGGAACTTGGGGACCGGGTCGATCCGGTTGTGGCGGAGTTACTGTTACAGGTTGAACATCGGGCGCAGAGACGCCATGAGACGAAAGAGGATTGGCTACAGTTCTATTATTCGCTTAAATCGACTTTGGGCCGGTGAATTATGCAATTACAAAATGATAAAAGTGTAAGGCGACGGGTGCTTGACTTGGTTGAAAGTGTAAGGAAAAATGTGGGCGGGCCATTCTATTATCGCGGTGTTCGAGATCCAGTTGCAGACTATTTGGGCATCAAGGTGATGGAAAAGCAAATGCCCCTTGATGAGGGACAGTACATCCCATCATCGCCCCCCCAAATTGTGATCGATCCAGTAATTAACGATCCTGACCGCCGCAATTTCACATTTTTTCATGAGGTAACACATCATCTGATCGCCCAAGATGACGACCTCACTGAATTTTTGAACGAACACGCCTACTATCACTACGAAAAGGTGTTGGAACGGCTCTGCAATATTGGGGCGGCGGAATTTCTAATACCGGCAGCGGATGTGCGGGCGGCAATTGAGCGGGAGGGATTTGAGATGAGCGCCATTGAAGCGCTGGATCACGTTTTTCAGGCGTCAAAACCCGCAATCGCAATTCAATTTGCCACCTGTGCTCCTCATCAGTGTGTCGTAGTCGTCTGTGAACATGGACTCCCTCACCGTGAAAGAGAACAAAACCCTCTCTTTCAGCCCGGCAACGCGCGCCAGCCTTACCTGTTTGTGCAATATGCCGCTTGTTCACCCTCGTTTGCCTACAGTTGCGGAAGATTTGTCGTGATTCCTTCAAATCATCTGATCGAGTCGGCCTATCAAGAAAGGCGTAGCCTCAAAGGGAGAGCGAGCATCCCGTTTGTCAGTGGTAAGGAATGGTGGGTAGATTGTGACGCTCACTTCTACCAAGGCAAAGTATATGCAGCCTTCAATGTAACATCACCGCCATCCACCTTACAGTTGGGCTTCAACTTTACCTGGTGAAGATTGTTAATTGTCCTTCACCCTGTTTGCAAAGGTAGCATCACCACAGAAAAGCGTGGAGTGCGATGCACTCCACTGCCCTCCACGCCATTTTGTGGCGTTCAACGCAACTTCGCTAAAATAGGTGCTGAGCCAAGCTTACGATGCAAAGATAGGAGACAAAAGCATGAAGTTTGTCTTTGCCGAAGAAAAACCTGCGGACTCGCCTTTTATCGAAAAAATCTGGTATACCCAAAGCGCACAGGCGGGCGACTTTACCTCACATGCCGCCAGCCATTCCGAGATCGTCGTGACGAGATACGGAGGGAAGACCCTGGTCACGGTGCGCGGACCAGAGACGAAAGCAACGCCGGCATCTGTCCCCGCGGACGGCGAGTTTTTTGGCATTGTGTTCAAACTTGGCGCGTTTATGCCGGCGTTGCTGCCAAGAAACCTCATGGACCGTAGAGATGCCTACCTGCCTGTCGCAAGCAGCGAATCGTTCTGGCTGGATAGCTCGGTGTGGGAAATCCCTACATTTGACAATGCCGACACCTTTGTCGAGCGATTGGTGCGCGAAGGGCTGCTGGCGCATGATCCTGTCGTGGACGCTGTCCTGCAAGGCCACCCGCAGCCATTTTCACCGCGCGCCCTCCAGTATCGTTTTGTACGTGCGACCGGATTGCCGCACAAGGTGATTCAGCAAATCGAACGCGCCCGACGCGCGGCAGCACTCTTAGAGAGCGGCATGTCCATTCTTGATACAGTGTACGAGACGGGCTACTTTGATCAGTCGCACCTGACCAACGCACTGAAACGCTTCCTCGGACAAACGCCTGCGCAAATCGCCCGTGTGAGTCAGCCTGAATAGATTGCGTGTTTTTCCAAGACCGCACCCAGATTGTTGGATTATGCTATCCATAATTTGGCTCCCTATCGCCTCTATCGAGCGGCTGGACAGCTTCAGCAGTTCCACCACGGCCCGATGGAGAGGAGCGTGCGATGGCAAGGAAATGGGAATATTGCACGATGGTGGCAACCCACACCCTCGAGGATCGAATGCTGGTCGTCACCTTCTTAAGGGCGAATGGCAAGCCGGAAGGCCGCAGCCTGGGGACACCCACGTTGGGCGCTGCGATTGCCCAACTGGGCGCAGAGGGATGGGAAATGTGTGGCTTTTATACGGTCAATTTTCCCGATGGTCTGGGTCAACAATTCTATTTTAAGCGCCTGATGGATTGAAGGCTTCCTTTCGGGAATCCGTGAAGTTTGCGTTTTTTTCCAAGACCCTGCCCGCTGCGCTGTGCTATGATGTAGCCACCGATGAGGAATCGGGCGGCAGCAGAACAGGCCGCACAAGAGCGCATAGCGAACAAAAAGGAGCTCAAAAATGCGTAAGTTAGTCGTCACCGAATTTTTGTCCCTCGACGGCGTTATGGAAAACCCAATGTGGACGTTTCCTTATTGGAATGACGAGATCGCCGCGTTCAAGGGCGAAGAGACATCCGCCAACGAACCCTTGCTGCTGGGACGTGTAACCTACCAAGGGTTTGCAGCCGCCTGGCCGCAAAGGAAGGATGAAGACCCAGGCGCATCCTACTTTAACGGCACCCGTAAATATGTGGTGTCAACGACCTTGAAAGAACCGCTTGAGTGGAACAATTCCGTGTTGCTCAAAGGCAACATCTTGGAAGAGATCACCAAACTCAAGCAGCAGGACGGTCCCGACATCGTGGTCCACGGCAGCGGCAGGCTGGTTCAGACCCTCATGCAGCACGACCTGGTTGACACATACCGGATTCTGGTCTATCCGCTCGTTTTGGGCAAGGGACAGCGCCTGTTTGAAGAGGGCGCCACCGCAAAGCTGAAACTGGTGGCATCACAGTCGTTCAGTTCAGGCGTGGTGGGCCTCATCTATGAGCCGGTTCGCGAGTGATTCAATTCAACAGATAGGTTCGTAGGGGCGACCTGGCGGAGTTCACATGCCCATGTGCGAACGGGCTTTACTTCAGCCGCGCCAAGGTATCGAACATAAAGGTATCGAACATAAAGGCCGTGTCGCCAATCCTGATAGCCCAGGCGCTCTATCGGCGCCTGGGCTATCAGGATTGGCGACACTCACGCTGAGGCCGCTCTGGCGGTCGCCACGGGCGTCAATCAACTCTTCAGCGGCTCGAATCAAGGTGCGGCCGATGCCCTGGGCGCGGCATTCTGGAGCAACCCCAATTGCCTCCAGTTGCGGGCAATCACGGATGTGCGCCTGTACCGTTGTCTGGATTAGGCCCTGCCGCACCAGTTGCAGATGGCCGACCGGCAAGGCGTCCTCCCAGGTAATCAGCCACAGGCTCAAACCAGACGCCTGCTCCGCCAGACGCTGGTCGTGATAGTCGGTCGGCCCCCACAGGTGCAAGTGTTGCGCCAAGAGCGGCAGGTCTGCCGGGGTGGCCGGGCGAATATGGAGCATGGCAGGTCCTCAGCGATCTTTATCACTAACGAAACTCTCCTCTTTCTAATAGCGCCTGCGCCAGTCGAGACAGTCCCTGCTCGGGTTCCTTGCCGTACGTGTGGGGCGGCTCGTCTCGTGCGATGAAGAGGAGCGTGTTGCCGGCCGGGTCGAACACGCCAAAGCGGGTTTGGCCTTTGCACAGCCCAGTAGGACAACACTGTGCCGTTATTGTTGTCTAAACGACAAACTAGCTTTTCTGATGGTTGACAACTCATAGAATGCGCCATATCATAGACAACAGATGTTGTCTATCCAACAAGTATCGTGTAACTGGAAATACTGTGTAGCTGAACAGAGGATAACTGAAACCAATGAAGATCGAAATTTGGTCGGATGTCGTCTGTCCCTGGTGCTATATTGGCAAACGCCGGTTCGAGACAGCGCTAGCGCGCTTCGAGCACCGGGATCAGGTCGAGGTGGTGTGGCGCAGCTTTGAACTGGACCCCCACGCCCCGCGCCATAGTGAAGGCGCACAGGACGAGATGCTAGCCAAAAAGTATGGTGTGAGCCTAGCCCAGGCCCGCGCCATGATCGAGCGAGTCACGCGGCTTGCGGCGCAAGAGGGGCTCGAGTATCACCTGGATCAGGCGCAGCGTGGCAACACTTTTGACGCGCACCGTCTCATCCATCTGGCCGCAAAACAGGGCCTCCAGGGCGAGATGAAGGAGCGTTTGCTGCGCGCCTACTTTACCGAAGGGCGCCCAATCAGCGATACCGAGACCCTTGTTTCGCTTGGCGCCGAAGTCGGCCTCCCGGCTGGCGAAGTGCGCGCTGTACTCACGAGTGATGCCTTTGCAGATGCAGTGCGCGCCGATGAGCAACGGGCGGCGGCGTTTGGCATCCGCGGCGTGCCCTTCTTTGTCATCGACGAACAATTTGGCGTCTCTGGGGCGCAGGAAGCAGATGTGCTGCTCACCGCACTCCAACAGGCGTGGGCAAAGTCTCACCCGCTGACACTGGTCGGTGCAACCCCGGCAGAGACAGCCGTTTGCGACGGCGAAAATTGCGCCACTGAGCCGGCTTGAACGGTCAATTTCTATCGATCAATTTTCTATCGATCAATAAAGTGCTATGGCAAAGACATTTGACGAAAGCACAGAGAACCCACAAATAGAATCTACAAAAAAGGAAAACAAACCATGCACGAGCTATCAGGAACGATTGCAGTCTCCGGGGCCGGCGGGCAGTTGGGGCGGCATGTCGTCGAGTTCCTCATCGAACGCGTCGAGCCGGCGCGCGTGCTGGCGCTCACTCGCTCGCCAGATAAACTTGCCGATCTGGCGGAGAAAGGGGTGCGTGTCGAATTGGGCGACTTCGCCCAACCTGATGTGCTGGCCGAGACGCTCACCGGGGTGGAGCGCCTGCTCCTGATCAGTACAGATGTGTGGGCGAGACGCGGGTGCAGTTGCACAAGAATGCGTTGGCGGCCGCCGCCCGCGCCGGTGTGGGTCACATCACCTATACATCGGCGGTCAATCCCCACACCTCGCCGCTTGCCTTTATTCGCGACCACGCCGCAACGGAAGATGCGATCCAGGCGAGTGGATTGCCCTATACTTTTCTGCGCAACAATTTCTATACCGAGGTGCTGCTGGGGAATGGCCCGCAGGCGATTGCGACCGGGGAACTGCGCGCAGCCGCTAGCGATGGCGCTGTCGCCTGGGTGGCGCGCGAGGATTGTGCGCGTACCGCCGCAGCCGTATTGACGACGCCGGGCCACGACCGCGTGACCTACAACGTGACCGGGCCGGCAGCCGTGACCTATCACGATATCGCCCGCGAGTTATCGGCTGTCAGTGGCCGGCCGGTGCGTTACGTTCCCCTTTCGGCAGACGAAGCGCGCCAGGGTTTGCTAGGCGCCGGTATGCCGGCGCCAGTGGTGGAGACGCTTGTCAGTATCGACCAGGCCATCGCACAGGGCGCGTTGAATGTCGTGGGTTCCGCCGTGCGCGACCTGACCGGCGTAGCCCCCGCGAGCGTCGCCGAAGTATTCGCACGTTACCGGGCGGCGTTGCTTGCACCTGTGTCGAGCATTAGCTAATCTTTCGTAAAAAGTGAAGTATGGAGACACAACCGAACCCCGCTGATCCACGGGTCAGGCGTACGCGCCAACTGTTGCAGCAGGCCTTTCGGGAATTGCTGGCTGACAAGCGTTTTCAGGCCATCAGCGTGCAGGACATTGCCGAACGCGCCACGGTGAACCGGGCCACCTTTTATGCCCATTTTGAAGACAAGTTTGCGCTTGTGGACAGCCTGATCCGCGACGAGTTTCAGACACACCTGGCGGGCAAGCTCTCCACTACCTCGCCGTTGACCGCGGACAATCTCCGCCTGCTGTGCGTGACGGTGTTCCACTATCTTGCGCACGTCGATTCGCACTGTAGCCTGACCGACACCCAATTTGCCTCGCGCTTTGCCATGGCGGTGCATCAGGAGCTTTACGTGTTCATCTTGCGTTGGCTCAACCAGGGGCTGTCTGGGGACGCACCCCAGCGCACGATGTTGGAAGCCACAGCCGCCATTATGAGCTGGTCCGTCTATGGTGCAGGCGTTCAGTGGGGGCGCGGGGTCTATTCACATTCTGCTGAGGAACTTGCCACAGAGTTGGTGGAAGTACTCACCGGCGGCATCTTGCCAACCGACGCTGGACCCGTCGTGGCGCAACAAGGACAGAAGAATGGCCGGCGGGGAGGTGCGCTGGTATTGGCTCAGTAAGTGGCCCCAATACCAGGGCAGCCCATCTTAATCTTTGCAGGCCGGAGTCGTTTATGAACACTCTTTTGGATACCGGGTCGAACCAGGAGACCGGCCAGCCACCGGCTGGTGGCGAAGAACCCGGTGAGATCTGTATCGCCAACATCAGCCCGCGCGAACGGCGCAAGCGGTTGAGGTTTGGCATTGTGACCTTCGTCGTTGGTCTGGCTGTCCTGGCGGCGCTGGTGGTGCTGGGCGCCGACCGCTGGTGGCGGCTGGCGCTCTTTCCCCTCTTTTGGGGCGCGGCATCGGGCTTTTTTCAGTGGCGCGAGAAGACCTGAATTGGCCTGGCTGCGCGAGGTTCGCGCAATCTAGATGACCGGGAAGAGCAGATTACGGATGGCGTCGAGCTGGCGCAAGTACGGCGCCAGGCGCGCCGTGTGCAGGTCAAGACCGCAGTGGCAGCCATTGTGGGCACAGGGGGCGCACTGGTGCTGCCGTGATCAGTCTACTCATGTAGCCCGTGAGCCAGGTCTTGCGGAGTGCGCACTCCGTGATGTACTATGGGTATAGTTTTTCCCCACGTGCTAACATCTCAATAAACTGCTGGATGCGCCTGGCGCGCGTCTCCGCTTTTTGGGCGGTTTGAATGCGAAAGAGGATGGCGTAGCGGTTTGTGCCGTTGAGGGTAGCAAAGAAGGCCGCCGCCTCTGAGTTCTTGTCCAGTTCAGCCTGAAAATCGGCGGGGACGGTGGCGGTAGTGGCCGAATCGTAGGCGGCATTCCAGCGGCCATTCTGCCGGGCGCGTTCGACGGCGGCCAGACCAGCCGGCTTCATACGCTTGCTCTCGATCAACTGTTCGGCCTTTTCACGATTGATCTTGGACCAGATACTCCGTGGGCCGCGCGGCGTAAATTTTTGCAACCACGATTGGTCGTCATAGCTCTTCTTCTGGCCGTCGATCCACCCATAACAGAGGGCCTCTTCGAGCGCCTCACTGTAGGTGATGGAGTTGAGATTGGCGGCTTTCTTGGCGAGCCGTAGCCAAAGACCGGGCGCCGCTGCGTGATGTTCTGCGAGCCAGGACGCCCATTCTGCTTGCGTCTCGAAGAGCAGAATGGGGAGTTCATCCGCATTACTCTTTGTAGTTTTCACTTAATACCATTTCTCCTACACACCTGTCCAAAAATAACTCCTGGATGCTGATCGCATGAACGACATGCTCCCTGTGTGCGCCAGATGTTCGCACGCCCACATGCGAACTCCGTGGGCCGGTTAGAATTTGGGTTGTATGGTTGGTCGCACCGGGTCGCTGCCGCGCAAGAAGTCGAAATCGACGCCAGCGGGAGCCTGCGTCACATGTTGCAAATAGAGTTGGCCATAGCCACGCGAGTAAGCCGGTTCCGGCGGGCGCCACGCTTCCCGCCGCCGCGCCAGCTCTTCTTCGCCCACGTGGAGGTGGAGACGCCGGTTGGGTACATCGAGCTCGACCTCATCCCCATCCTGCACCAGCGCCAGCGGGCCACCCACGGCGCTTTCCGGCGCTATATGGAGCACGATTGTGCCATAGGCGGTGCCGCTCATGCGGGCGTCGGATATACGCACCATGTCGCGCACACCCGCCTTGAGTAGTTTTTGCGGGATAGGCAGGATGCCGATCTCTGGCATGCCCGGCCCGCCTACCGGCCCCGAATTTTGTAGCACCAGTACGCTCTCGGGTGTCACCGGCAGATCCGGGTCATCGATGCGGGCGCGCACATCCTCGAAATTCTTGAAGACCACAGCTTTACCCCGGTGGCACAACAAGGCCGGTGTGGCCGCCGCATGTTTGATGACCGCCCCCTCCGGCGCCAGATTGCCGTGGAGGATCGCCAGCCCCCCTTCGGGCTGGAGCGGGTCGGCCAGCGAACGGATAACGTTGCGGTCGTAGACTTCAGCATCTTGCACCGTCTCGGCCAGCGTGCGCCCGGTGACAGTCATGGCATGGCCGTGGAGCAACGGGAGCAGCTCTTTGAGCACAGCCGGGACCCCGCCAGCAAAGTGCAGATCTTCCATCTGAAACTGGCCGCTGGGGCGCAGATTGGCGATGAGGGGAGTGCGCCGGCTGATCTGGTCAAACAGATCGAGGGGCAGTTCGATCCCCAGCCGCCCAGCAATGGCCGGCAGATGGACCACGGCATTTGTACTGCCACCCAGCGCAGCCAGCAGGATAATGGCATTTTCAAACGAGTGACGAGTGACGAGTGAAGATGGGCGCTGGCCGGCCTGCGCCAGGGCGACGATCCGGCGTCCCGTCTGCTCGGCCAGGCGGAGGCGAGCGGCGTCGGTGGCCGGGGTGGCACCGTTGCCGGGCAGGGCCAGCCCCAGCGCCTCGGTGAGCGAATTCATGGTCGAGGCGGTGCCCATGACCATGCAGTGGCCGTGGCTGCGAAAGACATTCTCCTCGATCTCACGGTAGGTCTCAGCGGAGATGGTCCCAGCGCTAAACTCGGCGGTCATGCGGCGGCAGTCGGTGCAGGCGCCCAGCGTCTGCCCGCGCCAGTGGCCGTTGAGCGCCGGACCACCCGAGAGAAAGATGCAGGGCAGGTCGGCGCTGCACGCACCCATCAGCGCGGCGGGCGTTGTTTTGTCACAGCCGGTGAGCAGCACCGCGCCGTCGATGGGGTTGGCGCGGATCATCTCCTCGGTGTCCATAGCCGCCAGGTTGCGGTAGAGCATGGAGGTCGGGTTGAGGAAGATCTCGCCCAAGGAGATGGTGGGAAATTCCAGCGGAAAACCGCCGGCCTGCCAGACTCCGCGTTTGACAGCTTCGGCCAGTTGGCGCAGATGGGCGTGGCAGTTGTTGAGTTCGCTAAAGGTATTGCAAATGCCGATAACTGGTCGCGCCAAGTCGGCATCATCATAGCCCATGGCTTTGGTAAAGGCGCGATGAGTAAAACCGGCTACATGTGGTTCGCTAAAGAAATTGGCACTGCGGCTGTCTGTAGACATCATCTGGCCTTCTGGCTGGTGGTTGGAAAGGATGGCTCATGGTCTGGCTGGGTGTACGCGCCAGGTGAGGCTATCCCTGGGCCAGTGATACTCACCCGTACTTAGGCGCATTGGGTGTGTTGAAAATTTGGGGCAAGTAGGGCAAGATGCCATCTTGCCCGCTGTAACTCGCATTCCGGGAAAGGGCCGGCGTCGATTTGTTTTACCAGCGCATCTCGGGCCCTTTCCCGAAATGCTTGCGTCGCCAAATTCTCGTCCCTAATCCTGGACGCACCCGGCTCAATTTGCCCGTTGACGGACCTCCAGTGTCGTGCTATGATGGACAGGGAAGTTTATTATACGACACCGGTCTGAATATGATCAATCCTTGTGACAGATTCACCCGTGCAGTGTCGAACCGTCGTTTGTTAAGAGGTGGTGTAAAAGGAGAATTGTTTGTGAATATCTTTGTCGGCAATCTGTCACGGGATGTCACCGAAGATGAACTGCGCCAGGCGTTTGCCGAGTTTGGCGAGGTGATGTCGGCAGCCGTGATCAAAGATCGGATGACACAAGAGTCGCGCGGCTTTGGTTTTGTCGAGATGCCCAACCAGGCTGAGGCCGAGGCCGCGATCAAGGCCCTCAACGGCACCGAATTCAAGGGGCGCCCGCTCAATGTCAATGAGGCGCGCCCGCGCGAAGAGCGTCCCCGCCGCGATAATTTTGGCGGTGGTGGCGGCTATGGCGGCGGTGGGTTTGGCGGTGGTGGGCGCCGGTACGATAACCGCAGTGATCGCGGTGGCCGGGGTGACCGCCGCGGGAATGACCGGCGCGGCGACCGCCGTGGTGGCGACCGCCGTGGTGGCGACCGCCGTTCACCGTGGTAGCCACCTCCAAATCCTGATAATCCAGAACCAAGAGCGGTTCGCATAGCACGCAGAGAAGGGACGAAGCTCATAACGCAGTCTCTCTGTGTTCTCCGCGCTAACTCGGTGTGCTCTGCGTTCGCAAAGCGGGCGCAGAGCGCCAACCGTTTTTTGCTTTCATTTCACCGTAGGTGTTGGCAATAGTAGAGTTCGTCGGGCGGCATCTCCGCTGGGCTCGTTGCAGCCCACAAGCCAGATGGTGCAGGTTGGCCATCTATCCGCTTGCTCAGGGAGATCGAGATCAGGCCGGCGGGGTCAACGTCTGCGCGGTAACCGGTCAACGTGCGGATGCCGGTGATGCGTGGGTCGGCAACGGTGCCGTCTGCGCACCACTTGCCCCCACTGCAAGGGTCCACAAAACGATGTTCATGCGCCACCCAGACCAGTGGGGCGCAGGCCGTTGATCCCGTGGGCAGCCGATCCCAGACGAAGATTTCATCTCCCAGATGCGCCACAAAGACGCGCAGGTCGCGCCGGGGCTGGACCAAGACCGGTGTACCGGGCGGAAAATCTGTTTGCTGTCCCAGCGCTAAGGCCGTTGGGGGTGGTACGAAGGTGCGCGCAAAGAGTACGACCGTACCGATAAGCATCAAGAGCAGCCCAACCAGCCACACCCAAAGTAGCCATTCACGAACGTAGGGTAAGTTTGGGGTGCTGGAGGGGGCGTGGTTCATCGCTCCAATCGATCTTCCTCAAGCATCGTGGCCATCGTGCGCAGATAGAGCACGGCATCCTCGCGGCAGTTGCGGCGCAGATAGCGGCGTTCGCCCAGGCGGGTCAGCACGCGCCCATCAGACAGATTTTCCAGGTGGATTACATCTTGGTAGCCAAAGCCCATCTCCTGCAAAGTGAGGAAGAGGTGGTCGACCTTGTGGCCGGTTCCTTCGCAGTAGTCTTGGGCATGTTCGCTCCACTCGTCCAGTTGAAAATCGACTGACCGGGCGATCTCGTAATCGCTCATCTGGGTGATGGTCTGCACGAGGTGACCGCAGTTGCAGCGACCCATGTGGCCCCATTCGTAGCGGGCGCCCTCTTCTAGCCGCTCCGCCGTCGCGCGTAACGCGTGGATCAGGTTGGGATTGCTATGTGGCATCGTTTGTCTGCTCCGCTTCAGTTTGTTCGACCTGTTCTTTGACCCATTCCAGATAGGGTCGATCACCGGCAGTAATTGGGACAATCCAGATCGCCGGCAGTTCATAAGAGTGCAGCGACTGAATTGTCTGTTCGAGTTTGGCGTAGGCCCCTCGAATCGTCTTGCAGGCGCAGTACCACTCCTCGGCCCTCTCCACCCGCCCTTGCCAGCGGTAGATGCTGTGAATCGGCCCGATCACATGGGCCGCCGCGGCCAGTCGCCCCCCAACGGCGGCAGCGGCGATGGCTTCCGCTTCCCGTTGCGAACAGGTGGCCGTGTAAACCCAAATCAGTTGTGTCGCCTCGTTTTCATTCATGTGCCCGAACCCGAAATGCAGCCGAACTCGGTAGGCGACGTAGGGGTTTGAGTGGTGGCGGGCTAACCTCATTGCACTGGTAGGGCGCCTGCGCGACCGTTCAAACCCCTACGACTGTTGCTAATCTTAGACGAGGAACGAAGACGTGTCAACGGGGCGAGCTTCCCATTAGGATTTCTCAAGAGTCGGTAAAGCAATGAGAACCGCGGATTGGCAGAAAGACGCGGATGCTGGCTTTCCAGCACAAATCCGCGTCTTTCTGCCAATCCGCGGTTCTTGAATGTGCTTTCGAGAAGCTCTGCTTCCGATCAGCCACCCGTTGCCCCGGTAATTTCGCCCACGCGGGTAAAGAATGCCCGTTTGTGCTCCGTGTTAATCCCCCAGTTGACCGGCGGGGTCTGAAAGCCGCTCAGCGCTTCATAAGTTTGTTCGCGCGGTTGCGTCTCAAAGCGCACCCAGCGATCCCCCTTCCAGCCCGAACCGAAGCCCTGGTCGTAATAGCCCCATGAGACATAATTTCTCCACGCCACTTCTAGATTGGGGAGGCCAGGCGAGTCTTCGTTGATGATGAGCGGTTTGGGCTGGCGCTGAAACTCGGGCATGGCCTGCACGTTGTGGATGGCCCGCTCCAGCCGCGCCGGGTCGCAGCCGTTGCCGTGGAGAAAGACGTAATCGGCGGCCTCGACGAGCGATGCTGGCGGCATCCCGCGTCCCGTCTCCGGGTTGGCGCCCACCTGGCTGGTGGAATAGCTAAATTGCGGGTGCCGCTGGCGCAGCGCGTCGATCATCTTGTGCGCCTCGCCGGGTTGGAAGATAGCGTGACCAAAGCCGGTGATGTCGGTCTCGTTGGCGATCTCGATGAGGATGTTGCGATGTCCGCTGCCGGCCAGGAAGTCGAGCGCCGAGTGCGCCGCTCGCCAGACGGCTGCCTCATCCGCCAGCTTCTGGACATGTTTCCAGTAGAAGAAGCCGACAATCGCCACCATGCCTAGTTCGTCGGCGCGGGCGAGCACACGGCTCATGCGGTCGGCGTAGGCGAGCTTGAGTTCACCCTGCGGGGTGAAGCCGTTGTTGTCGTAGTGGTCGTAGACCTCGGGCTCATAGATGGCGCCGCCACCCTGAAAGTTGACCGTAAAGGCCAGCACGCCGTGGTCACGCCAGGTAGGCAACGCAGCGCAAAATTCGTTGGTGTTGCGGTCGGGGTCCCAGACGCCGGT